>JAISWK010000191.1 GCA_031270805.1 Gracilibacteraceae bacterium
AACCAAGCCGCTGTAACCCGCATGAACATTCCTCTCGGGGGGTGGCGGGAACAGCGGCTAGGTTCCTGCACAAGTTCGACTAACCATTCGGCGAGGCCGAATGGAGTCTCCTATGCCGCCCAAGCCGAACTGCCATCCGCCCCTACGAAAATCCATTCCGTTATAAAATGATACGCTTTCCACTAACCACTTTCCACTTTCCACTTTCCACTGCTCACTGAAATCGCCGCGCCGGTAGGCCAGGAGCAAATCCACGACCAGGCCGTAGCTTTCCACGCCGGCACTCTGGGCGTTGGCCCGGAGATAGGCGTCGTTCAACTCGGTTTGCAGCTCCGCCGCCCGCCCGGCGTATTGCCGCCAGTATTCCCCGGCCAGGCGAAAATCCTCCGCCGCCGCCGGCGGCAATTCGGCCAGGAGGGCGGCGTATTCCTGGGCGCTGCTCACGGCGCGCAGGGCGTCGAGGACATAGCCCAAGGCGAAGAGGGCCCCGCTGTAGCGAAAGGCGGGGCTGAAGGATTCGCGGCAGGCCAGGTAAGCGATAAAATTGGCTTCTTCTTCGCGCATATAGCCGGCCAAGTGGGCCAGTTCATGGCATAGGGCGGAGGGGATTTGAAAAGCCGGCATATCGCTATTGTAATTTGCTTCCAGGGTAAAAGGCGAAAAAATACCGCTGATGCCGAGCCGGGACATCGTCGGGGAAAAGAAAACCGGCTTCGGCGGCGGATAACTGCTTATCAGGGCGTAGCGGCGGCTGAGGCGGCTCATGGCCCGGCGCGCTTCCTTTCTCCACTCGTTCGCCGCGCTGCGATTCGGTTCCGCCGCCTCCGCCCCTCCCAGCGCCGCCGCCGCCGCGGCCTCGGCCACCAGCTCCCCGTACAGGGCGCGCAGTTCCCCCGCAGCCGGGGCCCGCACCGGCAGGCCGTAGCGGTCGGCAAAAGGTTCCCGGTTGTAATTGATGCCGGCGGTCAGCGTAAAAAGCAGGCAGAGGAGGCCGAACCCGGCGCAGAGGGGGCGAAAAAAACCGCCGCCGCGGCGGGCGGCAGGCGCGGCCAGAGCCAAGAGAACCCAAGCGGTCAGGAGCAGGGCCCCGGCGCCGAGAGCGAGCAGGAGCAGCTCGAAGAGGGAAAGCGGAATAAGGCCGGCCAGCCGCCCGACGGTATGGGGAAAGAGCGGGTAAATATGAAGGGCGTACCACTCGGCCCAAGCCGGAACGCGCCGGGCCGCCCCGAGCAGGACGGCGCTCAGGGCGAAAGGCGCGAGGCAGAGGAACAGGCCCGGCCCGCGGCGGCGAGCGGGTTTATTCACTGAGCCTGCGCTATTTTGGCCCAGGTGTCCCGCAAGCCGACAATCCGGTTGAAAACCGGATGGCCAAAGGCGGCGTCCCGGCTGTCCGCGCAAAAATAACCGAGGCGCAAAAACTGAAAGCGTTCGCCCGGCCCCGCAGCGGCCAGAGCCGGCTCGCCCCGACATTCCCGGCATACTTCCAGCGAGGCGGGGTTGAGGCGGGAGAACAAATCCCCGTCTTCTTCCGCCTCCGGATTCTCCGGCGCGTCCTGCAGCAGGCTGTCGTACAGGCGCACCTCCAAGGGGACGGATTCCCGCGCCGCCACCCAATGCAAAGTCCCCCGGACCTTGCGCCCGGCGTTCGGCCCGCCGCTTTTGCTCAACGGATCGTACAGGCAGTGGACTTCGCTCACCCGGCCGGCGTCGTCCCGCACCAGATCCGTGCAGGTGATGATATAAGCGTGTTTCAGCCGTACCTCTCCCCCGGGGCGGAGGCGAAAATATTTTTTCGGCGGGTCTTCCATGAAATCTTCATTTTCTATATAAATCTCCCGGCCGAAAGGAATGAGCCGGACGCCGGCCTCCGGGCTGTCCGGGTGGTTTTCGGCCTCCAAGTACTCGATCTGTTCCGGCGGATAATTGTCAATCACGACTTTCAGCGGCCGCAGCACAAGCATCCGCCGCTCGGCCCGCCGGTTCAAATCCTCGCGCAGGCAGTATTCCAGCAGGGCCGTGTCCACCAGGCTGTTGGCTTTGGCCACGCCGATCCGCTCGCAAAAATTGCGGATGGCCTCCGGCGTGTAGCCGCGCCGGCGCAAGCCGGAAAGAGTGGGCATCCGCGGGTCGTCCCAGCCGGACACGACCCCTTCCTCCACGAGGTGGCGCAACAGGCGCTTGCTCATGATGGTGCAAGTGAGATCGAGCCGGGCGAATTCGTATTGCCGCGGCGGATTTTCCTCGATCAAGTTGTCCGTCAGCCAGTCATAGAGCGGCCGGTGATCCTCGAATTCCATCGTGCAGATAGAGTGGGTGACGCCTTCAATGGCATCGGAGAGTGGATGGGCAAAATCATAGAGCGGATAAATGCACCAGGCGTCGCCCGTGCGATGGTGGGCCTGATGCAATATCCGGTAAAGCACGGGATCCCGCAGATTCAAATTCGGGGAAGCCATGTCGATCCTGGCCCGCAGCACCCGGGCCCCGTTCGGGAACTCCCCCGCCCGCATCCGCTGGAACAGGTCCATGTTTTCCGCCGCACTGCGCTCGCGGTAAGGGCTTTCCCGGCCGGGCTCCGTCAGCGTACCCCGGTAAGCCCGGATTTCCTCCGCCGACAGGTCGCAGACATAGGCCAGCCCTTTTTCAATCAGACGGCAGGCGAAGTCGTAGAGGCGGGGAAAATAATCCGAGGCGTAATACAGGCGGTCTTCCCAGTCAAAACCCAGCCAGCGGACATCGGCCCGGATGGAGTCCACATATTCCGTGTCCTCCTTCGCCGGGTTTGTGTCGTCGAAACGCAGATTGCATTTCCCGCCAAACTCCAGGGCGGCGCCGAAATTCAAGCAGATGGATTTGGCGTGACCGATGTGGAGGTAGCCGTTCGGTTCCGGCGGAAAGCGGGTGTGAACCCGCCCGGCGTTCTTATTTTGCTTCAGGTCCTCGCGGATGATCGCGTAGATGAAATTTGCGGCTGTGTGCGGCGTTTCTATGGCGGGCGCCTCCTCTGCTTTCAGTTTGACCTGATTATAGCAGAAAAACGCCGGCAATTCAATCTCGGAAAGCGTATCATTTTATAACATTTATAACAACTTGATGCAAACACAAATTGTACCAGGCTCGGTTCGACAATTAACCGATGCTTGCCAGCTAAGGAATAAGGTCATACAATGATACCATTGCTAGTAATAATGCCATGGCAAATATTAATTCAAGGGGGATGTTGAAAGCATGCCTAATAAGCCCATGACCGAAAAAATCCTCGTACTCGGCATAGACGGGATGGACCCGGTGTTGACCAAATATCATATGGAGCAAGGCTTCATGCCGAATCTGGAAAAACTCATTGCGGCCGGTTCGGCGCGTGAGGATCTCTACCTCCTCGGTTCCAATCCGACCATTACGCCGCCGTTGTGGACCTCCCTGGCGACGGGATGCCATCCTTATGTGCATGGCATTACCGACTTCTGGCGCCAGAATCCGGAAAAACTGGACACGTTCGGTTACGCGCTGCATTCCAGTCTGTGTAAAGCCGAGCAGCTTTGGAACGTCTTTGTCGAGGCCGGCAGGAAAACTCTCGTCTGGCATTGGCCGGGCAGCTCCTGGCCGCCGACCTCTGATAGTCCCAATCTGACCGTCGTCGACGGCACACAACCGGAAGGCGTCAATATGGGTACGGGCGAAGTCGAGCATGAATTTGTCGCCTATGCCAGTGAAAAATTGAAAGATGTGACATTCAAGCCGGCGGTCGGCGGCGGCGAGAAGATGTGCGTCATCACCGATCTGGAAGTCACCGAAGGCAATGTCCACGATGATTTTGCCAGTCAAGTCAATTTCACCCCCGATCTCAAGCTTATTAACCCGCCCGGGAAAAATGCCCGCCCTCCCCTGAGCGCCTTCTCTGCTTACGATGTCACCCTTTCCCCGATTAAGCCGGCTGAAGGCTGGAGCATTGACCTTCCTGCCGGGGCTAAAGAAGCGGTGTTCCTATTCTCCCACGGGCTGATTCGCCGCCCGGCTTTAATCCTGCCATGTAATTGCTGATAGCTTATAGACCCTTGACATTACAGGGTTTGAGGGCTGTTTGGCATTGAATGTAACACACTTTGTAACACACTTTTTATTTTGACTATTTCGGGACACCAAGAACCGCTAATATTTTCCAAGGGCGTCAGTAATGCTTACCCCCTTTTCGTCATCGTCCATGGTTCGTCCATGGTTTGCTTATTCCGGCCGGATCCGTAGCGCGAAAAATAGTGACAAAAGTGACAAAAGGACACCGCGAAATCACGGTCAAAGGAATTTACGGCCCTCCGGCGCGTTTTGCGGCCCCTTCTCCTTTGCCGGATACATTTCCATATCCCCCCGGCCTTTCGTGTCTCCTGCGGTCTCTGTGCGCTCCTGAGGGGGTGTGCCGGTTGCCGTCACCGAGGATTCCCCGGCGGCGGCTGATTTTTCGCGGCTGGTTGTGCGAACCGTGGTAACAAAAGGTACAAAAGGTATAAAAGTCTCCGGCGATACCCCCGGCAAAGCATGTTTTTCATTTTCCGTATGAGGGTGAATAAATTGAAAAAAGTGAATTAAATCAGTTCCGGGACACAATGAGAGTAAGCCGCCTGGGCGGCGCTATTTTGGCGAATACATCACCGATTCTATCCATTGCCGCCGCTTCCCGCCCTTTGAGAGCGTGAGCATAGGTTTTGGCGATTATATCCACTGTGTCCCCCGCAAGGCTTGCAACTGTTACCACGTCCAGGCCATCAGCGATTAGAAGCGTAACAAATGTGTGCCGGAGGCTGTGAGGGTGCAAGTCTGCGGGTAATTCGGGATAAGCCTTGACAATACTTTTGACCGCGATATGATAGCGGGAATTCTCCATTATCCCGCCTGTCGTATTCGGACATATAAGATTGTTATCCTGCCATTGCGAACCAAGGGAACGCGAATAGATGACCTGCGCTTTCCGATGTTCAAGCAGTACCCCGCGCAGGTAGGGAGAGAGTGGAAGCTTGCGAATACTGCGCTTTGTCTTGGGTTCACCAATGGCAAGCCCTCTATTTGTATGAACTGCGTTATGGTCGATGTTGACTATGTTGTTCAAAAAATCTATGTCCTGCCAACGTAGGGCGCGACTTTCGCCGCTCCTCAATCCGAGATGTAAACAAAGCGTCAACCCTACGCGGACGCCATCATATGCTAAACCGTCAAGCCCTGATTGGAATATCGGCAACTGTTCCGGCGTGAGGTAAGCGCCGCGCTCCGCTTCCCCTACGCGTGGTTTTGTCGCATTCATTACAGGGTTGCGAGGGATAACGTCAGACCGAACAAGAGCGGTCAATATTGCCGATAGCGTATAGGTGATTGATCTGACCATACCGGCAGAAAGCGGTTTTTCGTCTGACTTCTTATCGAAGGCCGCGGCGAGCGGAACCCCGAAATATTCAGCGACTTTCTCCGCTATTTCCTTTTCGCAATTATCACCGCGCCGGACGCGAACAAAAGTATTATCAACCCCTATATTAAGTTCCCGCGCCACGAGGTTAAAGCCCCCTGCCTGGCGGGACGGCTTTTTCTCATACATCAGCTTAATAAATTCAGGCTTTGCGGAATAGATTACCTTAGTCCCGCCGCCGTGGTCGAGTAAGTCGGCAAGTAATTGGCTTACCATCGGCGGGGTAATGCTTTTTACCTTGACGCTTCCAAGGTGGGGCGCAATATAACGCTCATAATTGTATTTGTCCTTGATTATGGTGCTTTCGCGGTTTTCCAGCTTTGCCGTGTCAAAGTACCAGGCGGCGCATTCGTCGAGCGTTGATTTGTCCGTCACTTGCCCTCGCAGACTGCCCCGCTCCGCTCGCACGCGGAAGGCATCAATCTTCTTTTGTAACACGCTCTGCAATTGTCGCTGGGTGAGGTGTTCATCTGGGCGGTGGTATTCGGTAAACCGCTTATTGTTGACTTGAATTGAAAGGCGATACAAACCGGGGCGATTATTGACCGCGGTCACGCCTGTGGGAAGTTTTGACGCTTTTTTATTCGTTGCCATGGTTACCCTCCTGCCTTTTCATCACTTCGTCGCGTAAATCTGCGAGAGACTCATTGACGAGCGAAAGCAAGCCGCTCCGCAATTCTTCATCACCAATTTCAACATGAAAGCCAAAATTCTGTGTGCCGCTTTCGCCGGTATCGGCCCATGGAATGTTATTGACCCAATGGAAGCGAGACAGCCTTATCCCCTCGTCAAGGTCTGCAAAAAAGTAGTTCGATAGCCTTAGAATTGCCATTTGTCCGAGATGTTCGCCGAGCAGCAGATTGATAACGGCCCGGCGTTGAATCGTCCTTGCTCTGTCGAGTTTAGCCCATATGCGTGCAACGCTTGCGCTGTCTTCCTCATCAGGTATAGTCGATAGTTTTTGAAATGTCGCTTCCGACAGTCCGGGCCAGTTCCACCAGTTCTCTTTGTCATCAATCACAGGCATATCCGATAGGATTTGTAATGCCGCTTCCGACAGTCCGAAGCGCGACACTACCTCTTGCATGAAATCATCCGGCGCGGCGGCGCGAGAACGTCCGAGCAGATAATCACATGATACATTCAATTGTTCCGCGAGGGTGGCAATCTCCGTGGACTTGAAATCCCTTAGCCCCGCCTCCAACTTCGCCAACGTGGTGCGAGCATAACCGAATTTAGCCGCGAATTGCTCTTGTGTCAAGCCCATATTCTCACGCGCTTTTTTTACCTTCCAACCAATATCCATCAACCGCCGTTTGTTCCCGTTTTCGCCCATCATTAAAAAATCTCCTTTCAATTCTCCGTTGCGGAACATCGTTCGATAATTGTGCGAAAGTCCTTGACAGAATCAAAAACAGGTGGCATCATAAAATCGCACAGGAACACGACGTGTTCTTGTCCGGATTCTAACACGAAATATTCATCACGTCAAGGAGGGAAATCAGTGGAATCAAAAATGGTCGGGAAAGGTTTGTCGGAGCAGGCCGCTGAGAAGCGCCGCGCATACAAGAGGGCGTGGTACGCGAAAAATCGGGAGAAATGCCGGGAACACACGCGCCGCTATTGGGAGAAACGGGTGTTGTCGGACGGGTTGGACGCCGGGCAGGAGGTGGAGCAGTGCAACAACAATCAATGACGCAAAAAGCGCCTCCCCTCCTGCTTCCGCCGCGCCGAGCGGCCGCGGCGCTGGGTCTGAAGGAATACACCGTGCGGAAGTGGCTTGAGACCGGCTTTATCAAGGGCATTCCTTGCGGTCGCAAGCGGCTTTTGAATGTCGATGCCTTGCGCCGCAAGCTGGATGAAACGGGGTGATTGTGTGACCATCGACGATTTTTTGAGCCGGCTGAAGGGGGTCAAGAGGAGCGGGGACGGCTGGCTGGGCCTCTGCCCCGCTCACGCAGATAAAAACCCCTCTCTCTCTGTCAAGGAGGGAGCAGGTGGCCGAATTCTGCTTCGTTGTCATGTGGGTTGCATGGTGCAGGCGGTTTTGAGCGCCATGGACTTGTCTTTGTCCGACATCATGGGCGACGCTCGCGACGGCCCGGCCCCGCAAAGGCGCGTGCCGGTGGCGGAATACAATTATTTGGACGAAGAGGGCAACTTACTTTTCCAAAAATTGAGATATGTACCAAAGATGTTCCAGATACGCCGCCCGGCCCTGGGCGGCTGGGCGTGGGATCGGAGGGGGGTTCCGCTCGTTCCGTATCGCTTGCCGGAGCTGATCGCGTCCGATTATGTATTCCTGTCCGAGGGGGAGAAGGACGTTGACTGCCTCCAAAAAATGGGCCTTCCCGCTACCTGCTCCCCCGACGGGGCGGGCAGCGGGAAGTTTAGGAGCGATTTGGTCAAGTGGTTCTCTGATAAATCCATCTATATTTTACCAGACAATGACTTAGTGGGCAAGAACTTTTCAATCGAGGAAGCAAATATTTTATTTCCTGTTGCGAAATCCGTTAAAATCTTGGACTTGCGGGCCATTTACCCCGACTTGCCGGCGGGCGGCGACATTTCGGACGTCGCGGCGGCCCTGGGCGCAGACGCGACGAAAGCGGCCTTGCTCCAGCTGGTGGAGGCTGCGCCCGAGTGGGCCCCGGATCGGGGGCGCGACAGTCTCCCGCAAGTTGAAGCGCCCGAGTGGGCGGAGTTGATCCCTTTCGAGCGGCTGGAGGATTTACCGTTTTTCCCGCTCCACGTCTTGCCGCGCTGGACCCGTGATTATATTTCCGCCGTGGCGGAGACCGTCCAGGCCCCGGCCGATTTGGTCGGCTGTTGCGTGCTGGGAGCCCTTGAGGTGGCCTGCCGGGGGCGTTATCCGGTTCGTTTGCCGAGCGGCCATATCGAGCGGGCCTGTCTGTACCTCGCGCCCATTGCGCCGCCGTCGGAGCGTAAATCTGGCGTTGTGGATCTCGTTTTCCGTCCGTTGGTCGAATTTGAGCGCGATTACAATAAGCTGCACGGCGGGGAGGTTTTGCAGAACCTGAGTGAATTGAAATTATTGCGCGCCCGGATTGTGGACGCCGAACAACGGGCAGTCAGGGGCAAAAAAATTGACGAGCGGTTGCTCGCGGAGGATGAATTGAGGGCCCTCAATAACGAACTCGCATCTTTTGAACCCGTCGAAGAGCTACGGCTTTTTGGCGCAGACGTCACGCCGGAAAAGCTCGCGGCCATGCTCAAAGCGCAAGGTTCGGTGTTCGCGCTTGTGTCGGCAGAGGGTGGCGGCCTGTTTGAAAATATTGGAAGATATAGCGACCGGGGGGGCTTGGAGCTTTATCTGAATGGCTATAGCGGCGACCGCGTTTGCGTCGATCGGAAAAGTTGCGAGAGTATTGTCATTGATTTTCCCGTCCTTACCATCATGGCCCCGTGCCAACCTCACGTTGTCGCGGATTTGTTCGCCGATTTGCAGAAGGTGGGGCGCGGCTTGCTGTCCCGCATCCTTTTTGTGAGGTGTTCTTCTCGCGTCGGAAGTCGGCGCGCAATGTCAACGCCACTGGACGAAAATGTCCGAATTGCTTTTTACACTCTTTGCCGCGATATGTTGGCGGGCGCGAGCAAGGGTGAGCTGGCTTACAGCGATGAGGGGTTTGCTGTTTATGCTGCGTTCCACGACGAAATCGAGCCGCGGCTACACCCCGAAGTTGGTGATTTGTCCCACATGGCGGATTGGGCCGGGAAGCTCCCTGGTCAGATGACCCGCCTTGCCGGCCTCGTCCATTGCATTTCCGCTTGCGAGCGGGGGGGTGACCCGCTGGAGGGGCCGATCAGCGCCGAGGAGGCGGCGGCCGCCGTCGAACTTGCGAATTTTTTCCTTGCTCATTCCATGGCGGTGTATGCTGAGCAGGCGGAATCTCCGCGCGTGGCTGACGCTCGCTATCTCTGGGGCAAAGTTCAGGCGATGAGAACCGACCGGAAAAACGAATTGACGCGTATGGTTCAGGGCAAGCGAGATTTTAGTCTTGACGAGGCCTTGATCGAACTCGCTAGACGGGGGTATATCCGGGTGGATCAGACCCCAACGGGCAACGCGGGCAGACCGTCACCGCGGATTGTTGTAAATCCTGAAGTCCGAAAAAGCATTGATAAAATTGATGAAATTGATGAAAACCCTTCCGGTATCCCCCCCAATACCCATTTTGTCAATTTTGTCAATAAAATCACTGCGCCTGCGAATCTTCAAAACGTGCCGGCGGCTGATTTTTCGCGGCTGGTCGAGGTGCCGGCTGGCGAAGTCGGCCCCCTGCCGTTTGGGGAGATGGCGCGATGAGCAATTACAAGCCTCCCCGGCCACGTGACCGAAGAAAAGAACGGTCCCGGCGAGACTGGCGCAACTATGACATCTTCAAGCGGGGGTTGCAACGGCTAGGATTGTCTCCGGAGGAATATGAGCGCGAGATAAGGGCCTATTGTAAAAGGCGCGGGCAATAGTCGTGACTCCGTGAAACGCGGAGCCATAGCGGCCCTCAGAGCGGAGAAATGACCCTGACATAGCTTTCCCCTTCCGGCGTAGTATCGCCGCTCCTAGGCCTTCTACGGCCCTCTGGCGGCGTCCTGGAAAGGCTGGCGTTCATGCTGTCTCAAAACAGACTTCCCGGTCATCTTTTTCGTCATCGTGGGGGTGAGCCTAACTCATATCATGACAAAAGGAAGTGGAACATTCATTGATTCGTCGGTTTCTATTTCAAAGGACGTTCGCTTTCAGCGTTCGCTTTCAGCGTTCCGAGCGTTCGGTTTCAGCGTTCGGTTTGTTTCGATTCTTGACGATGAAAAAGATGACGGCCCCCTACTAAGCCAAACTTAGTCACCCCAAGGGGTGGTCATTTGCGTAACATCCTAAGCCAAACTTAGTCACCGTCATCGTCATCGACGCGATGAGCCTAACTCATATCATGCAAAGCGTTTTGAATGTTAAGTTTTGTTAAGTGGCTAGCCCCTTGTACAGTTGCCGTTTTCGCGCTATTCAAGCGGCTTGCAAAGCGTTTTGAATGTCAGGTTTTGTAAGGTTTTCAGGGGTGGTCATTTGCGTAACATCCTAAGCCAAACTTAGCCCGTTCGTCATCGTCAAAAGGGTAATGCAAAGTTTTTTGAATGTCAACTTTTGACAACATGACGCTGGCAGTCCGACCGGCCGTTTAATCGTGCGTGAGAGCGCTATAGAGGGCCGGGGCCTGGCGAGTAGGTATATGATGATATTTTCCCCCACCCCCTCCAGCCCTTTCCTATCCGTTCAATTCGGATAATTACAAGACAATTGGCAGATTTTTGCTGTTTGAATACCAGGTTTTACAAAGTTTTCAGGCCCTTTCAGGTTTTGCGGGGCTTGACAAAAGGGGGTTAAAAAGCATAAGATTTCCCGTAAGGTGAAAGCTATATGACCGAGCAGGAACTTAAGCAATATCGCCGGCTTGCGAACAATAACGCCGCTTTGCTGGATCGTCGCGCCTTTGATGGACGCGGGAAAACCCGTTACCGTTTCTTTCGCGGGTGTGACCGGCGGGAGAACAGTATACGAAAATCGCGGCTTGAAGCTCATTCTTGCCGCATAAAAAGCCCTCTTACAGCCCGCTGACAAGAGAAGGGGAAAATCACAGTGAAAAAATCGAATGATTCAGGGAACAGCCGGTGGCTGCCCTTTGAAATAGAAACCGACGACTAAGGGGGGGGGAACCGTGCCGAGAGCGAGGTGTCCTGAAAGCATCGAAGCAGAGAAAAAGTACCGCTCTGGCATGAAAATCGTATGGATAGCGCGTGAAATGGGTATCTCGGCGAGTACAGTGCGCCGCTGGAAATCAGACCAAGGCTGGGAAAAAAA
>JAISWK010000010.1 GCA_031270805.1 Gracilibacteraceae bacterium
AGTCATGACCTGATCCTGGACGTACTCGCGGACAGGATGCCTGTTCTCTGTCCCGGGCATTACCTGACCAGCACCCATGTGGGCAGCACGGCCGGACTGCTGGCCCTGCAACGCGACGAGGCGCATGTTGCGCCGATTCATCTGCTTGATCCGGCCAGCGGGGTTTATAACCTGCCCATTCTACGCGAGATGTTTCCGCACGAGCCGATGGCTCTGATCAAGGGAGTGGAGCGGATCCAGGGGCTTATCCTGCCGCCGGGGAACCCGCTCGGCCTCCGCTCGGTCGCGGATCTTCCCGGCCGGCGTTTTATTAATCGCCAGCGCGGCGCCGGAACCCGCCTCCTGTTGGATTACCAGCTGGCCAAGCTGGGCCTCGAGCCGGAGAGTATCATCGGCTACGAACGGGAGGCGGCGACGCATATGGCGGTGGCGGCAGCGGTTCAGGGCGGCAGCGCCGACTGCGGTCTCGGGGTCTGGTCCGCGGCGCGGGCCCTGGAGCTTGATTTTGTGCCGATCGGCCGGGAAGAATACGATTTTGCCCTGCCGCAGAAGTACCTTGCTCTGCCCCAAGTCGCAGCCTTCCGCCAGGCCTTGGCCGATCCCTGGTTTGCCGACCGGCTGGGGGAGATGGGCGGTTATGCCTGTCCCCGGGCCGGCGAGGTTTGTTTGGTGGAAAACGGGAGCTGAGGACGGGTCAGGGGGGCGGAAAAAAATGGAATTATTACAGGTCGATACACTGGAAACCGCCCGCGGCAAATTGCGCGCCTGCCTGCTGGAAACGCCGCTGCAGACAGAGGAGGCGGTCTTCCCGGCGGCGTTCGGGCGGATCCTGGCGGAGGATCTGCGGGCGGAGGAAGATATCCCCGCCTTCAAGCGTTCGACCGTGGACGGATATGCGCTCGCCGCCAAAGACACGGCGGCGGCCGGAACGAGTATCCCGGCGCTGCTGCGGCAAGTCGGCGCGGTGGAGATGGGCCGGCCGGCGGAAATCACGCTGCAGGCCGGCGAATGTGCTTATGTACCGACCGGCGGCATGGTGCCCGCCGGCGCCGACGCGGTCGTCATGGTGGAATACTGCCAGACCTTCGGCCAGGCGGGGGTAGCGGTCAGCGCCGCCGTCGCCGCAGGGGAAAACATCGTGCTGCCGGGTGACGACGTCAGCCGGGGAGCGCGGTTATTGGCGCGGGGCGCCCGGTTGCGGGTCAGGGAGGAAGCGCTGCTCGCGGCCGCCGGGATTCGCCGGCTGCAGGTCTACACCCCGCTGCGCGTGGCGGTGATCTCCACCGGGAACGAATTGGTTCCGCCGGAAACCAGGCCCCGGCCCGGGCAGGTGCGCGACGTGAATACGACGGCGCTTGCCGCGCTGGCCCGCGCCGCCGGCTTCCGGGTGGAGACGACGGCGGTGCTGGCGGACGACGCGGAGCTGCTGCTGGCGACGGCGCGCCGGGCCGCCTTGTCCTGCGACCTCGTCCTGATTTCCGGCGGGAGTTCCCAGGGCGAGGACGACCTGACGGCGGCGGTGCTGGCCCGGGCGGCCGACCAGGGCCTATGCGCCCACGGTCTGGCCCTGAAACCCGGCAAACCGACGATCCTGGCCTATGATCGCGCCACGCGCACTGTCTTTGTCGGTCTGCCCGGCCATCCGCTTTCGGCGCTGATCGTTTTCGACCTGCTCATAGCTCAAGTTTGGCGGGAACTGACCGGCGCCGCGGGAATGCCGGCGCTGCCCGCCATGCTGACGCGCCCGGTAGCCGGTTCCCCGGGCAAGGATACGGTGCAGCTCGTGGCTCTCACCGGCGGGGAGAGCGGGCAATACCTGGCCGCCCCGCTTTTTACCAAGTCGGGCCTGGTAAGCGGTCTGGCCCGGGCGGACGGCTATATTCTCATCGACCGCAATACGGAGGGGCTGCGCCGGGGCGCGACCGTTCGGGTCGAACTGTTTGATCCCGGAGTATAAATATGCCTGAAGCCGGGATCGAAAAGCTTTATATAGAGCCGACTTCGCGGTGCAACCTGCGCTGCGAAAATTGTTTCCGCCTGGGCTGGGACGAGACGACGGGGGATATGGATATGGATCTCCTCAGGACGGTTTTAGCCGAGGCCAAAAAACTGCCTTCTTTGCGGGTTATTTTTTTCGGCGGCATCGGCGAACCCCTGTTTTACCCCGGCCGGGCGGAGATGCTGGCTTTGGCCAAGGCTAGCGGTCGCCGGGTGGAGGTCATAAGCAACGGCGTCTTGCTGGGCCAGGCCCAAGACATATTGCTGCGGTACGTCGATTGCCTCTGGATTTCTTTTGACAATATCATCCCCGGGGACGCCAAGACGACTTCCCATGGGGAAGCCCGCCTGGACGAGGTGACCGCCGCCCTGCGGGAACTGGGCCGGGAGCGGGAGCGCCGGGGCAGCCCCCTGGAACTGGCCGTGAACTTCGTGGTTTCCCGCCAGAACGCCAACCAGCTTGCGCAGATAGAAAAATTTGCCGATATATATAGCTTAGCCCGGATCAACATATCCAATCTCTTGCCCCGCACCCCCGAGTTCCAATCGCAGGCCCTTTTTACCCGCTCTCTGGACTACGCCCGGGAAGGAGCGCCGGCAGCGGGGCCGCGCTTCACCCTGCCGCACCTGGACATTGCCTATGCCACGGAGGACATGATCTACAAGCTCCTTTTCGGCTATCCCAACTATTCTCTGACCGGCGAACATTTCCCTGACTCCAGGAAACGCCGCTGCCGCTTCATCGCGGAGAACAACGCCTTTCTGCGCTGGGACGGGGAAGTCTGCCCTTGTATGGCGCTCCTGCACTCCGCCACCACCTGGCTTTTCCAGACGGAGAGACACCTGCCCTATTGCTCCTTCGGCAACCTCAAAACTCACAGCCTGGCCGAAATCTGGGATTCCAAGCCTTACGCCGACTTTCGGGCCAGGGTGCGGGACTTTCCCTTTTCTCCCTGTACTCTCTGCGGCGGCTGCGATCTGTTAGAGTCCAACCGGGAGGACTGTATGGGCAACCCGTGGCCTGTCTGCGGCGGTTGCCTCTGGGCGCACGGCTTCATCAGCTGTCCCTGATGAAACTCTTATGAGTGTCCCAAAAACCTGATTATCAGGAGAGTACAATGGCACACCCCACCGACCTCCGCGACCTGTTTTTCGCCTTTTTCCGCGCCAGCAATTTCAGCTACGGCGGTGGTTCGGCCATGATCCCGCTGATGCAGACAGAGATTGTCCAAAAATATAAATGGCTGGACGACGCGGAGTTCGCGGATGTTCTCGCGATCGTCAACTCGCTCCCCGCCCCCATAGGCCCTAAAATTGCCGGCGCTGTGGGCTACCGGGTCGCCGGCTGGTTAGGCGCTTTTGTCGCCGTGACCGCCACATTCCTGCCTACAGCTCTCATCATGATTCTACTCGGCAGTCTTATCCTCAGTTTCGCCGACTCCCCCCATCTGCAGGCCATGTTGCGGGGTGTGCGCCCCGTGGTCGTGGTTTTGCTGGCTCAGACCGCTTTGAGCATGGGGCGGAAGGCCTTGCGGGACAAAGCAGCCTGGCTCATCGCCCTGACCGCCCTCGCCTGTATGCTTTTCCTCCCTTGGGTGCATCCTGCTTTCCTCATTTTGGCCGCCATGCTGCTCGGCTTTGCCATGAGAGTTTTTCGATGAAAGGCGAAGAAGACATAAAAATTTTTTTGCTGTAGAGCGGGGTTTTTGAGTTTCTTATGATTCATTACATGATCCGTCGTCGCCCAATCGGAGATGGCGCCGGCGTCAGTAAATGATCCCTTCGGTGCAGCACTATTCGGTGTAACCTCAGCATAGCGTTGCAGCAGCACCGCCGCTTGCTCGCGCGTAATCGGGTCGCCCGGACCGAACTTTCCTTCTCCGATGCCTGTAACTATCCCGATCTCAGATGCCCAGGCGACCGCTTCGCCGTACCACGCACTCTCCGGAACATCACTGAAACCATCTCCGTTGATAGTCGTCATAGAACCAATCGCTCTCTGATGGCGAACCTATAGCGGTGAAGCAGACATTTCAAATGAGCCTTTTTATGTGTGGAGTAAATATATTTTAATGATGCCCAGTATCAATAGATGTGCGGGGTAATATATGTAAAACAACCAT
>JAISWK010000048.1 GCA_031270805.1 Gracilibacteraceae bacterium
GGGTGTAGATAAAAATTATTGGTAGTTACTAATCTGCGCCTCGTACTGGGACCGGCAGACTGTGTGAGAAAGGGAGTCGAAAACCAACGGGCGGATTGCCATCCGCCCCTACGATGTCCTGGGTTGCGCGCCCCGGGGGACGATGGCAATCGTCCCGTATACGCCGAATCGGGCGGTATTGCCGTAGGGGACGATGGCAATCGTCCCGTATACGCCGAATCGGGCTAAATAGAACCGGGCTGCTCGCGGAGGACGACGCGCTGGAAATAGTGCATTTTGTCGGGGGAGGCTGAATAAAAAAGTGGACGGTGGTCATACCGGGCCGGGCGAACCGGCGACGGACTGGCTCGAAATCGGGCATCCTGGTCTCACCCTGCTGCCGAATACCTCGGGAGCACGCAGCGCGGAGGAAGCCTTGCGCGTCGCCCGGTTGGCCCGGGAGATATGAGACGGTGCGGGCGACGGAACTGCTGGCGCGCGAGGGGTTTATCGCGCTGCCCTATATGTACCCGGATCTGAATCGCGAATTACTCCGCTTGGCTGCACTTGAGCCGGGCCGCTTTTCAGGCGCAAGAAAAACCCGGCGGGTGAATCTGGGTGATTTCACCCGCGTGGGGGTTTCCGTCCATTCCGCGGCGGAAGCGAGGCAGCCGGCGGCGGTTGAGCCTTATTTTGCTTCTTCCAGAACCGCCAGTCTTTCTTGGAGGTTGGCCGACAGAATTTCCAGCACGCGCAATCTCTGGCGCAGCTGATCCGTCGTCCGCAGCAATTCCGCCAAAGCGTCGGTTTTCTGAGCATTGGCGTCCTCATCCGCCGGTTTGGGCTCAAGCGGCGTCTGCTGATATGTTACCTGAACATAGCGGCTGTTACGTCCGGGCTTGGTTTCGATTATCCCATCGGAAACCAAAACCTGCAAGGCCTTCTTCATAGTTATGCTGGCCGCGCCCGTTCCCCTCTGAATCTCGGCGTAAGCGACCTCGAACGGAGTGTTCTGATTGCGCGCCGCCGTTTCCGCGAAAAAGTCAACAAATTTTTTGTATGTCTTTTCCTTCAGTTTCAACTTGCCCATCCTCCTAAGCAATAATTATTGAGAGCATTATAACATATCTTTCGGGATTATGCCATTATAAATTACATTTTTGCCAAAAAAATTTTTAACAGGTCATCTTGCTTTTTTAACGCCTCTACCCGGGGCCGTATATTTTCCTTTGACACGTATCTGTTTTTGTAATAGAATTGCTGTAGTAGCGCGGATATTTTCCCACCGTGAGGAGGTTGCATGTATCCGGAAATAGATTTGTTAGGCTTTGCCGCAGTCAGAACTTATTATTTTTTTGTCGGTCTTGGTATTGCCTGTATGGTAGTTTATGTGATGATCGCCGGCATCATCCGCTATTTGCCCTGGCTTTCGCTTGCCGCTCTCCGTCCCTTCGGCCTCGGCATCGTCCAAAAGCATCTTCGTTCCTTCCAGTACCTGTTCCTGTTTTATTTTTGCTATGCCGTATCTTACGGATTCGGCTACATCGGACTCTGGGTCCCTAAATTCATCGTAATGTTCGGTCAGGTAAACAACGTCTCTTTCGTGGGCTTCGCCCTTTTTTTCATTCCGGCCTTCCTCACCGTAACCCGCTTTTTCCGCCTGCCTGACCCGCCGCTCCTTTTGCTGGAACTCATCATGCCGACGCTGAATATTATGCAGATTTTCCAGCGTCTGGCCTGCTATTTTAACGGTTGCTGCTTCGGCATCCCTTTCCGGGGCGGTATTGTTTTTCCGGGCGACGCCCAGGCCAGCCGCCTGTACGGCGAAGGAACCGCCGTTTTCCCGACTCAGCTGACGGAAGCCGGCGCGCTTACCATCCTGCTGATCTTGACCTTTATTCTGCGAGGACTCGGCCGGCGCACTGTGCATGTCTTTCCCATCGGCTTCGGTCTCATCGGCTTCGGCACGGAAATTATGATGGGCGGATTCAAGGGCATCATGGGCGGTATCTTCGACGGGATGCATTTGTTCTTTCTGGCCCTCATCGGCATGGGTCTGTGGCTGTACCGGGCAGCCGGCCCGCCAAAACCGCGCGGCGCCGGCCCGGCGCTCCCGGGGGAGGAAAACGACGCGCTTGACCAGCCTCCCGCCCCCGAGGGAGAAACTTTTCCTCTCACCGGTCCGCAGCAGACGCTCTGGAGCCTGGAAATGCGCTACGGCGGCGCGGTCAATATCCTTTGCGGCAGCGCCGTCTTCGACGAACCCTTGGACGGGGAACATATTTTTTCCATCATCCATCGCGTCAACGCCGCGACGGATTTTGCCCGCCTGCGCATCAACCGCCAGAACCGGCTCTATTTCCTCGACTCCGCTCCGCCGCCGTACGAAGTGCTGGATTTCGCCTCGGAGGAGGAATGGCACGCCGCCCTCACCCCGCTGGCCCGCCAGCCGATGCCGGCTTTTTATGACGCCCCGCTGTTTGAGTTGAAGCTGTGCCGGATCAACGGCGAGTACCGCGGCGGTTTTATGCGCGGCAGCCATATCGCCGGAGACGCCTGGACGGCCAAACTGCTCTTTGATTCCTTCGCCAAAGAATATATAGACAAAATGGGGCCCCGCCGCGCTCCGGCTTATACTTACCGCGATTTTATCCTGGAAGAAGCGGCTTACCTGCGCTCGGCGGAATATGCGGCCGACCGGGATTTTTGGCGGGGGGAAATGCCGGAGCCCCCGCCGCTGGCCGCTCTGAAACCGGGGGCCGCCAAGCAGGCCCAGCGCGCGGACGCCGCCCGGGTATCATATCCGCTGGAAGCGGATATGATGATCAGCCTGCGCCAATTCAGCAAAAAAAACCGCCTGACTGCGGATGTGCCTTTTTTGGCCGCCCTCTTAGCTCTGCTCCAGCGTTCCGGCGATCAGGGCGGGGCTTCGGTCGGTTTTACTTCCCTGAACCGGGAACCGCATCAACTGAAGACCATGGGGCTTTTTGTCACCACGCTGCCTATCTCATGCCGGGCGGAGGAAAATATGCTCCTCAGCGATTTCCTGGCCCGGGTGCAGCAAAAACGCAAGGCGGTGCTGGAACGGCGCCGTTATCCTCTTTCCCATATGCTGCGCGATTTGCGCGAGACTTATCCCCATACGGAGAGCCTGTACAATGTTCTTTTCGCTTACCAAATTATCCGCCCCGCCTTCGCGCCCACGATGCGCTCCATTTGGTACGAGAGCGGGCAATGCGGCACGCCGCTGAATTTTCATATCGAGGATTTGCAGAAAATCAATTTTTACGCCCTGCATATCGAATATCAGAGCGAGCTGTTCACGGCGGAAGACGCCGCCGCCCTGCACAAACGCTATGTCCACGTCTTGAAGCAATTCCTGGCTTGCCCGGATCTGCGGCTCGCTGATCTGGACATCCTCTCGCCCGGGGACGCGGCGCTCTGGGCGGGGCTGAACGCCACCGCCCATCCCTTGGGCTACAGCGCCCTCCCCGCGTACATCCTGGAGCACGCCGCCCGCTCCCCGCGGGCCCCGGCCGTCCGCTGCGGCGAGAGCGGCCTGGACTATGCCGCTCTCGCCGCTCAGGCGGACGGCACGGCCGCGCTCCTCCGAGCGCGGGGCGTGCTCCCGGGTAGTGCGGTTGCGGTGCTGACGGAGCGCCGCCCGGAATTGCCCGGGCTTTTGCTGGGCATCATGCGGGCCGGATGCGCTTACCTGCCCTTGGACACCTCTTTTCCCCGGGAACGGGTGGACTTTATCCTCGCCGACGCCGGCGCCGCCTTCCTCTTTTACGACCCCGCTTTCGCCGCCCGCTTCTCCCCGGCTTGGCCCGCCCTGGCCCTGCCTCTGCCTGCGGCGGACGGCGCCGTCCCTCTTCCGCCGGTCGGGCCGGACGATATCGCCTATATCATTTATACCTCGGGCTCCACCGGTCGGCCCAAAGGCGTGCGCGTGTCCCACCGGGCTATCGTCAACCGCCTGAGCTGGATGGAAGCGACTTATCCGCTTAAGACCGGAGAAACCCTGCTGCAAAAGACAAATTACGCCTTTGACGTCTCGGTCTGGGAGCTGTTCTGGCCGCTGATGACCGGTGCCACGCTCTGTCTTCCCGTTCCGGGCGCGGAACTCGATCCGGCTCTTCTCACGGCGGAAATCAAGTCGGCCGGCATACGCTCCATCCATTTTGTGCCTTCTTTGCTCGCTATTTTCCTCGATTATATCCGGCAAACCGGCGTAGCCCTGCCCACGCTCCAACGGGTTTTTGTCAGCGGCGAAGCCCTCACCCCCGCCGTCGGCGCCCGTTTTTACGAAACATTCCCCGCCGGGGTCACGCTCCATAATCTTTACGGCCCGACCGAATGTGCGATCGACGTGCTTTACCATGACTGCGCGGCGGGAGAAACGGAGATTCCGCTCGGCCGCCCGGTCTGGAACACCAGCGCCTGGGTGCTGGACGCGCAGGGGCGCCTCCTGCCGCCGGGCCCCGTCGGGGAGCTGGTTTTTGGCGGCTGCCAGCTGGCGGCCGGCTACACGGATTCCGCCCGGGACGCCGGCTGCTTCCTTGAGCATCCGGCGCTCGGGCGCTTGTACAAAACCGGCGACCTGGGCAGTCTGCGCCACGACGGACGCTTGCTTTTTCACGGCCGCCGCGACGAACAGCTCAAGGTTTACGGCCGCCGGCTCGAACCGGCGGAAATAGAAACGGCTTTGCGCGCCCACCCCGACGTGACCAACGCCGCCGTCGTCCTGCGCGACGGCCGCCTGACCGCCTTTTATACCGGCGCGGCCGAAATCAGTCCGGCCGGCTGGCGCGACTACTTGACCGCTCAACTGCCCGCCTCGATGATTCCCCGCCTGTTTCACCGTTTGGAAGTGTTGCCCCGCACGCGCAGCGGCAAATTGGACAAACAGGCCTTGATCGCGCTGGCCCTGCCGCCGGAGGCCGCGCTGACCGCTCCGCCGGCCACGGGGGAAATGGAGCGCCTCCTGAGCGCCGTAATCGCCAAAACACTGGATCGGCCCAATATCGGAGTGACCGACAATCTGGCGGAGGCGGGGCTGGACTCGCTGGCTATTTTGAGCATCGTGACCCAGCTCGCGGGCGCGGGCGTGGAAATCCGGGCCGAAGAATTTTACCTTTTTCCCACGATTCGGACATTGGCCGCCAGCGCCGGGACGGACACGCAAGGTCTCGTCCATGTGTTCCACCCGACGGAGAGCGATACGGCCGTTCTGGCCATTCCTTACGGCGGCGGCAGTTACGGCGCCTTTTTCGCCCTGGCCGGAGAATTGTTCCGCCAGGCCCGGATCCCGCTCGCGGCGGCGCGGACGGCTTCCACCGCGCCCGCGGCCCTGCTGGCTGAGCTGCAGACCAAACCGTACCGGCGCTACATCGTCTACAGCTGCTGCGTCGGTTCGGCTCTGGCCATTGAGACGGCCTGTCTGCTGGAAGAAAATGGTTTTGAAGTGGCCGGGCTTTTCCTGGCTTCCTCGGCCCCTCCCCTCGCCGTCGGCTTGTACGGCCGCTTTATCAATCCGTGGGATTTTGCTCCGGATATTGTGATCAACCGCTACTTGCAAAATCTTTCCGAGAAATATTTTGTCCTGGGCAAGAATGAAATTCGCCAGTTCCGCCGGGACGCCGGTTATTTTTTCCGCTATCTCGCCTCCCGGCGGCGCGCGCCGGCCTGCCCCATCCACGCCCTGTACGGCGAGACCGATCCGATGCTGAAAAATGTCGATACCGGCCGCCGCTGGGCGGAATATTTCGGCCGCCCGGTCGAAACCTGCCTTTTTCCCGCCACGAGGCACTATTTTACCCAGATCCACCCGGAAATGACGGCCGAATGTATTTTGGGGCGAGTAAAGAGAGAAGAGTAAAGGGCGAGTAAAGAGAGAAGAGTAAAGAGGAAAGAGAGTTCTCGTCTCACTTCTCACTCTTTACTCTTTCCTATTCACTCTTTCCTCCTACTTTACTCTTTCCTATTCACTCTTTCCTCCTATTGTTTTTGCCAATTATTTTTGCTATAATGAAGGAGGAAAGCGGGAATACACACGCGCGCGCGGTATCGGCGGCGGCGCGGGAGACTCCGTTCAGCGATGCAAGGGGAGGAAAAAAACATGTTACGCTTCAGCGCCAACCTTGGTTTTCTTTTCACGGAAGTTCCGTTCCTTGAGCGGTTTCAGGCGGCGGCCCGCGCCGGGTTTCGCTATGTGGAATTCAAATCACCCTACGACTACGATCTGAGGGAACTGCGGCGGCGCCTGGAGGACTGCGGGCTGGAAGCCGTGCTGATCAATATGCCCGACGGCGATTGGAACGCGGGAGACAGAGGTTTGGCCGCGGATCCGGCGAGGCGGGCGGAGTTCCGAACCGGAGTGGATCGCGCTCTCGAAGCGGCGGCGGCTCTGAACGCTCCGCGCCTGAACTGTCTGACCGGCAACGCGCCCCCCGGGTTAGAAGAGTCCCGCATAGAGGACAATCTGGCCGAAAACCTGGATTACGCCGCCCGGGAACTGGCAAAAAACAAGCTCCTTATGACGGTCGAACCGCTGAATGCCGTGGACAACCCGGGTTTTTACCTGAACGATGTGACCAAGGCTGCGCATTTCCTGGACAGGCTGAACCACGACAATGTTTATCTGCAATACGATGTTTACCATGAAGCGCGCAGCGGGCGGGATCTGATCGGCGAACTCCAGGCTTTCGCCCCGCGGATCGGACATGTCCAAGTGGCGGATTTTCCGGGTCGACACGAACCGGGTACGGGAGAGGTGGATTTTAAGGCCTGGTTTGCCGCGCTGACCGCTTCCGGCTATACCGGGTTTGTCGGCCTGGAGTATATCCCGGCCGGCGGGACTGAGGAGTCGCTCAGCTGGCTGGCTGACTTCGGCTTTAACGCGCCGGGCTTTTAGAATTACCGGCGGTTTTGTTGGGTGACGATGGAAAAAGAATTAAAAGCCTACCGGGCTATGTTGAGCGAAGAACTGGAAACGCTGGCCCGGCTGCCGCAGCCGGAGCAAGAAGCGCGGGTCCGGCGCCTAGTCCGCTGGCACAGGCAAAAACTGGCCGGGTTTCAGCATGAGCGCCTAATTCACCTCATGATCACCCTGTTTTTTGCCTTTCTGCTCCTGACCTTCTTTGGGCTGGCTCTGTTTTCCGGCGCCCTTTTTCCCGCCGGCTTGGACACGGCCGCCCCGGTTTATCTCTTATTCCTGCTCCTTTTGATTATACTTATTGTCGAGATATTTTATATCCGCCATTATTTTATTTTGGAAAACGGCATTCAGCAACTTTATTTGTTGGAAAACCGGCTTTACGCGTATTTGCTAAAGCAGGACTAAATGGGGACGGTTCTACACAGTTTACAGTTCACAGTTGGGAGAGGGCGATTTAGTGATTAGTGATTAGTGGTTAGTGGTTAGTGGTTAGGGATTCCCCTCCTTTGGAGGGGTGCCGCGAAGCGGCGGGGTGGTTAGGGATTAGGGATTAGGGATTAGGGATTAGGGATTAGGGATTAGGGATTAGGGATTAGGGATTAG
>JAISWK010000096.1 GCA_031270805.1 Gracilibacteraceae bacterium
GATTCGGCTTCGCCGAACGCAGCATGACGGAGGGCGCTGCGTTGGGACTTGTCGCCGCGGGTCACCTATGACGTTATAGCATATAAATAACCATCGCGCAAGCGATTTCGTTCTTCACAATTGGGAGAGGGGCAGGGAATAGGGATTAGGGCGGGATCTTCTGGGAGCGCGGCCATCCTGGCCGCCAATACGCCCGCGCAGTATATGCCCAGGGTATCGTAGGGGACGCCGCCCACGGCGTCCCGCAGCCCACGAATATTTCCGGGAACCCAGGTATCGGGACACGGATTCCTCCGGGGCGGGACGCCGAGGGTGGTATGCAGCACCTTCAGCCATCGGCCCAACTGTGCATTGTGAACTGTACACTGTGAACTGATCCAGGCGTATCTACGGACCGACGCCCAGCAGGGTTGTAATCTGAGTCCACAGGGCCTCGTTGCCGCCGGTGCTGACAAAAACCAATTCCTCCAGCGCTCCGGCGCCGCGCAGGTAGCGTTCCGTAGCCGAGTCGGCGGCAATACCGGCGCCGTCCGCCAAAAGCAGACAGCCGCCGCGTTCCGCCGCCGCCGCCGCTGCCGGCAGAGCGTCGGTATAATCGCGTCCTTCCGCGATATAAACGGCGCCGCCGTCCGGGTAAAATTCCGCCGCCACGGCGGCCGAGGTCTCATAGCGGTCGGCGCCTGCGTAACGATGCCACTCCACCGTCAGGCCGCGTTCGGCCAAATCCAGCAAAACCTGCGCGCCGACCGCGCCTTCGCCGCCGGCGACCAAGAGGCGGCGCGGGGCCAGGGCCAGCAGGGCCTCCGCTGTGGCCGCCGGCATTTCGTCCCGCCGGGTCAGGAGGAGGGGCGTTCCCCGCCCCGCCGCCACGGAGGCCAGGGTGAGGGCGTCGGGGTAGTCCTGGCCGGTGGCCAGCGCGGCCTCGGCGGCGGGGGGCAGGAGGGCGGCAATGCGCGCCGCTGTTTCATAGCGGTCGGCGCCGGCGATCCGGATAATTTCACCGAGCCAGGGCATGGCCGCCCGCAAATCCGTTTCCACCGCCGCGCTGACGGCCCCCTCGCCGCCGAGGATGACCAGGCGGGACGGCCCCAGGACGCCCAGGGTGGAAAGAAGGCTTTCCTCCGCCCGCGCCGGGTCGGTCAGCAGGATCGGCGCCCGGTAATAAGCCGCGAGGGGCACGCCGGCCAGAGCGTCGGGGAAATCATCTTTACGGGCGATGATAACAGTCTCACTGCCGTAGGGCCAATGGGTCTGGGCCAGGCGATCCGCGGCGCTGAATCCGTCCCGGGCCGTGACGATCTCGACCTGCGGCGCTTGGGGGATAGGCGCCTGCTCGCCCGGGGCCGCTTCGTCCAAGTCGCCGTAATGGCGCGGTTCCGGCGTCGCCCAGACGGAATCCGCCTCCGGCAGGTACCCGGGCGGCAAGAGTTCCGGATCGATGCGCGTGATCTCCACCGGCGTCACATAGCCGGGGAAATATTCCACCGCCGCGCGGCGGTAGACAGCCTCCTGATAGGGCACTTCGCCGATAAACGCTCTGTCCTGCGGGTTATTGACGGTGGACCAGCTGTGGTAAGCCCAAACGGCAAAGTACCAGTTTTCCAGCACATTGCGCTCATTGGCCCCGATGGCCGGCGTACTGAGCCATTTTCGATTCAGCAGGTCGGCCCCATATTCTATGTTGAAATCAATATCGTATTTCAGCCGCCGCACCAAATCGGCGTCCTCCGGATCGTAGCTGGTGATCTGCATAATCCCGAGAGCCGGGCGCGCCAAGTCGGGATTGTCGCCGACGACGCGTCCCGCGCCGTCCCATTGCCGCCAGCCTGACTCCACATAGGCGATGGCTTTCAGAATGACGCTCGGAATTTCTTTCGCCCGCGCGGTCGCTTCTAATTTGGCCGCGATCTCCGCCCGACCCGGGTTCGTATATGATGTTTCCTCCACTGCGGCCACAGAGGGGGAAAGCAAGAGCAAGGCCAGAACAAAGCAAAAACCGCGCAGAAAAATACGCCGCTGCAGACGGCGTCTCAGGCGGAATGGCGCTGCGGTTCGCGGCATGGGCCGAACCCCCTTCTCCGCACCGTGAAACTGACTCCGCCGGGGGGCGGTACTATTTCACGAGGCTGAGTTTTGTGCTCGCGGCCAGGCGTTTGGCCAAGCGGGACTTCTTGCGCGCGGCCTTGTTTTTGTGAATCAGGCCCTTGGAACCGGCTTTGTCGAGAGCGCGGCAGGCTTTGCGAAAATTGGCCCCGCTGTCTTCCCGACCGACGGATTCCTCAAAACGGCGCAAGGTGGTCTTCAAGGCGGAGCGGGCGGCGGTGTTGCGCGCGTTCCGCTGCTTGGTCAACTGCACTCTTTTAATGGCTGATTTGATATTTGGCATACGGTCACCCCCTTTACACCGGAATTATCAAACTCTATCATTCTACCACGGAGAAGCGGGGTTGGCAAGAAAAATTTTACCCCTCGCCCAAATAGCGCCGCAGCTTGCTCAGCACGTCGTCCATATTGATCGGTTTGCCGACGTGGTCGCTCATTCCCGCCGCCAGACATTTTTCCACATCTTCGCGGAAAACATTCGCCGTCATGGCTACGATGGGAATATCGGCCGCCCGGGGCAAGCCGGAGGCCCGAATCAGCCGCGTGGCTTCATAACCGTCCATTTCCGGCATTTGCACGTCCATAAAAATTATGTCGTACCGTTCCGGCGCGGCGCTGAACATGGCGACGGCCTGAACCCCGTTTTCCGCGCAATCCGCCGCCAGCCCGGTCGGTTCCAGCAAGGCCAGGACGATTTCCCGGTTGATCTCTATGTCTTCGACCAGGAGGAGACGCCGATCGGCAAAAAGATTGACCGGCACGGCCTCCGCGCGCGCGGCCGGCTTCCCCTCCGGGGCGAAACATTCCGGCAGAGGCGCTCCCGCCGCCGTTTTTCCCCCGCCGCGCACCCGGATCGCAAAGGTAAAGGTCGAGCCTCTCCCCAATTCCGACTCCACCCATATGCGTCCGCCCATCATATCCACAATGCTCTTGGAAATAGCCAGCCCAAGGCCCGTGCCGCCAAACCGGCGCGAAGTGCTGCTGTCGGCCTGCTCAAACGACGAGAACAGCCGGCTCTGCTGCTCCGGCGTTATGCCGATCCCCGTGTCGCTCACGCTGACCTCTATATCGTACCACCCGTCTTCCTCCCCGAGCAGCCGCGCCTCACAGCGCAAAAACCCGTGTTCCGGCGTGAATTTGACCGCGTTGCTCAACAGATTTGTGATAACCTGAGCCAGGCGCTGATCGTCGCCGACCAAAGCGCAGGGAATATCGGGGTCGACGCGCACCGTCAATTCCAGCTGTTTTTCCCCGGCGCGGAAATTGACGACATTGACCGCCTTGCGCAGCATTTCCTCGAAATTAAATTCGACGGAGGCAAGCTCGAATTTATTCGCCTCGATTTTAGACATGTCGAGTACGTCGTTGATAATGCCCAGGAGATGGGCGGAGGCGCCGGCTACCTTTTGCAGACAGTAATCCTTTTTGCTCACGTCGGCCGTGCCGGTGGCAATGGTGGTCATGCCGATAATAGCGTTCATCGGCGTGCGCATTTCATGGCTCATATTAGCGAGAAAATCGCCCTTGGCCCGATTGGCCCTGTTCGCCTGCTCCAGGGCCTCCAGGCGCTCCCGGTCGATGCGGTGCCTCTCCGCCGCCCCCGCGATAACGCTGCAGACCAGCTCCAGCAAGTGCAAGTTGCTCTCGGTCCACGCGCGCTTTTTTTCCCGCTCCTCCGCGCCGAACGCGCCGTCGTAGACGCCGTCGATATACAGGGGGGTCCAGGCAAAGGATTGTATGCCTGCATTTTCCATATATTCCTTATATTTGGCGGCGGTAGCCTCGTCGCTGTGAAGCGGGCGGGCCGGTTCTTCCCACGACTGAAGCTGCGGGAAGGCGGCGTCCAGCAGACTCCGGATCTCCGGGGGAGGAACCGCGGCGGCCGGCCAGGTAAAAACGCCGTCTCCCGCCGCAGGGGCAAAAAGCCAAAGGCGGGTCACGCCCAGGAACTCGCCCGTCATGCGCAAGGCGTTATTGATCAGGGAGGCCATGTCGCCGTCCGAAATAAAGCTCCGGGACAATTCCGCCATCAGTTCCTGCTGGCCGAGCCGTTTTTGCATAGCGGTCTCATTCCGGCGAAACAGGCGGAAACTGGAGACGCCGCTGATAATAACCGCTGCGGTGGCCACGAGGAGAAGAAACATCAGGAAGGAGACGATGCCGCGCATACGGACGACCTGCTCGTCCGTGATATCCACGCCGGCGACCGCCACAACGCGCCCCGCGCTATCGAACACGGGCGCAAAGGAGGAGAGCAGCCCGGTGTAACCGACGGAATAATTGCCCAGGCCGGCGGTGGCGGCCTGCCCCTGAAAAGCCAGTTCCGGACTGGGTTCCATCTCTATGGCCGGCGTCGCCAGGTTGACCTGCTCCTCCGTTAAATCGTTGTCCACGATAAAACGGGCCAGCCCATCATCAGTTTTCCGCATATAATAAACAAAAAGCACATTGGTTTCTTCCCCGAAATCTACCAGCCGGCGGCGAATCTCCGCGAAAATCGGCTTTTCCATATCCGGCGCTTCGTTCAGTTCCGCCAGTTCCTCGGCCGCGACCAGGCGGGCGGCGGCATAGCTCGTGGCCAGCAACCGCTCTTCAATATTGCTTTTCAAAAACTGCGAAACGGAATTGACCATCAAGCTGGTGCTTATTACCGTCACAAGCATCAGCAGCGATGAAACAAAGAAAAGTAAGGTGGCCAAGTTGCCGCGAAGATATTTTATCATAAACGCTCTCTGCCTCCATAAATCACTATAGCACAAAAACAGCGGTGAATCAATCCTGTTTCTGGGGGTATAGAGGCGAAAACCACTTACCCACCGGCAAAAACCGGCAAAAGCTGGCAATGTCTATATTAAAAAGCCTTGCGCCACACGGGCGATCGTTGTATAATGAAACATGCAAGAGTTTGCGTTGCGGGACGCCGTGGGTAGGGGACGCCCACGGCGTCCCCTACCCACGGATATTGGCAGCAACCCCCGGCGGCTTCGCAACCAATTCCCCGCCTTTGGAGGGGTGCCCCGAAGGGGCGGGGTGGTCCCTGCTCTGCTCCTGTATCCTAATCCCTAGCGCCTCGTTGTCACTAACGACATGCCGCCGTTATTATCAATTCGGGTCTATACAATGCACAATGCACAATGCACAATTCACAATTGGGAGAGCGTAGGGGACGATGGCAATCGTCCCGAAACCCAACGGGCGGATTGCGAGAGACTTACCCAGCGAGTCTCCGAGCTGTTGGTAAGTCCTCTGCAAC
>JAISWK010000165.1 GCA_031270805.1 Gracilibacteraceae bacterium
TTTGCACTCTGGCTGCGTTGCCAGAACCCGCAAATACAGCCAGTATTAGCGGAACCTGGCGCCTTGCCAGAGTACAAAATTGCTGCGTCAACTGCACAAGTTATTTATCAACAGTCCCTTAGCTCGGCCGCCATAATGTCTATAAATTTCCATATACAGTTGTGTCTGCCGGGCTTCCTGTTTTGTGTCCGGATCGCCTCGGGCCGGACGTATTTTTTCAGCACGACTTCCAAGTCCGTTCTCGAGGTGTTCCCGGTTGTCCGGGCCAGTTTCAGCGCGTCCTCCAGGTCTTTGGCTTGCAGGCGCGCGGAATACAGTTTACTGGCCAGCAAAAACTCCGCGTCCGGAACCCTGATTTCCAATCCTTTATTTTTGCCGAACACATTCATCCGGCTTAATATAAAATCATTTTCTATTATCGGCAATACTTGCTCGTTAAGCCAATCCCGGCCCAAGGCGTTTCTTCGCCCGATTTCCGCAATTGCTTGGCGGAATGTTTCATAATTTGTGGAACCGGCGATAATGCAATCTATATCTTGGGATACGCGGCTATCCGAGTAGGCGAGCGCGATGGCGCTTCCCCCATAGATGTCCAATATGGCGTGACAGCCGTTTTCCGCCAGATAATCTCCCAGCTCGCCCAGCAGACGCAGCATATCTTCTCTGTTCATCAGACGACCTCCATCGCCCCGCGGTCAATGAATACCATATGATCCAAGCAAGCTTGCGGCGCGAGCAATACACCTTCTACGTCACAATATCGGTCGATATATGGTTCCTTTAATTTGAGTTTTTCGTCAAACAACCATGCCGGCAGCGGCAAACGTCTTTCGGTTAGAGCATATTGGACAAAGGTCGCGGCGATACAGGCCCGCAAAGATTCAGCTTCTCCGGCGAAATCGCCGGCCAGCGGCATATCTTTGAGCGATAGGGCGATGTCGTCCTCGGGTTGATATTTGATGAAATGCAGAATATCAGACATAGTGTTTCCTCGTTCGTCGTCGCCCAGTTTGATGAAATCTTCCAGCATTTTCATGGCGAACCTCCTCACCGTTTCAGTCGAGCATCGGGCGGCTCAGCCGCGAAAAAATCAAGCAGCGCCGCGAAATCCGAAGGCAGCGGCGCTTGAAACTCCATGTTCACCCCGGTGCGCGGATGGCGGAAGCCGAGAAACTCCGCGTGCAGCATCTGCCCCTGCCCGGCCAGGCGATGCAGACGGCGGCCGTAAAGCGGATCGCCCAGCACCGGATGCCCGATATAATCCATATGCACCCTGATTTGGTGGGTGCGGCCGGTTTCCAGACGGGCGCTGATTTCTGTGCAGGCCGGTCTTTCCGGTTCCCGGTGAGGGAAACGGCGCAATACCGCGTAATGGGTAATCGCCGCCCGCCCCTGTCCCAGGCGGACAGCCATTTTTTTCCTGTCGCGGAGAGAGCGGCCGATTGGCGCGTCCACAGTGCCGGAAGCCTCCGTCATCGTACCCCACAGCACCGCTCTGTAGCGGCGGTGCATGCTGTGCGCAGCCGCCTGTTCCGCCAGGCCGCGTTGCGCGAACTCGTTTTTGGCGACGACAAGCAGGCCGGAAGTATCCTTGTCCAGGCGGTGGACGATGCCGGGACGGGCGGAGTCATCTAGGGTGGACAGTTCACGGCTGTGGTGGAGCAGCGCCTGTACCAGCGTACCGGTGCGGGCGCCGGGCGCGGGATGGACGACCAGTCCCCGCGGTTTGTTCACGACGAGCAAGTCGCCGTCTTCATAAACAAGGTCGAGCGGTATGTCTTCCGGAATCAATGCCGACGGCGGCGGGGGCGGCAGACTGATCTCCGCCCGATCTCCCGGCCGCAGCCGATAATTGGCTTTTTGCTCCCGGTCGTTTACGCGCACCCGGGCGGAGCGAATCAATTCTTGGATAAAAGAGCGGCTCAACCCGCTCCGCTCCGCCAGCGCGGCATCGAGGCGCCCCCCCGGATTTAGTTCCACGGGTCGCCAAGTATCATACAGTTCTCGTTCCTCGTCTCTCATCTCAGTCCTTCGCCGCAGATCCCGCTTTTTCCTCGCGCAAAACAGTGAGACAGAGCAGGAATCCGCTCAATACGATTACGGCGTCCGCCAAGTTAAATATATAAGACCAGATCTTGAAATCCAGGAAATCTACGACTTCCCCGATCGTCAGCCGGTCAAACAGGTTACCGGCCGCACCGCCGGCAATCAGACCGGCGCAGCAGCCGACTGTCGCCGGCAGGGCCATGATCCGGCGGCGGAAGACAATCACCGCTCCGACCGCAATCAAAGCGGCCGCCACAAACAGCCATTTCTGCCGGGGCAGGAAGCCGAAAGCCGCTCCCGGATTCAGGATATAGGTCAGATGAAAAAAATCGGGGACGACCGCAATGCTTTCCCCGATTTCCATATGTCCGCGCACCCAATACTTGGTGACGCGATCCGCAAGGAAAACAAGGGCCAAAGGGATCCAAACGCGCAAGCCCGTCTGTCCTTCCATCCGCTCACTCAATGATGATGGCCGCCCGGTCGCCGTTTTTCGCGCCGAGTCCGTTGGCTTCATCCGTGTCGATATGCAGGTCGAGGGCAAAATCGCTGCGGACGCGCACCAATATGTTATGCAGCATCCCGCCGCGCGGCCCGTCCAGGCGGCATTGGACGATCTGCTGATCCCGGAGTCCGTACTCCGCCGCTTCCGACAGCGACATATGCAAGTGCCGCTGCGCGCAGATTACGCCGCGGGGAATAACGACCCGCCCATGCGGCCCTTCCAGGGTCAGGCCTTCCGTTCCGTCCAAGTTGCCGGAATCGCGCAACACCGCCTTGACCCCGAGGCGCACCGCGTCGGTCTGAGCGAGTTCCACCTGGGTTTCCCGGCGTTCCGGCCCCAGCACCCGCACGTTGAGCAGAACGTCTTTCGGGCCGATTAAGGTCACGGTTTCCGCGCAGGCAAATTGCCCCGGCTGGCTCAAATCCTTCGTCTTGGTCAGACGGTGGCCTTCGCCGAACAAGGCGGCCAGATCAGCCGGGGAAAGATGCAGGTGTTTGTTGGACACGCCGACATTAACCGAAAATGATGGCATAGGCGTTAATTCTCCTTGTATTTGCTCAGTCAGACACGGGACAAGGCGTCTTTGCTCCTCGCCTCGTTTAAATAATTATATAATACAACCGGGGGCTGCGCAAGTTATATTCGACAGATTCTCCAAGCGCAGGCGGCCCACACGGGGGAAGGAAAATATTTTTTTCAAAATATACTTGACAGACACAGATATGTGTTTTATAATAATAGTGAGAGAAAATATATTTGTCTCGACGATTAATTGGAGAAGGAGGGTTGGTGTGGAAGCGAAATTGTCATCTGATCTGTTGCGCGGGCACACGGATACCATCGTCCTGGCGATCCTGATGGCCTCCGACCGCTACGGGCTGGAAATATACAACCGGATTCTGGCCCGGACAGACGACCGCTACGAGTTGAAGGTGGACACCCTTTACTCCAGCTACAAACGGCTGGAAAAGGAGGGCTGCGTCACGTCCTACTGGGGCGACGAGACGCAGGGCGCGCGCCGGAAGTATTACCATATCACGGACAAGGGGCGCGATACGTACCGGCAGAACCTGCTGGACTGGGAGTTTACCCAAAAAATACTGGGCAATCTGCTGAAGGAGGAAAAGTGATGGACAGTCAAATTCAAAAGCATATCGACGCCCTGTTCGCCGGATATGAGGAAAGCCCCGCCCTCGGCGATTTCAAGGAAGAGCTTGCCGGCCACCTGGACGAGCGCGTCAGGAGTCTTATGAAAAAAGGCCTGGACGAAAAAAGCGCGTTTGAAAAAGCCGCCGGCGAATTGGGGGACATATCCCTGATCGCGGACGGGATCGGGAAGAAGAAGCGGCAGGAGGCGCTCACGGAAATGTACATGAAAACCAGGAGCTACATGAACACGCGGCGCGTTATCGCCTATACCGCCGCCGGCGGCCTGCTCGCCCTCGGAATCATTTTTTCGCTGCTGGCCTATTTCGCCTCCGGCGAGATCACGGCCGGGCTTGGTTCCCTTATACCGTTCCTCATCGCGCCCGTCTGCGGCTTCGTGTTTCTCGGCCTGACGCAGGAAACCGCGCGAAATTACCCCATGAACAGGGGGCGGGCGCTCGTTTATACGGGTACTGCCGGCGTCATCCTGTTCGGGCTGGTTATCGTCGCGATAACCTTTTTCGTGCGGGCAGACTCGCCCTTCGCTATGGCCTCCCTCGGGGCGCTGATACCCTTTGCCCTGCCCGGTTCCGTCGTCCTGGCCTTCCTGCTGCTCACGGAAAAAAGCCGGCATAAGCCGTGGGTCGTGGAACAGGAGGCCGCGTGGGCGGAACGGGCCAGGCAGCAGTTCGCCGACCCGCATGCGGAAATGAGGTTCGGGCTGTTCTCCGGCGCGCTGTGGATATTCGCGCTCGCGCTGTTCGCGGTGCTGGGCTTCCTGATCGGGTTCCGGTATTCGTGTACGGTGTTCCTGTTCGCGATCGCCGCCCAGACCCTCATTCTGGCGTTCATGACGCCCAAAAGCCGTTGACAAAATTAGGAACTGTCCTCAAATAACTTATACATTTGACTTGCCCTTTTGCACTCTGGCTGCGTTGCCAGAACCCGCAAATACAGCCAGTATTAGCGGAACCTGGCGCCTTGCCAGAGCACAAAA
>JAISWK010000166.1 GCA_031270805.1 Gracilibacteraceae bacterium
CGGAAACCATGAAAATGTGTTGTAACGCATGACTGTCCAATGGAAATGGCTCAAAAGAAAAAGTGAAAAACTGTGAAAACGGGAGAAAAATCACGGAAAACGGATTAAACAATAGGGAGGGGAATCTAATCCCTAATCCCTAATCCCTACTCCCTACTCCCTACTCCCTACTCCCTCCCTAATCCCTAACCACTAACCACTAAGCTCTCCCAACTAAGCTCTCCCAACTACCTGCTTGATTTAATCGCGCGTTTTGGTATAATGGTTTTGCAGGCAAAGGAGGTGTGCGCAATGACTTTTGCCGATCTGAAGCAAAAACTGCTGGAAGTAAACTGCGACAGCAATGTCGCCGCGATTGAAAAAGCCTATCAGTTCGCGGAGCGGGCGCACTGGGGCCAGCTGCGCAATTCCGGCGACGAGTTTATCCAGCATCCCCTGGCGGTGGCCGCGATATTGTGTGAAATGGAAATGGACGATGTTTCCATCATCGCCGCTTTTTTGCATGACGTAGCCGAGGACACGGAAAAAACGCTGGAGGACATCCGGCAGAATTTCGGTTCGGAAGTGGCGGACATCGTGGATGGGGTGACAAAACTCGGCAAAATCGCCTTTCGGGATAAGGAAGAAGCGCAGGTGGAAAATCTGCGCAAGATGTTTCTCGCCATGGCCAGAGACATCCGCGTTATTATCATCAAGCTGGCCGACCGCCTGCACAATATGCGCACTTTGCAATACCAGCGGGAAAACAAGCGCCGGGAAATAGCCAAGGAAACGATGGATATTTACGCCCCCCTCGCGAACCGGCTCGGCATTTACCGGATAAAATCGGAACTGGAAGACCTGTCTTTTCGCTATCTCGAACCGGAGACCTTTGCCGAACTGGCCCGGAACGTGCAGAGCAAGAAACAGGAGCGGGACAGACAGATTGAGGAAGTGATCGGCTTTTTGACCAAGCGCCTGTTTGAAGTGGGGATAGAGGCCGACCTCTCGGGGCGGGCCAAGCATCTTTACAGCATTTATCGCAAGATGCAGGCGCAGGAAAAAGGGCTGCACGAGATTTTCGACCTGGCGGCGATCCGCGTCATTGTCAATAGCGTAAACGACTGCTACGGCGCCCTCGGCATTGTCCACACCCTCTGGAAACCGATTCCCGGCAAATTCAAGGATTATATCGCCATGCCCAAACCCAATATGTACCAGTCCCTGCATACCATCCTGGCCGGCACGCGCGGCGAGCCGTTTGAAATCCAGATTCGCACCTGGGAAATGCACCACACGGCGGTGTACGGCGTGGCCGCCCATTGGAAATATAAGGAAGGCCGGGGGGCCGAGGCCGATTTCGAGCAAAAACTGTCCTGGCTGCGCCAATTGTTGGAATGGCAGCACGACTCGCGCGACGCGGGCGAATTCATGGAAGCGCTCAAGGTGGATCTTTTTGACGACACGGTCTTTGCCTTTACGCCCCGAGGCGACGTCATCGAGCTGCCGGCGGATTCCTGTCTGATTGATTTTGCCTACCGCGTCCATTCCGACGTCGGGCACAACTGTATCGGGGCGAAGGTGAACGGGCGCATCGTGCCGCTGGAATCAACGCTGCAAAACGGCGACATCGTGGAAATCATCACTTCTAAAACCCCCACCGGCCCGAGCCGGGACTGGGTGTGCAAAGTCAAGACTTCCCAGGCCAAAAACCGGATCCGCCAGTGGTTCCGCAAAGAAAAGCGCGAGGAAAATATCACCCGGGGCAAAGACGGCCTGGAGCGGGAGGCCGATAAAATGGGCCTGCAGCCGGCCCTGAAAAAGGAAAACCTGCTGGAACTCGTGCGCTTGTTCAATCTGAACAGTCTCGATGACCTTTACGCCGCCCTGGGCGACGGGGCGATCACGTTCCGCCGGGCGATGATGCGCCTGAAAGACGACGTCGTCAAGGAAGAGGAACCGTTTATTTTTGTCCCCAGCCGGGCGGCGCAGAGCGGCGACGGCTCCCAGCGCGTGCGGGTCAAAGGCATGGACAATATGCTCGTCCGTTTTTCCCACTGCTGCAATCCCCTGCCCGGCGACGAGGTAGTCGGGTACATCACCCGCGGTCGGGGCGTCTCCGTCCACAAGGCGGCTTGCGCGGAAATCGCGGCGCTGAAGCGGCGGGGGGAAGACGACCGCCTCATAGAAGTGGACTGGGTGGCGAAAGCGGAGGAAGAGGAAGAAGCCGTCTATCCCGTCAACGTGGATATTTTGGCGGCGGATCGGCCCTCGCTCGTGACCGATGTCATGAATTCCCTGATGGAGACGAAAACCCATGTCCTGAACCTGAACGCCCAGGCGGCGAAAGACGGCTCGGCCCACATCCACCTGAAGATTGAGACGCGGGGGATAGGCCACCTGACTTTTTTGCTCGGGCGCATACGGCGGATTAAAGAAGTGAATTCCGTTTCCCGGGTCTGAAAGGAGAAAAAAATTGCAGAACAGCTTGCATCCCGCCCGCTTCGCCCTGGTCGCCGCCGCCCTGACTGTGTTTTTTCTGGCCTGGCCCGGGCCGGCCGCCGCCCTGCCCGCCGTCTATACCTCCACATCCGAAACCCAAACCCTCACGGCCGGTATTACTTATGAGCAGCAGACGCGGTTTACCGTGGACGGCTGGCTCTCTCTGCATATCCTGCGCGCCGATCTGTCCAATCCCAACGTGCGCCTGGACGCTCTGTTCAACAGCGAAGGGCTCGGGAACACGACCAGCGTGCAAAAAATGGCCCAGAACGCCGGCGCCGTGGCGGCGGTCAACGGCAGTCTTTTCTGGCTTTCCGGCGGCAAAGGCGCGCTCATCGGCCCTATGGTGCAGGACGGGCGTTTAATGGCGGCGGTCGCCGACGTCAATAACAACGGGAAGGTGGAAATCGCCACTCTTTTTTCGACGGACGGCCATTCCGCCGCCATAGACTACTGGCTTTTTCAAGGCATCCGGGTTAATCGCACGGACGGCCTCGGGATCAATATCGTCAATTATAACCTGCCTTACGCGGGCACGGCGGCCTATTCCCTGATCGACGGCAACTTGCAGTCCGTCTCGGTCGGAGCGGAGCATTACCCGGACATCGTGGAATTAGTGGTCGCGGACGGGATTGTGCAGGATCTGCGCTTTGCCCAGCCGGCGGTACCCATCCCCCCGGGCGGTTTTGTCGTCGTCACCCGGGGCGGGGAAGCAGGCGCTATTCTGGCGGAACGCTTTCCCATCGGCGCGGCCGTCGAGCTGGACGCCCGTTTTTCCGTGGACTGGCACAATGTGCAGACCGCCGTCTCCGGGGTGGAAACCCTGCTGAAAGACGGGCAGATTCCCGCCGCCTATTCCTATGACATCAACGGCACGCTGCGCCGGCGGCAGCCGCGCACGGCCGCCGGGATTTCCGCCGACGGCTTTGAGCTTATTTTGCTGGCCGTGGATGGACGGCAAAACGCCAGTATCGGCGTGACCCAGCGCGAGCTGTCCTCGCTGCTCCTGGAACTCGGCGCTTACCAGGCCATCGGCTTTGACAGCGGCGGCTCCACCACCTTCGTCTACCGGAAGCCGGGGACGGAAAATATCGTGCTGGGCAACAGTCCCTCCGACGGCAGTCAGCGTAATGTTCCCAACAGCATCGGCCTTTTCTCCGCCGCCCCGCCCGGCCGCCTGGCCCAGTTGCTGCTGAACGCCGGTAACGGGCGCGTTTTTGCCGGCGCCACTCTCTCCCTGGATTTGAAAGGTTTGGATGAAAACGGCAATCCGCTCTCTCTGGACGGCGCTTGGGTGGAATGGTCGGCCGCCGGGTTGGAAGGGACTTTCAGCGGCAACGCTTTTTATCCCGCCGGCGAAGGCCAGGGGTCCATAACGGCCCGGGTCGGCGACCTTGAGGTCAGCCGCGATATCGTCGTCCTGAGTCCGCCTGTGCAGCTGACGGTCTCCCCGGAAAAAATGTATATGGTTAGCGGTGAAACCCAAACGCTCACTTTAAGCGGACGCAATCAGGCCGGGTTCTCCGCCGCGATCCGGCCGGAAGACGTGAGTACGGAATTAGGCGGCGGCGTCGGTTGGATGGACGGGGGGACTTTTGTCGCTTCCGGGCATGGTACGGGCTGGATCGCCTTCCGCTGGAACGGTCTGACCGCCTACGCGGCCGTGTCCGTGAAGGATGAGAGCGCCAATATCATGATTGTGGAGGATTTTGAAGAGGCCCGCTGGACATTCGCCGGCAGCGCTCCCTCCGTCAATGGCACTTACCTGACGGACAATATTACCGTGCGCCGGGCCGACACCTCCGGCCGCCTGGTCTATATTTTTGACGAAGGCGCGGGGGAAAGTGTCCGCGAGGCCCGGTTGCAGTACACCGGCGGCGGGATTGCCGTGCCGGCCGACCGCGAGCGCGCGGCCCTCTGGGTATATTCCCCCGTATCCTGGGCGGACGGGAGCCTCGTTCTCCGTTTTACGGACGGGGACGGGGCGCGCCGGGATATCACCCTGGTTTCTTCCGTGAATTGGGAAGGATGGAAATATTTTGACGTCGCCCTGAATCTGAAGGCGCCGGCCCGCCTGGAGCAGATTGTCTATGTCCGCGCCGGCAGCGACCCGGAAGCGGGCGAATTTTACTTTGACAACCTCCTTTTTGCCAAAACCATCGTCCAGCCCGTCATTCCGCCTGATTTGACGCCGAAAACGCCGCGACCGCGCGACAGCGCCTGGACTTCGGTCAACGACGGCGCGGGCGAGACCTACAATTTCGCCCTGCTCGCCCAACCGCGCGAACTCGACCGGAACAAGAGCGCCGAAGCCCGGCTTCTCAGCGCCGTGCAAAACCTGGATCAAAATGTTGACGGGTGGATCCTCACCGGGGCCGGCAACCACAAACTGGCCGCCGAACTGCAAAAACCCGTCGTCGCGCCTTCCTCGGGCTGCAGTACGACGGACATCGGCCCGAACCGTTTTATCCGCCTGGACATCAGCAAGGGCGGGATGCGGCTCACCAATCCGGAGCAGTGGTACTGGTTTATGCGGCAACTGGCGGATTTTCAGGGCGAAAACCTCTTTGTCTGCCTGGCCAATTCGCTCAGTTATTTCCAGGACCCGCTGGAAGCCGCCCTGCTGGAAAAGGAACTCGCGGATTTCGCGGCCCGCACAGGCAAAAACGTCGCCCTCGTCTACCGGGGTACCGAGGATTTTGGCTATATCAAAGACGGCATCCGCTATATCTGCAACAAGGGGATCCCGACCGGCGACCTGAACGCTCCGGTGAACTACCTGCGCTTCACGGTCAAAGGCGGAACGCTGACGTATGAGTTTCTGCCGGTTTAGGAAAGAGAGGGGAGGTTCCCCTCCTTTGGAGGGGTGCCGCGAAGCGGCGGGGTGGTTCCCCTCCGAAAAGCGCGAAATTTGATTTGCCAATTTTGTAAGACAATAGTGAAAAAAAGAAGGACAATCCCCCGGATATATCGAACTAATATAGTGTAAGACAAATTGAGAAAGCTAACGAGGACGGTTCTATACAATGCACAATTCACAATTCACAATTGGGAGAGCGTAGGGGACGATGGCAATCGTCCCGAAAACCAACGGGCGGATTGCCATCCGCCCCTACGATGTCCTGGGTTGCTGTCAATGCTTTTCCACACAGTCTGACGGTTATATTTTATGAACATTCCGGAAAACACTCATTCCCTGGTGCGGGAATATTACGGCCAGACGCTTCAGTCAAGCGCCGACCTCAAAACATCCGCCTGCTGCGGCGTCGCTTTGCCGGACTATGTTTCCCGTTACCTGCCCCTGATTTTGCCGGAAGTCAACGAACGCTTCTTTGGCTGCGGCTCGCCGCTCCCGCCGGGACTGCGCGGCTGCCGGATTCTCGATTTAGGCTGCGGCGTCGGGCGCGACAGCTATTTGGCGGCAAAACTGGCGGGGGCGCAGGGTTCGGTCGTCGCCGTCGATATGACCGCCGAGCAGCTGCAAGCGGCCCGATCCTGCCACAAGGCCCAGATGGCGGCGCTCGGCGCGGACACGGCCCCGGTGGACTTCCGCCAGGGGTTGATCGAGGATTTGCGTTCCTGCGGACTTGAGGGCGAGTCGGTGGACGTGGTGATTTCCAACTGCGTGGTGAACCTCTGTCCGGACAAAGAGCGGGTTTTCCGGGAAATATGGCGGGTACTCAAACCGGGAGGCGAGCTTTATTTCGCCGATGTCTTTGCCGACAGACGTCTGCCGGAGGAAGCGCGGCGCGACCCCGTACTCGTGGGCGAGTGCTTGGGCGGAGCCCTCTATGTGGAAGATTTCCGCCGCCTTTTAGCCCAGGCCGGCTTTGCCGCCTGGTACGGCGTGGAGCGGACGGTTTTGCGCGTTCATGACCCCGCGCTCCGGGCGAAGGTCGAAGCGGTAAACTTTGTCTCTATGACTGCCCGCGCCTGCAAGCTGCCGCTGGAAGACCGCGAAGAGGACTATGGGCAGACCGCCCGCTACTTGGGCAGTTTGGCGGAATGTCCGCAAGGTTTTGTTTTTTCCGGGGAGCTTTATTTGCCCGCCGGAGAAGCCGTGCGGGTCAGCGGCAATCAGGCCGCCGTTTTGAGCGGCTCGCGCTGGGCCCCTCATTTTGCGGTGACGGCGCCCGGCCCCCACGAGGGACTCTGGCAGCCGGCCCCGCCCCGCGCTGATCCGGACAAAAACCCCGCCGCCTCCGCCTCCGCCTGCTGCTGCGGTTAAACTTAGGGACTGTTGATAAATAACTTGTGCAGTTGACGCAGCAATTTTGTACTCTGGCAAGGCGCCAGGTTCCGCTAATACTGGCTGTATTTGCGGGTTCTGGCAACGCAGCCAGAGTGCAAA
>JAISWK010000169.1 GCA_031270805.1 Gracilibacteraceae bacterium
TGTACTCTGGCAAGGCGCCAGGTTCCGCTAATACTGGTTGTATTTGCGGGTTCTGGCAACGCAGCCAGAGTGCAAAAGGGCAAGTCAAATGTATAAGTTATTTGAGAACAGTTCCTAAGTTGGGGAGGATCGTACCGTGCTGACTGTCGGCCCGCCGCCGCCGCTAAGCGTGACGAGGAACGTCTTGAGCGTGTCTCAGGCTTTCGGCGAAAAAATCAAAGCAAATTACCTGCTCACGGCGGCGACTTTCGCGCCCGGTGAATTGCTCTTTCTGCTGGTGAACCCGCCGGAAACCCCGGCGGCGGCCGGCGATATCTTTAACTTGGCCGTGCAGAGAAGCAGCAGCAATACCCATAATTTAACAATTGATATCGCCAATAATATCGTCAATCGCGTCCTGCTGGAGGATAAAAGCGCTCCGAGCTATCAGGACTCAGTCTATATCGATATTGCCCTGCGCAAGCTGGGGATAGAAAACACGGCGCTCTTCATGGCCCGGACGCGGGCTTTGCGGGCCGAAACCCTCCAAACCCGCGAACTGGTCCGCCTTTATCAGGAAAAGAGCTCCGCCTGGCGGGAATACCTGGCCGGGGAAGCGGAAGCGCGGCGGGCGGGCGGCGGAGCGGGCGCTCCCGCTGAGACGGCCGCCCCGACGCAGGAAACGGGCGCTTATTACTTGCATAACGAGATTTTCCGCCGCCAGGACACGGCCCGGCTCATCACGGCCCTGATCCGCTCGGCCGGGACCGGCGGCGAAAATTATACCCGTCTGAGCGAGCGGGAGCTGCGCCTGGCCGAATACGGGCGGAGCGCCCAAATGCTGACCCTGAACGCCTATCGCCGGCAAATTTCGGCCCCGGCCGGCGGCGATATATTTTATCATCGCAATCATTACGAACTGGCCCCCGCTCTGCCGGCGCCGGCCGGGGAAAAAGCGGTGCTGGCCCAGGCCGCGGCCGCGGCCTTGCTGCAGCTGATCGACAATACGCTGAGCTGCCGGACGGAAAATTATCGCTTCGAGCGGCGGCAGTGGCTGGATCTGAGGACCGCGCTCCGGCAGACGGGGGAAAATTCTCTCCGCCGCTTTATTTCTTTTCATGAGGAAGGCGGAGGCGGGGCGGCGGGCGGCGGGGCGGAGACGCTCCGCCTGCCGGCGCGGCTGACGGAGCGGGAAGCCGCCATCCTCGCGCGGTCTCCGCTCTCCCCTCCGCCGCCCGAATCGGGGGCGGCGGGGGGAGAAGCGGAGAGCGGGCCGGCGGACGCCCTTCCGACCAAAAGGGCGTCCTCCGGCCCGCCGGCGGCGGTTCCCGCCGCACCGCGCGAGGGGGCGGCTCTACTGCGGGAGGTATACCGGGAATTGCGCCTGGCGCTATCCCCTCTCCCCTCTCCGCCCGGGGGCGGCGGCGGGGACGACGGCGGAGATCTCAGCCCGCCGCCCCCGGGCGAGGGTGTGCGGGCTTATTTGCCGGTGGCCGCCCTCTCCCCGGATATTTCCCAGCCGGGGGCGCCCGAGTATCGGGCTCCTTACCCCGGCGCCGCGCTTCCGCCCGCAGCCGCCGGACCGAGGCCGGCGGAGCGGGCGGAAACGGCGGGAGCGGCGGTCGCCGCCGCAGCTGAGGCTCGACCGCCGCTCCCCGCCGCCGCGCCTCCGGCGCGACGCGGCGCCGGGGTGGAAGTCTATACTGCGGCCATCCGGGAGCGACTGGAGCGTCAAACCATCATTTTCACCCAAGCAGAAGCGCCGGAGGCGGCGGCGGCGGAATTTTCCGCCGCGTCTGCGGCAGTGGAAGCGGGCGCTCCCCCGCCCGTCCGGGCGGCGGAGCGCCTGCCCGGGGCCGAAACCCCCCTGCCGCGGACTCTGAAGCGAATGCTCAGCGCCGCCTCCGGCGCCCCCGGGGCAGCCGGCCCGGGCTCGCCCGCCCCTGCCCCGCCCCCCGCCCCGACAGCGGAGGGGCCGGCGGCGGAGGCAGCGGTGGGCGGGAGCGAAGCGGCGGGATCTCCCCCGCTCGCGCCCGCCGCTTCGCCGCTCGGGCCGGTGGCGGCCCCGCCCCCCGCCGACCTCCGCACGGCGCTGGAGCGGATCAATCAGGAAAACAAGGAACGGCTTGTGCGTTTGCGCGGGGAACAAGCGATAATCCATCCCCCGGCCCCGCCGCCGGCCCCGCGGCTGCCGGACAAAGAGCGCACTATGCGCGCGGCTTTGCGGGCCGCCCACGACCCGGCGGCAATCCCGGCGCCGGCCGGGGGCGGGCGGGGCGAAGCGCCCCCCCTGCTCCGCCCCGCTCCCGCCCCCCTCGGGGCCGAATATTTGACGCATATCGACGAAACCAGCCGCCGGGTACTGGAGTCCCTCCGCCTTTTGCGCGACGACCCGGCGGCGGCCGCCGCGGCCGGGATCAGAGTCCAGGACAGCCCGGCGGCCCTCATGACGGAGGTGGCGGCGGTGGAGCGGGCAAGAGAGAGCCTGGCCCCACCCTCCCCCAGCCGGCCCGGCGCGCCGCCGCCGCTTCCGCCTGCGGCCGCCGGCGCGGCGGCGGACTTGACCGCCCGGCTGCGCGAGGCGGCGGGGCTGGACGGAGCTGATCGGCCGCCGCCTCCACCGGGCGCTTCCCTCTGGCTGCAAAGTCCCCTCATCCACCGGCGGCCGGCAGCCCCGGCGGAAGAAGAAGCGGGCGGGAGCGGCCGCGCCGCTGCGGCCGAAATCGCCCGGCGGGTCGAAAAAGCGGATCAGAGTGCGCGCACGACGGAAATCCAGACGGAAACTTACCGGGCCGCGCAGGATCTGACGGCCAAAAACGCGGAAGACATCACGGAATTGATCAACACGACTTTGCGGCGCCAGATCGGCCTGATCACCGAGCGGGTGTACGGGCAGCTGGAGAGAAAACTGCAGGGTGAAAAAGCGCGGCGAGGGAGGATGTAAAAAATGGAGAGCCTGCAAGACCTGAAGGCCACCCTTCTGGGCCGGGTAGAATCGGCCTACCTCGTCGTCCGCGATTCTCGCGCCGCCGGTTCCCCCGCCGCTCCCCCCTCCTCGCCGGCCGCCATCACGACGGCTCTGGCCGGCGGCGCGGCGGCCGCCGCCGGCGCCGGGGCGGAGGATCGGTATTTTCACGTCCAGTACAATCCGCAAGAACTGCAAATCTATTCCTCTGCCGCCATCCTGAAAAAGCTGGATATTACCGGCAGCGAGCAAACCAACACCGACAACCCCGCCTCCGGGCACATGGAATTGAGCGTAACCCTCTTTTTTGACAAGATGGACCCGGCCAAGGCTTTTTCCCTGGAAAAACCCATCCTCCCCACCGTTTCCTCCGCCCTCAAAGCCGCCGGAACTGCGGCGGGGCTGACGAAAGATCAGGCCGCCGGCGGCGTCCAGGCGGAGGTGGAGGGTTTTATCGCCGCTTTGCGCAATAGCAAAACGCGGCGGCTCACTTTTTACTGGGCCGATTTTTCCTTTGGCGGCATCTTGATGAGCGTGGGGGCGGAGTATACCATGTTTGCCGGCGACGGGACGCCGGTTCGGGCCAAAGTCACGCTGCGCGTGCGCCAGAACGCCGGGGATCCCGAGGGGGCCGAGTGGAAGAAAAATTTTACTACGGCTTTTGCCGACGACCAGAGCAGCCTGGTGCGCCCGGAACAGCGTTTCTCCAGTATGCTGAATCCCAAATTATAGGAGGTTTGCCATGGATTGGGATACGCCTTCCGCCCTGGGCAACCCGAAGAAGGCTTTTCTGGTCATTCATAAAGAGGAGGGGCGCAAGGCGACGGATGTGGCCGCTCTGGCGGAGCAGGCCCTGTCCGCCGGCGCCAACGCCGGCGGGGCCGAGCTTTCTCAGGCCTTTGGCGGCGGCGGCAAGGCTCATGTCATGCAGGTGCAGTACAACCCGACTTCCCTCACCTTCCGCGCCAATGCCGACAGTGTCCCGGCCAAATTTTTGCAGCAGACCGAGGAAACCGAGGTTCCCTCCCAGTTCACCCGCCCGCCTTCCGTGGTCATGTCCGTACAGCTTTTGTTTGACGCGGTCAATGTCCAGGACAGTTTTGCGGCGAAGGCCCTGATCCCTTCCGCCGGCGACGCTCTGACGGCGGGCGCGGCGCTGTACAAGAGTAAAGCGCTGCAGCAAAACTACTCCGTCCAGGCCCAAACTAACGCCCTCGTGGCCCTCTTGCTCCGCGAGGGGACAAGCCTCGTCACTTTTCATTGGGCCAATATGAGCTTTTGCGGGGTGGCCAGCGAGGCCCAGGCGCGCTATGTGATGTTTTCCGTCTCCGGCCGGCCTGTGCGCAGCATGGTGCAGCTTTCCATCGTCCAGGACGTGGCGGCGGCGGATATGACCTACTGGAATAAGGCTTTCAACAAAACATTCGGGGCCGATTTGAAAGGAGGAAGCGAGAGTGCTATTACCGGCGGGCTTAACCGGCTTGGAGGGCAGTGATTTTGCCGCTTTGAAAAAAAAATACGGCGGTTTTTACTATCCCCGGGCTGCGGTTGAGTTCGGCGGCGCCCCTTTTCAGGACAAAAGCGGTCGGATGGTAATCAACGAGATCAGCGTCGAGCTGACGAGCGGTTATGAAGCCTCCGTCGCCGTTCTCCGCATCTACGGCGTTTACAGCCCCCAAACCGGCAAGTTTGAGTATGACGGCCTGAAAAAACAAGTGCTGCTCGGCAATACGCTGACGCTCAAATTCGGCTACCTGGAAGCGCTGGAAACGGTTTTTACCGGTTTCGTGGCCGGTGTCAACTTCGTTTACAGCGAGGGGGAAATACCCTATGTCGAGGTTACGGGCATGGATATCAAGGGACTCATGATGTCCGGCTGTTACGCCGAACAGTTGGCCGCCTCTTCTTACGGGGAAGCGGTGCGGGAAATTTTACGCAAAACCGCCTACGAGCGCTTGCAAAGCAACGCGGCCGTCACGAAGATCGCCGTCAGCGACACGCCGGACAAAAAAAAGGGTAGCGGCGACAAGGGGGCCGGCGCCTATACGGTGGAGATGGCCTCGGAGAGCGATTACGAATTTGTCGTCAAGGCCGCGAAGCGGTTCAATTACGAGTTTTTTACCGATCGGAGCGCCGTCTACTTCCGCAAGGCGAAAAGCAACGCCGAAATCCTCCTCACCATTGGCATCGCGGAGGGTCTCCTCGATTTTGACGTCGGCTACAGCATCACCGGGGTGGCGGAAACGGTGGAGGCCCTGTCCGTGGACGCCGGAACGGGCAAGCTGATTTCGGCCCGGAAAAAATTCACGAACAATCTGTCCGTCGGCAGTTACGCCAAAAAACTTATCAGCAAAAGCCGGCATGTCTACATCGACCCGACCATTGTCTCCAAAGAACACGCCGAAGCCAGAACAGCCTCTTTGCTGGAAACGATGAGTTACCGCCTGGGCGCTTTGAACTGCACCTGTATAGGCATCCCCGAATTGCAGCCCGGCCGTTTTATCCGCCTGCAGGGACTGGGTTCCCCCGTTGACAACAAATTTTATCTCACCTCCGTCGTCCACGCCATCACTTCGGAGACCGGCTACCGCGTCAAACTGTCCGGCTGTGCCGACGCCGTGCAAAAATAGGAGTTTGTTATGAGCCTGTACGATATTATTGATGAAATAAGCGAACGCCAAGCGAGCAAAACCGAGACGGGCGACACGCGGGTTTACGGCGTGATGCTCGGCGTCGTCGCGAAAAACTACGACAAGGATATGCCGGGGCGGGTCTGTGTCACCGTGCCGACGCGGGACAAGGATAAAAACGAGCTCAAATGGGCGCGCCAGGCCTGGCCGGCCAGCGGGGACAAATGGGGGCATTATTTTTTGCCGGAAGTCGGCGATCAGGTGCTGCTGGTCTTTGAGGGCGGCAATATCGAAAAACCTTATATCATCGGCTGCGTGCCCCGGGACGGGGCCAAGTTCCTCAGCGGCTCCGCCGATGCGGACAACCAAGTCAAGCGGATCGTGACCAGGAACGGCAGCATGATTTCTTTTGAGGACAATAAGGACGGCGGCGGGGCCAAGGACAAAATCCTCGTGGAGACGGCGGGCAAGGCCCATCAGTTTTTGCTTGACAACGAAAATAAAGTCATGCGTCTCACCGATAAGGAAAAGGGCAATATGATCGAGATGCAGACAGAGAGCGGGCAGACGAAGATCAAGGTCAAGTCGCGCCTGACTCTGCAGGTGGGCGACCGAGTGAAAATTGTCCTCAACGGCGAGTCCGGCGCGGTCAAACTGGAGGCCGGCGAGTTTTCGATCGAGACGAGCAATCAGTTCAAGGTCAAGGCCGACGGCATGGTCAGGCTGGAAGGGACGCAAATGACTCTGAAGGCCGCCTCTATGCTCAAGGCGGAGTCGGGCGGGATGGTGGACATCGCGGGCGCGCCGATCAAGATCGGCTGAAAGAAATAAGCGGAGGCACGGAACTATGGATGCAAAACAGGCTTTTCTGGGCGCCGGCATGAAATTCCCCCCCCAGATAAACAGGAATTCGGGGCGCTTCGCTCTGAGTTCCGGCGCGGACAATGTGCGGGAGTCGGTCTATATCATTCTCATGACCGCCCGGGGCGAACGCTGGCTGGAACCGGATTTTGGCAGCCGGATCATGAGTTACACCTTCATCGACCTCTCCCCGGCCATGCTCAACATGCTGGGCGCGGAAATCCGCAACGCGATCCTGGAGCGGGAACCGCGGATCGCCGATGTGGACACGGAATTTGTTGAGACGACCGCCGACGGCTGCCTGATCGTCAATATCTCCTGCCGTCTGCGCGCGGACAATACGGTGGAAAATATGGTTTTTCCTTTTTATTTGGGCCAAACTGAGATGGAGATCGCCGGAGAATGAGCGAATACAGGATCGACGGGCGGGACGCGGCGGCCCTGCGCGCAGAGATGAAGGCCCTGGCGGCCTCCTATACGCCGGAATGGGATTTCAGCACGGAGAATCCGGATGTCGGTTCCGTCATCGCGCTGATTTTCGCCGGGCAGATGGCAGGCAATATCCGGCGCCTGAACCGCGTATTCTCTAAATTGCATACGGAATTTGTCAATATGTTGGCCCTCTCCCCTCAAGCGGCCCAGTCGGCGCGCGGCGTGGCCGTCTTCACCCTGGGCTCCGACACCGTGGCCGGCGTGGACTTGCCGGCCGGGACAAAATTGCTCGGCTACAGGGAGGAAAGCGACGCCCCTCTGATTTTTGAGACTGTGGCGGATCTGTATGTGGCCAATGTCAAACTGTGCGATCTGATCGGCGTCTTCCCCGGCGCCGGCAAGGTTGCCGTCTACATGGGCGCCGCCCGGGAAAATTTCGCTCCGTTTCGCCTCTTTGATCCTTCCGGTTCGAACTTGGTGCGAAATGCCCTCGTCTTTTACCACCGGAGCCTTTTTGACCTGGCGGCCGGCGGCTCGATTTCCGCTCACCTCCGCCCGGCCCGCCCCGGGGAGGACACGCTGTTTTACGACCGGAGCCGTTATCGCTGGTCCTGCCTGACGGAAAGCGGCCTGCGCCCTTTGGCCGCCGCCGCCGGGCCGGACGGCGCCGTTGTGCTGACTCCGGACGCGGATACGGTCAAGCTGGAGCACGGCGGCATCATGTATTCGGTTATTACCCTGGAGGCGATAGCGCCGGTGCGAGAGAGCGTGGAGCTGGTTTCCGCCGGTTTCAGTTCCTCCTGCCTGAACGCCGTCCCTTCCTTTGTCACGCACAACGCGGACGACATGGACCCGGCCGCCTTCATGCCCTTCGGCGCCACCGCCTCTTTGTACGACGAGTGTTATATCGGCGCCGACAGCGTTTTCAGCAAGCAGAACGCCGCGGTCAGCATCAGCTTCCGCCTTGATTTCCGGGAAAAACTCGTCACTTTTACCCCCGAGGCGGAAAACAGCGATTTGAAGATCATCAAGCGGCGGTCGACGGCTATCAGTCCGGAATCCGCCAATACGGCGGCCGAGCGGGTGGCGGTGGAATATTTTAATGGCGCCGGCTGGCGCCGCCTGCTTTGCTCCTTTGACATATCCGGCCTCTTCGCCGGCCGGGCCGGGCGGATTGCCTTTGATTTTACTTGCCCGCCGGATTGGCGGCCTCTGAGCATCGGCGGCCACGACGGACTTTGTCTGCGCCTGCGGATCACCCAGGCCGATAATTGTTACTTGCAGCCCTGCGTGCATAAGATGCCTTTGATCACGGAAATGACGCTTTCTTACCGTTTTGCCGGCGGCTGGCAGGCGCCGGAGCGCCTGGAACGGGTGAGCGGCGTCCAGGTAACGGATCTGACGAATTGCGCGGCCCGGCGGGAGAGTTTTATCGCCTTCACTCCCCTGCCTTACGGGCGCGGCGGCTTGTATCTCGGGTTTGACCGTCGTTTTGCCGGCGCTCCGGTCAGTTTGCTCTTTGATATCGAGCGCGGCCCCTGTTCCCGGCCCAACCCGTTCGACTACGACTATTCCTCGCCTGCCGGCTTCCGGCCCTTGCACTTGATCGACAATATCGGCGATTTGAGCGGACCGGGCACGCTGCAATTTATTCCCCCGCCGGACTGGGCGGAACGGGAGGTGGAGGGCGTGAAGCGCTACTGGTTGCGCCTCACGGACAAAAACGGCGTTTTTGAGGCTCCGGACGCCGTCCGGCCGGTATTGAACGGGGTCACCCTGAACGCGGTCGAGATCCTCAATATCGAGACCTTGCCGCCGGAATCCTATTTTATTGACGCCGTCCAGCCGAATATGTCCTTCCCCCTGCCGGCGGGCAGCATCGTCTCCGCGGAAGTTTTTGTCAACGAACGGAATCTGCACAGCGCGGCCGCCATGCGGCGCCTGGCGGCGGAACGGCCCGCCGACGTGCGCCTGTCCGTCGATACGGCCGGGGAGATCAGTGAATTCTTTGTCCGCTGGGACGAAGTGGAAAATTTTACTGTTTCAGGGGCGACCGACCGGCATTACCGAATCGACCGCCGACAAAACCGCATTATTTTTGGCGACGGCATCAAGACCCCGGCCCCGCGCGCCGGAACGGAAGAGGCTTTTACCGCGGCGGTGCGGCGCAGCCGCGGAACGGAAGGCAACTTGACGGCGAACAGCGTCACGGAATCTCTGAGCCGCCTGATCCATATCGACGGCATTACCAACCCGCTGGCGACCTGGGCGGGAAGCGATATGGAAAACGCCGACAGAATGAGGGCTCGCGGCGCGAATACCATCTGCTCCCAGAACAGGCTGCGCAGCGGCTTGGACTTCCTGCGCGAAGCGCGCCTTTATTCGGACGCCGTGGCGGACGCGGCCTGCTTCCCCGGCGTGGACAGATATGGCCGGCCGGCCGGGCGCATGATCCATATCGCGGTGCTGACCAGGGATTTTTATACCGGCGCCTTCAGTTTCGCCGCCCTGCGCGAGGGGCTGGAAAAACACATCCTGGCCAGGTGCGACGCAATGGTGGCGCGAGAAATGCTGGCGATCACCGAGCCGGTTTATGTGGAATTGTCCGTGGCGGTGCTGGCGGAAATCGCCGACGAACACGCGGCCTTCGTCACCCGGCGCGCCGTCGTCGACGCTCTGCGCGCTTTTATTGCGCCCTTGGGGCCGGACGGCGGCGTGCAGTGGCCTATCGGCGTCCTGCCCACGGAGATGCGGATACGCTTGCTCTTACATTCGCTGCGGATTCCGGCCAATATCCGTCATATCGTCGTCACCGCCCGTTTTGCCGACGATAGCGGCGTTCATGAGCGCAGCCTATCGGAACTCCGGCCCGGGCCGTTTATGATCGGCGTCAACGGCGAACACTCCGTCCACTTGGCGCGGCGGCAATAAGGAGAGGCCTCATGATAGAAACTATCGACCTGAATGACAAGACTTACGCGGATCTGCTGGAGGAAGCGATAGCGCAAATCCCGCTCTATGGCAGCGAGTGGACGAATTTCAACGTCTCCGATCCGGGTGTAACTATTCTGCAAAACCTGACGTCTTTTAATTATTTGCAGCAGACAGCTATTAACACGGTGACGGACGAGACGCGGCAAAAACTGCTGGCCCTCCTGGGCTTTAGGCCGCAGCAGGCTGCCCCGGCCGAGATTTTGGCCGCGCCGCTTGGCCCGGGGCCTGTCCGCCTGACGCCCTACCGCAAATTCAGCTCCGGCGGGGTGACCTTTGAGGCCGGGCGGGAGGAAATCTGCCAACCCTGGGGACTGGCCGCGGCTTACCGGGAGGAAGAGGGCGTCTGGGCCGATGTAACGAGCCTTTTGGATCGCTCGGCCAGCGTCAGTTCCGTCCCCCTTTTTGGCGCGCCGCCCCGGGCCGGGGCTTCGTTCCTCTGCGTTCTGGAGGGCGAGCCTGATCTCTCCCGGCCGTTTTTGCTTTACGCCGAGACGCCGGAGAGCGGGCGCAATCCCTTCGCCGGGGCCGGCGTCCCTTTCGCGACGATAGACTGGCAGGTGTACACGGCGGCGGGCTGGCAATCCGTCGCGGCGGCGGATCAAACGCACGGTTTTTTGGTCAGCGGGGCGATAGCGCTGGGGCCGGCCGCGCTGGAACCGGCTGTTTTTACGCAGACGCCGATCAACGGCTACGCTTTGCGCTGCCGCCTGACCGCCCATGAATATGACCTGACGCCCCGGCTGCGGACGCTGGCCGTAAATCTTACCCGCCTCAGACAGCGGGACACGAAGGCGGCGCTGTACGCTCTGCCGGGCGGGCCCTCCGCCGTCCTCCGCCTCGACCCCCTTTATTCCTCAGTCACGGTTTACGGCCGCACCGGTGAATCCGCCCCCTACCGCCTCTATCAGCGCCGGGAGACGGCGGAGAAGGGACGGTATTTCACGGCGGAATTTTTGCCGGAGGGGGAAACGCGGCTGCTCTTCACCGGGGACGACTCCGACCGGCCCGGCTCCGGCCCGGAAGACTTGCTCGTCGTCTGCGCGACGGAAGAAAGCGAGCGGAGTCGCGCCTTGGGGCCCATATACGGTTATGTCGATCAGGAAATAACTATCGACGCCGACGGCTGGATCATTCCCGAAGAACTGGTATTATTGCTGGAAACGGGCGCCGGGCCGGAAAAAACCTATGAAACGGCGCGCCCCGGCCTGCCCACGCCGGACGGTTTTTTGTTCGAGCTTTTGCCGGGCGGCAAGATTTGCGTGCGCCAGCCGGAAATCAGCGGAACCTGCGCGGCTTACATCGCCGCCTGCGCCGTGACTCTCGGCGCCGAGGGCAATCTGCGCGAAGGCAATGTCGTCGCGGCCCTCGCCCCGGCAGAGGAAAAAAAGGACGCCTTCCTCAACCCCGCCGCCGGCCGCGGCGGCCTGTCGCCGGAAACAACGGCGGATCTGCGCCAGCGCTTCACCGCCTGTCTGCAAACCCCTTGGGCGGCGGTAACGGCCGCGGACTATGAGGAACTTGTCCGTTCCGCGCCGGGATTATGTATCCACAAGGTCAAGGCGCTGCCCGTCCCGCGGGAAAATCTTATGCGCATAGTCGTGAAACCCGGGAGCGAGGAAAGATTCCCCCGCCTGCCGGACAGTTATATCCGCCGCCTCAGCGCCCTCTTGAACGAGCGGCGGATGCTCACCGCCGCCTTTGCCCTGGTGCAACCGGAATACATTCCCGTCAACGTGCAGGGCAGCGTCCAAGTCAAGAGCCGTTTCGCCGGCGCGGGGGAGGAGATAGAACGGGCGCTCCGCCAGGCGCTGGATTTCGTTTCCACCGACGTGGAGTTTGGCACGCCGGTTTTGTTCAACCGGATTTTTGCCGTCGTCTCCCGTCTGCCCTGCGTTGCGGCGCTCGTCGACTTGGCTCTGACGCCGGGGCGGCGCGGGGCCGCCGTCACCGCCGGGATGGACGTCGTCCCGGAGGGGCATTGTCTCTGTTACCCCGGCAGCATCACCCTGGACATCATCACGCGCGACGAGCGCTGAGCTGAGTATGACAAAGGAGGGATCCGCCCTTGACCGCGGTAATCAATAAATATCCGCTCGGACACAGCCGTTTCCGCAGCGCTCTGACGGAGGGCTTTGACTGGTCGCCGGAGAAGGGGCTGGTCACTGTCGGTAGCGGGGAGCATATTTGTTTTTTAGAAAAAATCGACAGCGGACGGCGCGGCTGTCTTTGGGGGCGCCTCCGTTTTAAGGCGGAGTTGACGGGAGAGGCGCTCCCGGTCATTTTTGCTCTGGCTGCGGACGAGGAACCGCCGCCGGAGGATGAACCGGCGCCTCTGACCCGGCAGGAGGAACTGCGGGCATGGCGGCGTTTTTTCCAATCCCCCGCCGCTTCCAAATTCGTCGGCCACAGCGACGTACTCCTTTATGAGCAGTCCGGCCGCTATCTCTGGCTGGGGGTGGAGATCAGCGGTTTCGGCGCCGCCGCCCTGCGTGATTTCGAGCTCTTTTTACCGCGGGACAATTTTTTTGCTACGTTTCCGGAGATCTACCGCGTCAACGGTGATTTTTTTCACCGCTATCTGTCCATATTCTCGTCCCTGTATTATGACCTGCAGGATGGCATCGATTCGCTGGATCGCCTGCTTGACCCGGAAACGGCTCCGGCGGACGCGCTGCCGGTTCTGGCCGGCTGGCTGGGGATTGAGTGCGACGGGGACACGATTGAGGAAGCCGGTTTCCGCCGGTTGCTGCGGGCGGCTTTCGGCATGATCCGGGCCAAAGGTACGCGGGAGGCGGTGGAATCAATCCTGCGCGTTTTTGTACCCGAACAGTTTTACATCGTGGAGCAGCGGGCGGCGCGGGAGAAAGCGCGCGGCCCGGACAGAGAAGTGTGCGAACGCCTGTACGGACGCAGTCCCTTCGATTTTACCGTCCTCATCCACCGGGCGGCGGACGAGCGGCTGCACGCCCTGCTCAAATACTTGATTCGCCAGTTCGCCCCGCTCCGCGCCGGCGCGGACATTGTTTTTCTGGACAATGTCGCTCAATTGGACGGCTACACTTATTGCGACATCAACGCCCGGATCACGGGATTTCAGGCGGCCCGGCTCGGCGGCGCCATGCTGGACGGCGCGCGCTGTCTCGCGTGAGAGGAAAGAGAGGAGAGGAAAGAGTGGGGAAAATCGTAGGGGACGCCGAAGGCATACACTTTCTCGCACAGTCTGGCGGAAAAGCATTGGCAGCACCCCCCGGGTAGCGTAGGGGCGCGCATTGCGCGCCCGTGACCCCCATTTTGTCCTGCGGGCGCGCAATGCGCGCCCCTACGGCATATACTGTGCGGGCGTATTGGCGGCCAGGATGGCCGCGCTCCCAGAAGACCCCGCCCCTAATCCCTAACCCCTATTAACCTAATCCCTCTCCCTTCATCGCTTCTCTTTCCTCCACTATTGTACTTGTCTCCCGCTCTTCTTTATGCTATAATCATTTTCGTTGAAGATATGGTGGGTGTGGCGAAGCGGTTAACGCACCGGATTGTGGCTCCGGCATTTCGTGGGTTCGATCCCCATCACCCACCCCAACAAAATTGTTTGCTTTTGATATCGGTCTTGGGAGGCCCGCAGTGATGCGGGTTTTCGGGTTTTCAGGGAACAGCACGGCAATCAGGCAGTTTTCAGAGGAGGGGCCGAATCATGAAAGAGTATTTATCAGTGCGTGAGACGGCGCAGGCCTGGGGCGTTTCGGAGCGCCGCCTCCGCCAACTGTGCGTGGAGGGCAGGATCAAGGGGTTGATCCGTCTGGGCGGTGCCTGGGGCATCCCCTGCGGGTCGGACAAACCTGCAACCGACCGAGTCAGGCCTTCCGGCGGCGAGGATGCAGGGCTGTTTTCCGAGAGCCGGGTACTGCTCGACTTGCTCGGCCCCGACGCGGTGTTGTCGTTCCGGCGGGAGGGTTTCGCCGTGTTTCAGCTGGAAAACGAAACCGGCAACGGAATCGTGACGGCCTATGACGTCTTTCCCGGAATCCAGCTGTTTTACAACGATCTCCACATGTCCTATATCACGGAGCACGACAGCGCCACAATTCCCGCCGCGGCGGATATTCTCGAAATCAACCACTGCCGCGAGGGGCGCTTTGAGTGCGAGTTCAAAAACGGCGAGTGCGCTTACCTCGGCGAGGGCGATCTGTCGGTCAACGCTATATCGCCGATTTTGAAATCGTCGCGGTTTCCCCTGGCCCACTACCACGGCGTTTCCATCCTCATAGACCTGCCGCGCGCCGCCAGAAGCCTTGATGAGTTGTCGGCGCTGCTGGGGACGATCCCGATTGAGCTCCGCGCCCTGAAGAACAGACTGCTGGCGGATCGCCCTTATTTCATCATGCGCGGCACGGAGTCCGTCGAACATGTATTTTCGGAACTGTACGGCGCGCCGAACGCGATGAAAGAGAGTTATATCAAATTGAAGACCATAGAGCTGCTGATGTTTCTCAGCGCCGCCGAGGCAAACGAAAACACCTCCCGCCGCTATTTTTACAAAACGCGGGTGGACGCGGTCAAGGCCATCCAGCGGTATATGACGGCGCATATGGACGAATCGTTTACGCTGGAGTCTTTGTCTGAGCGCTTCGGCATCCCGCTCACGGCGCTGAAAACCTGCTTCAAGTCCGTATTCGGAACACCGCTAAAAACATACATGCGGGAGTACCGCCTGCAAGCGGCGGCCGTCATGCTCCGCGAAACCAGCGCTGCCATCGCGGACATCGCCGCGAAGGCGGGTTATGACAGCCACGCCCGCTTTTCTTCCGCCTTCAAGACCGCCTTCGGCGTGAGTCCGACCGACTATAGAAAAGTTTCCGTCCAAAAAGGATAATTCGCGTCTTAATCGGATAGCATTTCTGTGAGAAGCGGCGTATAATACTCTTTGTTGTTAGCCGAGACTTACACAGCTGTTCCGGTTTGGCCGTGGCTTCCCGGCCAGCGCCCGGATTCGGCCTGAGACGGGAGGACGCATATTGTTCAAAAAAGCGCTGGAATACGCGGGGGAATACCGCAAAACAACTTACGCCGCCATTGCAGCCATGTTCGCGGGGCTGATTGCGAGCGTAGTTCCCTTTTTTCTGGCTTATCAAATCATCAGGCCGTTTTTGCTGCGGGAGTCCCTCGCCTTCGGCCCGGCGGCGCTGATCACGCTCGCCGTCGCGGCCTGCGGCGTGCTTTACGCCCTGCTCTACCTCCGGGGGCTGGACCTTTCCCACCGGTCGGCGTATAACACGCTGAAAAACCTGCGCGTCACCCTGCAGGGGAAACTGGAAAAGCAGCCCTTGGGGAACATTCAGGACATCGGCGCCGGGGCGCTGAAAAAGACCTTCGTCGACGAAATCGACAATCTGGAACTGCTTTTGGCCCACTCCCTGCCGGAGGGTTTTACCAACTTGGCCGTCCCGGTGCTGGTGTACATCGCCATGTTTATTGTCGATTGGAAATTGGCGCTCCTCTCCATTGGCTCCCTGCCGGTGGGGATTGTCTCCATGGCGCTTATGTACAAGGTCGGGATGAAGGAAATGGCCAATTGGTACGCCGCCGGCAATAAAATGAACAACACCATCGTCGAGTACATCAACGGCATGGAAGTGGTCAAGGTCTTTAACCGGGACAGCGAAAGCTACCGCCGCTTTGAAACGGACGTAAAGGGCTACCGGGACTTCACCCTGGCCTGGTACAAGGCCTGCTGGCCCTGGATGGCGCTCTACACGAGCATCCTGCCCTGCGTGGCCCTTTTTACCCTGCCCGTCGGCGCCTACCTTGTGCTGCAGGGCTATTCCAGTCTGCCCGACTTGGCCCTGGTGCTATGCATGTCTTTTTCTATCGGACCGCTGTTCATCAAGGCCATGGGCTATATGTCCACCATGCCCCAGGTCAATTTCAAGATCAAGGCCTTGGAAGATTTGCTCTCCGCCCCGCCCCTGCAGCAGAGCGACAAGCCTTTCACCGGTAAAGATCACGGCATCGAATTTGCGAATGTGCGCTTCGCTTACAAAGACGCGGAAGTGCTGCACGGCGTTTCCTTTACGGCGGCGGAGGGCAGCCTCGTGGCCCTCGTGGGCGAATCGGGCAGCGGCAAGTCCACGCTGGCGAAGCTGCTTGTCCATTTCTACGATGCAACGGACGGCGCCGTGCGGATAGGCGGACAGGACGTCCGCGACATGAGCCTTGAGGCCCTCAACAATGAGATATCCTTTGTGGGGCAGGAACAGTTTCTGTTCAACATCAGCCTCTTGGAAAACATTCGCCTGGGCAGACCGGAGGCGGATGAGGCGGAGGTGAAGGCGGCGGCGGAAAAGGCCCAATGCGGCGCGTTTCTCTCCCGACTTGAAAAGGGAATCCACACGACGGCGGGAGATCGGCAGCTTTCGGGCGGCGAACGGCAGCGGATCTCTCTGGCGCGGGCCATCCTCAAAAACGCGCCCATCATCGTCCTGGACGAGGCCACCGCCTTCATGGATCCGGAAAATGAGGAAAAGATGAACGAGGCGATTGCCGGGTTGATTCAGGACAAAACCGTCATTGTTATCGCCCACCGCCTGCATTCGATTGTGGGCGCAGACATAATCTGTGTGCTGGATCAGGGGAATCTCGCCGCCGTCGGTACGCACCGGGAACTGCTGGAGACGTCTCCCGTCTACCAAAAACTGTGGACCGCGGCGGAAGGCAGCGCCAAATGGAGGGTCAGCGCGGTATGATCGCTTTAATCAAACGAATCCTCGATTTTTCCGGGAAGTACCGGGGGAGAATCACCGTCGCCCTGGTCTTCGCCCTGTTAAAGGCTTTCTTCCTTCGCGCGCCGATCGGACTGGCCTTTTATGGGCTGTACCGGTTTTACCACGGCACGGCCAGCGGGGAAATGTGTCTGCGCCTCGGCGTCGCCGTAGTCGTCTGCGTGCTGCTCCAGACCCTGTTCCAGCATATTGAAAACGTACTCCAAGCCTCGGCGGGCTTCATCGTCATGGCGGAAAAACGGATGGAGCTGGGCGCGCATCTGCGCCGCCTCCCCATGGGCTATTTTACCGAAGGCAATATCGGCAAAATCAGCGCGGTTCTGACATCGGACATGGGCTTTGTGGAAAACAATTGCATGATGGTGCTGGCGGATTTGATGGGCTATCTTTTCGCCCAGCTGATCATGCTGCTTTTCTTGCTGGCCTTCAATCCGTGGCTCGGCATCGCCGCCGCCGTCATCCTCGCGGCCCTGCCCTTTGGCAATTGGCTGCGGAAGGACGCTCTGCGGGGATCCCACAAGCGGCAGGAGCAGAATGAAAGCCTTACCGGGGCGGTGTTGGATTTTATCGAAGGCGTCGGCGTCATTAAGACTTACAATCTCTTGGGCGAAAAATCTAAGGAGCTTTCCGACAGCTTCCGGGAGACCTGCCGGGTCAACCTGCAGCTGGAAAAATCCCTGATCCCGCCCATGTCCTGGATCGATTCCCTTTTCGGCCTCGGCGCCGCCGGCCTCATCGCCCTTTCCCTCTACCTCAACGCCGCCGGGATCATCAGCGCCATTTTCCTCGTGGGCGTTTTGCTCTTTGTCTTCGACGTGTTCGCTCCGCTCAAATCCTTTTACAGTCAAAGTCCCCGCCTAACGGTGATGAACAGCTGTCTTGACCGCCTGGAAGCGGTTTTCGCCGAGAAGCGGCTGCCCGACGAGGGGAAGGACGGCATCCCGGCCTCAAGCGACGCCCCGGAAGTTGAGTTCGACGACGTAAGTTTCGCCTACGGCGACAAGGACGTGATCCGCCATGTCTCCTTCTCTTTGGCCCGAAACCAGATGCTGGCCCTCGTGGGGCCATCCGGCGGCGGCAAGACCACGATCGCCAACCTGCTGGCCCGGTTTTGGGACGTGGGTTCCGGTCGAGTGCTTATCCGGGGCCGGGATATTCGGGATGTGCCGCTCCGCGAGGTAGTGGCTCATATTAGCATGGTGTTCCAGCGGGTCTACCTGTTTCAGGATACGATTTACAACAATATCAGTATGGGCCGCCCGGACGCGACCGGGGCGGAGGTAATTGAGGCCGCCAAAAAAGCGCGCTGCTACGACTTTATTATGGCTCTGCCCGAGGGCTTCGAGACCATCATCGGCGAAGGGGGCGCGACCCTTTCCGGCGGCGAAAAACAGCGCGTCTCCATTGCCCGCTGCATCCTGACGGACGCACCCATCGTCATCCTGGACGAGGCCACCGCCAGCGTGGACGCAGACAACGAAAGCTATATCCAAGAAGCGATCAGCGAACTCTGCCGGGGCAAGACCCTGCTCGTCATCGCCCATCGGCTGGGCACCATACGCCACGCAGACAAAATACTGGTCATCTCGGACGGAACAATTGCCCAGCAGGGCGCCCACGATGAGCTTATGGCCCAGGGCGGCATTTACCGGGATTTTGTCACGGCCCGGGAATCAAGCCGGGGCTGGAGCAGGAGAAAGGCGGAAACGTAAGGAGAATTTATGGAAAAGCAAAACAACAGTGAGGGGAAAGAAAAACCCCGCAAAACCGGCCTGGCCCGCCTCTTGGAACTGGGGGCGCGCAAAAAGGCCCTGGTCGTCTGCTCCTGCGCCCTGGCGGTCGCAAGCGTGGCGGTATCCTTCACACCCTTCATCGCCGTCTACTTCATCATCCGGGAGCTTGTCGCCAATTTTTCCGACCTGACGGCGCTGAATACAGTCTACTTAGTTCGGCTCGGCTGGTACGCGGCGGGCGGGGCTGTCGGCGCGATACTGCTCAACTTCTTCGCCCTGATGTGCAGCCATGTCGCGGCCTTCACCACCCAGTACGAACTCAAGCTGGAGTTCACCGGACATATCGCCTCGCTGCCGCTGGGCTTCCATAGCGCCCACTCCACCGGCAAGCTGCGCAAAATCGTGGACGAAAACATAGAAAAACTGGAGAGCTTCGTCGCCCATAACTTGCCCGACCTGGCCGGCTCGTTCGCCATGCCCATTCTCACCTTGGTCATTCTCTTCGTGTTCGACTGGCGGCTGGGGCTGGCCTGCTTCGTTCCCGTCCTCATCGCCTACCTGATCCAAATGGCGGCCATGGGGGCCGGAGCCGGGAAAGTCTTCATCGAACAGTACCAAACCGCGCTGGAGGAGATGAACAACGCCTCGGTGGAGTATATCCGCGGGATATCGGTCGTCAAAGCGTTCAACCAGACGATTTTCTCCTTCCGCAAATTCCACGAAACCATTCAGAACTACGGCCGCTTTGTCAAAAACTACACCATATCCTTTGAGAAACACATGGCGACGTTTATGATCATGATCAATCACGTCTATGTATTCCTCCTGCCCGTGATCATCCTGCTGGCGGGCGGGGCGACGGATTACCCGCGATTCGCGCTGGCCGCCCTCTTCTACATTATCTTCTCTTTTTCCCTCTCCACGCCGTTCACCAAACTGATGTATGTGGCGCAGATCGGCAACCAAGTCGCCGACGGCATCGGCCGCATGGACAAAATCCTGAACATTCAGCCGCTCCCGGAAACGACGACGCCCAAGACAGTAACCAGCTACTCGGTCAGCTTTGAAAATGTCGCCTTCACCTATAACGACGAGGGCGAAGCCGCCGCGCTCGCCGGCGTCAGCTTCACGGCCCGGCAGGGCGAAGTTACCGCTCTGGTCGGGCCCTCCGGCAGCGGCAAGTCAACCATCGCCCACCTGATCCCCCGCTTTTATGACGTGGCGGAGGGCGCGATTAAAATCGGCGGCGTGGATGTGCGGGATATGGCGAGCGACTACTTGATGAGCATCGTCGGCTTCGTGTTTCAGGACGTGTTCCTCTTCAAGCAGAGCATCATGGACAACCTCTTGATCGGCAACCCCGGGGCCTCGCGGGACGAAGCCATTGCCGCCGCCCAAGCCGCCCAGTGCCACGAGTTCATTCCCCAATTGCCCCAAGGTTACGACACGATAATCGGCGCGAAGAACGTGCATCTCTCCGGCGGCGAGCGCCAGCGAATCGTTATCGCCCGGGCCATCCTCAAGAACGCGCCCATTCTGGCCCTGGACGAAGCCACCGCTTTTGCCGACCCGGAGAATGAGCAGAAGATCCAGCGCGCCCTCAGCGAACTGATGAAGAACAAGACCGTCGTCATCATCGCCCACCGACTCTCCACCGTGCGGGGCGCGGATAAAATCCTCGTGATCGATAAAGGAAAGATTGTGGAGGAAGGACGGCACGACACGCTGGCGGCGGCGGGCGGCCGCTACAGCCGCATGTGGGCGCAGTACACGGAGAGCATCGATTGGACGCTGGGAAAAAAGGAGGCCGCTGATGTTCGGGCTTAAAAAACTGTTGAATCTATCGGATGAGGGCTATAAAGGGCTGAAGCAGGGCGTCATGGCCTGCGTCCTCTCCAATCTCTGTATGTTCCTCCCCTTTGCCATAGTCCTCAAGGTGATGACGCTGCTGCTCGACCCTCTCATGGGCGGCGCGGCGCTGAACGCACAAGCGCTTTGGCTCTGGCTGGGCGCGGGCCTGGCCGCCGCGCTCTTACACTTTATCCTCTATATCAATGAGTACCGGAAAACCTACACCGTCGCCTACAGCGAAACGGAGAAGATCCGGCTGGAGGTGGCGGAGAAACTGCGCCGGCTGCCCCTTTCTTTTTTCAACAAAAAGGACTTATCAGAGCTGACCACCAATATCATGGGCGACTGCGCCTCGATCGAACACACCATGAGCCATGTCGCGCCCGGTCTGTTCGCCAGTTTTATCACCATCCCGCTTATCTGCCTCTTGCTGGCTGTCTATGACTGGCGCCTGGCCCTCGCCCTCTTCGCCGCCCTGCCTGTGGCCTTCGGTCTGATTGCCCTGACGCGCAAAATGCAGAGCAGCTTAGGCGAGCGCCACGTCGAGGCCAAGCTGGAAGTGGCGGAGCAGGTGCAGGAATATCTGGAAGGGATCAAGGTGGTCAAGGCCTTCGGGCTGGCGGGCGAGAAGTCCGCGGCGCTGAAAAACGCCCTGCGGCAAATGCTGAAGCAAGCCATACTGTTCGAGGGCGTGACCGGAATCTCGATCACCCTCGCCATGACCGTCTTACAAGTGGGCATCGGCCTGGTTGCGCTCGTGGGCGTAACACTCCTCAGCGGCGGCCAAATCGAAGCGATCCCCCTGCTGATCTTTCTGCTCATCAGCGTAAAGATTTACTCGCCCCTGATCGTCGTCCTGACCTTGCTGCCGGAGTTTTTCTATATGCTGGTTTCCACCAGGCGAATGCAGGCCCTGCGCCAGGAAACGCCGATGACCGGCGATGAAAGCGCCGAGATCAAGGATTTCACGGTAGAGTTGCGTCATGTATCCTTTGCCTACAACAACGACGACGTAATCCACGACATCAACCTGACCATAGCGCCAAACGGGGTGACGGCGCTCGTTGGGCCGTCCGGCAGCGGTAAGACCACGCTTTCCCGCCTGATCGCCCGTTTCTGGGACGTGGGCGCCGGGGAAATCCGCATCGGCGGGCGCAATATCCGCGAGATTGACCCCGAGCGGTTGATGAGCTATATGAGCTTCGTCTTTCAGGACGTCGTCCTCTTCAACGACACGGTGATGAATAATATCCGCCTCGGCAAACAGGGCGCTACGGATGAAGAAGTCTACGCGGCGGCAAAGGCGGCCCGCTGCGACGAATTCATCCGCGGGATGCCGGAGGGCTACGACACGCTGATCGGCGAAAACGGCTCCACCCTGTCCGGCGGCGAGCGCCAGCGCATTTCCATCGCCCGGGCCCTGCTCAAAAACGCGCCCATCGTCTTGCTGGACGAAGCCACCGCCGCCCTGGATCCGGAGAACGAAACCCAGATTCAGGCGGCCATCTCCGAATTGGTGCAAGGGCGGACAGTGATCATCATTGCCCACCGGCTGCGCACAGTCGTCGGCGCGGACAAGATCGCCGTGCTGGATAACGGCAGCTTGGCGGAGGAGGGCACGGGCCCAGACCTGATCGCCCAAAACGGTCTGTTCGCCCGAATGTACAGGATTCAGCAGGAGAGTCTGGGCTGGGGCGTGGGAACGGCTTGAGCCCCCGGAAAAAATAGTCATTGACAGTCCCTGGCCGAACCATCATAATGTAATAACGACAGCAATATGGGGTAAGGAAGGAATAAGCCAATGATAAGAACGGACGGGCGGGCGGCGGACGAGCTGCGGCCGGTAAGCCTGGAGTGCGGATACACCCAGGCGCCGGGTTCAGCGCTGATTCGCATGGGTAAAACGGTGGTGCTATGTACGGCTTCCATCGAGGAGCGAGTGCCGCCGTTTTTGAAAGGCGCGGGCAAAGGCTGGGTAACGGCGGAGTATTCCATGCTGCCCGGGTCGACGCAGCCGCGGGCGCAACGGGAAGCGAGCCGCGGCCGTCAATCCGGCCGAACGATGGAGATTCAGCGCCTGGTGGGGCGCGCGCTGCGAGCGGTGGTGGATGCGAGCAAGCTGGGTGAGCGCACCATCTGGATTGACTGCGACGTGCTGCAGGCGGACGGCGGCACGCGGACGGCCTCGGTCACCGGGGCTTATGTCGCTTTGCGCCAGGCGGTGCAGAGCTTGCTCCACCGGCGCCTTGTCCGGGAAAACCCGCTGACCGGCTGGGTCGCGGCGGTTTCGGTCGGCCTGGTGGACGGGGAAGTCCTGTTGGACTTGGCTTACGAAGAAGATTCCCGGGCCGCGGTGGACATGAATATCGTCATGACGGACGCGGGCAAATTCGTGGAAGTGCAGGGTACGGCGGAAGAACAGCCCTTTGACCGGGAAACGCTGACGCGGCTGCTCTTTTTGGCCGAGGGGGGCGTCCGGCGCCTGATGACAGTGCAGGAAGAAGCGCTGGCCGGGCTGCCGGAGCCGAACCGTGCCTGAAGTCTTTTTGCTGGCGACGCGCAACGAGGGTAAACTGCGGGAAATAACGGCGCTGGCCGGGCCGGAGGGATTTCGGGTTCTGTCCCTGGCTGATTTTCCCGCTGCGGCGGAAGTGGAGGAAACAGGCGCCACCTTCGCTGAGAACGCTCTGCTCAAAGCGCGGGCCGCCTGCCGCCTCAGCGGCTTGCTCACGCTGGCCGACGATTCCGGGCTGGAGGTCGACGCGCTGGCCGGCGCTCCCGGCGTACATTCCGCCCGCTTCGCCGGCGAAGAGCATTCGGACCGGCGCAACAACGAAAAACTGCTGGCCGCGCTGGAGCGGACGCCGGCGGCGGAGCGGGGGGCCCGGTTTCGCTGCACGATCGCGATCGTTCTCCCGACGGGAGAGGAGTACTTGGCCGAAGGCGTACTCGAAGGCTTCATCGCCCCGGCGCCGCGCGGGACGGGCGGATTCGGTTACGATCCGCTTTTTTGGCTGCCCGCCGCCGGTCGGACGCTGGCGGAACTGACGCCGGCGGAAAAAAACCGTTGCAGCCATCGGGCCCAAGCTCTGCGCCAGGCGCTGGGGCTACTTAGCGACCTGCGGAATATAGAAAAAGAAATTATGGCCGACTGCGGCGGCGCGGCGAAAATCGTTCTTATGGGCGGCAGTTTCGACCCGATTCATTACGGGCACCTGGCGGCGGCGGAAGCGGCGCTTAAGCGTCTCGCCCCGGCGGTCGTTCTCTTTATGCCGGCGGCGGTTTCTCCCGACAAAACGCGCGGCCCCCGGGCGCCGGCGGCGGAACGTCTGCGCATGATCGAACTGGCGGCGGCGGAAAGGCCCTATTTTCGCGTCAGCGGGCTGGAACTGCGGCGCGGCGGTTCCAGTTTCACGGCGGAGACATTGCGCCTGCTCCGGGCCTTGCTCCCGGCGCCGGAATTGTGGCTGGCGGCCGGGTCTGACATCATCGCCGGCCTGCCGGCCTGGAAAGAGGCGGAGACGATCAGACGCCTCGCCCGGCTGGTTTGCGTCAGCCGCCCGGGCTACCCCCCTGTTTCCCCGCCCGGCTGGGAGATAGTCCACATCGCAGCCGGAACGCCGGACATATCATCCTCCCTGATCCGCGCCCGGGTTCGCGCCGGCGCTTCTCTGACCGGCCTGACGCCGGCGGCGGTGGAAAAACATATTACGGACAAAGGATTGTACCGCAGATGAAATCGGGCCTATGCTTTATCTTGCTGGCGGGCGTACTCTGGAGTACGGCCGGGGCGCTGGTCAAATATCTCACCTGGGCGCCGCTGACCGTCGTCTGCCTGCGCAGCATTTTCGCGACCGGAGTACTCCTCCTCTACGCCCGGAAAAAAAACGCCCTCCGCTTCAAATGGTCGAAAAACATCATCGTCGCGGCTTTGTGCCTGACGATCACCATGTGCCTCTATATTACCGCCGTCAAACTGACGGTCGCCGCCAACGCCATCCTCCTCCAATACACCGCTCCCGCTTTTATCGTTCTTTACGCGGCTCTGTTCCGCCGCTCCCGCCCCCAACCCCTGGAAATAATTACCTGCTTGGTCATTTATGCCGGCGCCGCCCTTTTATTTTTTGATAAAATCGGGGGAGGTTATTGGCTGGGCAACCTCCTCGGCCTGTTTTCCGGCGTCACTTTCGGCGCCGTCTGTTTCGCCAACACACTGGAGGACGCCAATCCGCCGGTCGCGGTCTTGCTGGGCAACGCCGCGCTGATACTCCTTTTGCCCTTGACCCTGGCCGATCCGGCCCTGGCGGCGGCCAGCGGGCGGGAGTGGCTCGTGATCATTCTCCTGGGCGTATGTCAGTTGGGCGGCGGCTATCTGTTCTTTTGCGAGGGCATCAGCCGGGTTCCGGCTTTTACGGCGGCGGTAGCGGCCACGGTCGAGCCTGTCCTGACCCCGGTCTGGGTTCTGCTGGCCTTCGGGGAAAAACCGGGCCCTTTTTCCCTGGCCGGCGGCGGGATCGTGATCGCGGCCATCCTTGTGTATAATTATCTGCGCGTCAAACGGGAGCAAGGGGAAGAGCGGAGCGGCGCTTTTTTGGGGTTGGCGCTTGGGGCCGGCCGGCTGACGGCCCTGGTCCTCAAACTGAGCGGGCGGCGCGGCACCACTTTGCCGGGAGCGGTGGCCCGGCGCCTCTGTCCCGGACTGCCCTCTATCTTGAGCCGCGCTTATCCCGACGGAGTGGTGGCGGTCACGGGGACGAACGGCAAAACCACCACCAACAATATTTTGGCCGCCATAATGCAGGCGGCGGGAAAAAAAACCGCCCTGAACAGCGAAGGGGCCAATATGCTGAATGGCATCTGCACCGCCCTGCTCCGGGACGCCGACCGGCGGGGGCGGGTGCGGGGGGATATTTTCCTGGCCGAAGTGGACGAAGGCAGTCTGCCGGAATTTTGCCGGGCAATATCGCCCCGGCTGGTGGTGGTGACCAATTTTTTCCGCGACCAGCTGGATCGTTACGGTGAATTGGACACCACGGTGGCCAAGGTGCGGGAAGCGCTGCCGCCGGATGCGGCCCTGCTGCTGAACGCCGACGACCCGCTCGCGGCCCAGCTGGCCGCCGGGCATTCCCGGGTGATCTTTTATGGCGTCGCCGCTCTGCCCGGCAGCAGCCCCGCCGGGGGGGAAAGCCGGGAAGGCCGCTTCTGTCCCCGCTGCGGCGCCCCGCTCGCCTACACCTTGTTCCATTACGGCCAGTTAGGGCATTACGCCTGTTCGGCCTGCGCCTTCCGCCGCCCGGCGCCCGAGGCGGAGGCGACGCGGGTCAGGAGCGCGGCGGACGGCTTCGCCTTTACCCTGGCGGAACTGGAGTACCGGACGGCCCTCGGCGGCGGCTATAACCTGTACAACGCTCTGGCCGCCCTGGCGGCGGCCCGCTGGCTCGGCGCTCCCGCCGCCGCCGGGCAAACCGCGCTCCGGGATTTTGCCCCCCGGGACGGGCGGATGGAAGAATTCCGGATCGACGACGGCCTGACCCTCATTCTGGTCAAAAACCCGACCGGCTTCAACGCGGTGCTGGAGGCGATCAGCGGCGGCGACCGGCCGCTGCGCCTGCTCTTGGCTATTAACGACCTGGCGGCCGACGGGCGGGATATTTCCTGGCTCTGGGATGTGGATTTTGAACTGCTCGGCGCTGGCGCTGCCGGAGCGGGGGGCGCGCCGCCCCTGCGCCAGGTCGTCTGCAGCGGCCGCCGAGGCGCGGATATACTGCTCCGGCTCAAATACGCCGGGCTGAACCGGGAGATCTTGGTCTGCGAGCCGGACTGCGCCCGGGCGCTGGCTTTGCTGCGCCGCTTTCCCGCCGGCCCGGAGGAGCGGGTTTTTGTTCTGCCCACTTACACGGCGCTGGCGCCGCTCCGGGCTTTATTGCGCGCCGCGGAGCGACAGGGGGGAAAAAAAGCATGATCATGCGGATTGCCCATCTTTACCCGGATTTGCTCAATCTTTACGGGGACAGGGGTAATGTCATGACTCTCGCGGCCCGTTGCCGCTGGCGCGGAATAGAGTGCGTGACGGAACGGGTTTCCCTCGGCGCGGACTGGGATCCGGCCGCCGCGGATATTGTGTTTTTTGGGGGCGGCTCCGACCGGGAACAGGGAATTCTGGCGGCCGACCTGGGCCGGCGGGCGGAGAGTCTGGGCGCCGCGCTGGCCGGCGGCCTGGTTTTGCTGGCTGTCTGCGGCGGCTTGCAAATGCTCGGCGGTTCTTACCGGACGCCGACCGGCGAAAAATATCCGGGCCTTGGTCTCTTGGATCTCTATACCGAGGCGGGACGAGAACGGTTCATCGGCGACGTCCGGGCCGATTTGACCCCGGAGACGGCGGCGGCGGCGGCCCGCGCCTGTCCCCAGGCCATGCCTCTGACGACGCTGGTGGGGTTTGAAAACCACGGCGGCCGCACCTGGCTCGGCGACGGCCTGGCCCCGCTGGCCCGGGTGCGACCCGGCGCGGGGGCCGGTAACAACGGCCGGGACGGAGGCGAGGGCGTGCGCTGGCGGAACGTGTTCGGCACGTATTTGCACGGCCCGTTTTTGCCGAAAAATCCGCATATCGCCGATTTGCTCCTTTCCCTGGCCCTGGAACGCCGGGGGGAGGACGCGGAGCTGCCGCCCCTGGACGACAGAGAAGAGATCGCAGCTCACAAGGCCCGGCTGTAATCTCCTTAAACAAAGCCCGTCGGCCGTTATTTTTGTTAGAATAAGGATTCGCTACCTATTGCGAACTGCCGCCGCGTCGTGTACAATAAATGGTAAAGATTCGTCACGCAGCGAAAGGAATGGTCACTAATGATGACAAAGTCGGTCGTAAATCTGCAGGATACCTTTTTGAACCAGTTGCGCAAGGAAAATGTACAGGTGACCATATTCCTAGTGAATGGTTTCCAACTGAGGGGCATAGTGCGCGGCTTCGACAATTACACGGTTTTTTTGGAGTACGACGGCAAACAGCAGTTGATCTTCAAACACGCGATATCTACGGTCGCGCCGATGCGCCCCGTGTCGCTGAATTTTTTGACGGCGGAAGAAAGCAGGAAGGACTAACCGTTCGCGTTACGGGAATAACAAGATGACAGAAAAAATTTTACCGCTGAGTGAGGAAAAATTGCGCGCCGCGGTGGAAAAATTTGGTACGCCGTTCCATTTATATGACGAGCAGGGCATCCGGCTGAATATGCGCCGCTTGCTCCGGGCTTTCTCCGGCCTGCCGGATTTCAAAGAATATTTTTCGGTTAAGGCCGCGCCGAACCCTTACTTAATGCAGATCCTCTGCACGGAGGGCGCCGGAGCGGACTGCAGTTCCCTGCCGGAACTAATTTTAGCGGAAAAAGTCGGCCTGCGCGGTTCCGAAATCGTTTTCAGCTCCAATGACACGCCGGCGGAGGAATACCGCAAAGCGATGGAACTCGGCGCCCTCATCAACTTGGATGATCTGAGCCATCTCCCTTTCCTGCGCGAAATCTGCGGGCTGCCGGAGATAATCTCTTTTCGCTACAATCCGGGCCCGGCCCGGCAGGGCAACGCGATCATCGGCCGGCCGGAAGAAGCGAAGTATGGCGTGAGCAAAGAACAGCTTTTTGCCGGGTTTGAGCAGGCCCGGGCCTGGGGAGTCAAGCGTTTCGGTATTCATACCATGCTTATATCCAATGAATTGAACCCGGACTATTTTATTGACACGGCGCGGATGATGTTTGAACTGGCGGGGGAACTTTTTGCCGCCCTGGGCCTCCGGCTGGAATTCATCAACCTGGGCGGCGGCGTGGGCATACCTTACCGGCCGGAGGAAAATCCGGTTGATTTGGAGTATTTGGGGCGCGCCACCGCGGATCTTTACGCCGAACTGATCGCAGGCCCCGGACTCGGCCCCCTGCGCGTGGCGCTGGAATGCGGCCGGATGGTGACCGGGCCCTTCGGCTGGCTTGTGACCACGGTGCGCCATAAAAAAGATATTTACAAGCAATATATAGGGCTGGACGCCTGTATGGCCGACCTGATGCGCCCGGCTCTCTACGGGGCCTACCACCATATTACCCCGCTGGGTAAAACCGGCGCTCCCTATGACCGGATTTACGACGTGACCGGCAGCCTGTGCGAGAATAACGACAAATTTGCCGTCGATCGCCCCCTGCCCTTTCTGGAGCGAGGCGATATCCTGGTCGTCCACGACACGGGGGCGCACGGCCACGCGATGGGCTTTAACTATAACGGCAAACTGCGCTCCAAGGAGCTGCTACTCGGTTCGGACGGGGAAATAAGGCAGATCCGCCGGGCGGAAACACTGGACGATTATTTCGCCACGCTGGATTTCACGTCGACGCCTTCTTTGTTTTCGACGTAACCGTCCCCCATATCGGCGTGCGACTGATGTATATCGCTGGCGAGATAAGGGGGGATGTCCTCCGCCCGCTCGAACTCGCTATAAAATAGCAGGTCGTGCGGGGAATCCGGCGCCTGATTCAGGGCCACTTCCGCGTGCAGGAGTCCGGGCACCCGGCCGACCATGTTTTTCACCGATTGATCCAGTTTGGCCACAACTTGCCGGACGCCCTCGTCGTGGGCTTTTGGGGTCAGAGTGTACAAGGCCATATGTCGTATCATAGTTCTATTCCTCCTCGCCGGAAAACAAAATCCGGTCGTTATCCAATTCCCGGCGCGTCATTTCGCGGTAGCGCCGCAAAAGATCCTGCGACGTCATGTTTTCGCGTTCCGCGCCGCTTAAATCCATGACGATCCGGCCCTGATCCATCATGATCGTCCGGGTGCCGGTTTTCAGGGCCGAGCTGATATTATGGGTGACCATCAGAGTAGTCATATTGTTCCGGTCGCAGATCTGCGCCGTCAGCGCCATCACTTTCGCGGCCGCCACCGGATCCAGCGCCGCCGTATGCTCATCCAGCAGCAAGAGCCGGGGCGGAACCAAGGTGGCGATAAGCAAGGTCAGCGCCTGCCTTTGGCCGCCGGAAAGCAAGCCGGCTTTTACTTGCAGGCGATCTTCCAGGCCCATATCCAGCCGGGACAGTTCCGCCCGGAAATATTGCCGGTCGGACGCCCGCAGCGCCAGTCGCAGGGGAAAGCGGTTCGTGGCTTTGGAATAGACGAGGGCCAGGTTTTCCTCAATGGTCAGTCCGGGGGCCGTCCCGGTTTTCGGATCCTGAAAAAGCCGGCCGATGTTCCGGGCGCGCACATGTTCCCGCTGATAAGTGATATCTTCGCCGCCCAGGCGGATGTCGCCCCCATCGACGAGAAACCGCCCGGCAATCGCGTTGAACAGCGTCGACTTGCCCGCGCCATTTGAGCCGACGATGGTCAAAAACTCGCCCGGCCTCAGACTGAGGGAGACCCCGGCCAACCCGGTCTGCGCGTGCGGCGTTCCGGGCTGGAAAATCTTTTTCAGGTTACGGATTTCCAGCATCGCGCCGGCCCTCCTTTTTCACACGGGCGTTGTGGGCGATCTCGCGTATTTTCGGTATCGCCAGCGTGATCGCGACAATCACGGCGGAAACCAGCCGCAGCATGTAGGCGGGGAAAAAATCCGCGTACAGAGCCAGGGCGATGAGAAAACGGTAGACGACCGCGCCCACCGCCGCCGCCAGCAGTCCGCCCCAGATGGACTGTTTTCGAACGACGACCTCGCCGATAATGACCGAGGCCAGTCCGACCATGACTATGCCCGCGCCGGAGTTAATATCCGCGTAACCCTGGTATTGCGCCAGCGTCGCGCCGGCGAGGCCGACAAAAGCGTTGGCCAGGGCGTAGGCCAGCACGCAGATCCGGTCGGAGTTGATGGACGAGGCCCGCGCCATGTCCGGATTATTGCCGACCGCCCGCAGACGCAGGCCCAGGCCCGTGTGAAAAAGCCAGCCCAGGGCCAGCAGGCAGAGCAGGGTCAAAATTGTCACGGCCGCCAGGAGCAGGATATCTTTGTCTGTCCGGGCAAAAACCCGCCTTAACTCGGAAAAAACCGTGTTTTTTTGCAGGAGGGATACATTGGGACTGCCTCCCATCACGGCTAAATTGACGCTGTACAGGCCGGTCATCGTCAGAATGCCCGCCAGCAAGGGATGGATGCCGGCTTTGCTCTGCAGAAGCCCGGTGACGACACCCGCCCCCGCCCCGCATATAAAGCCGGCGAAAAGCCCTGCGACCGGCAGCCCCTGGACGGCGCAAACGGCGGAAACCGCCAGTCCCAGCGTAAAGCTGCCGTCCACAGTCAAGTCGGGCGTATTCATCACCCGGAAGGTAATGAACACACCCAGGGCCATTATAGCGTAAACAAATCCCAGTTGCAGCGTTCCGAGCGTATCCAAGCTGAAACTCCTATTCGATGATGAGCGCGTCCGAATATGTCGCGGGAATCTCCACCCCGATGGCGTCCGCCGTCGTCCCGTTAATAACAAAGATGAAATCGCCGATAGCCACAGCGGGAATATCCGCTATGGGCGTACCCTGGAAATACTTATCCGCAATATCGGCCGAGGCGGCGCCGACCTGCGTGTCGTCTGTGCTCACCGTGGCCAGGGCGCCGTCCCGCACCATGACCGGGGAACTGCCGTAGACCGGAACGCCGGCGTCCTTGGCGATTTGCGCCACCTGGGGCATGGCCGACTGCACCATAGAGTCAATGGGTACGTAAATGGCGTCTACTCTCGCAGCCAGCGCTTCTACCGCCTGCTGCACCTCGGACGAGTTGGCCACTGTCGCCTCGCGGTACGTATACCCGTTGGCGTCAAAATAGGCTTTAGCGTTGGCGACGGTGGAAACGGCGTTAGCCTCCCCGGTATTGTAGAGAATGCCGAAGTTTTTCGCCTCCGGCGTCAGCCCGGCCGCCAGCTGAAAAATCTTATCCACCGGGACAAGGTTGGACGAACCGGTGGCGTTGTGATCCGGGGTGTCCATCGCGCTCATGATCCCGGCGTTCACCGGATCGGAGACGGAGATGAAAATAAGGGGAATCTCGCTTTCCTGACTGACATAGGCCTGAGCCGCCGGGGTAGCGATGGTGACGACGATATCCTTATCCGACTTTGCCATTTCCTGACAGATGGTGTTGAGTGTGCCCACATCGCCCTGGGCGTTTTTGTAATCCACCTCCAGCGTCTCGGCCGCATAGCCCAACTCGCCGAACCGGTTCAAAAAACCTTCCCGCATCTCCGTAAAGGCGCCGTTTTCCGCCAACTGAATGATCCCGATTTTGTAGACTTTCCCCGCCGCGCCGTCCCCCGCCGGTGCCACCGCTTCCCGGGCGCAGCCCACGCCGGAAAGCACAGCCAGCAGCAGCGCCGTTACCACCGCGAAAACCTTCACCCTCGTCTTTGTTCTCATCATTTTTGTTCCCTCCGTTTTCTTTTTCTTCGTCCTCGGCCCTGAGGGACTGTTGATAAATAACTTGTGCAGTTGACGCAGCAATTTTGTGCTCTGGCAAGGCGCCAGGTTCCGCTAATACTGGCTGTATTTGCGGGTTCTGGCAACGCAGCCAGAGTGCAAA
>JAISWK010000011.1 GCA_031270805.1 Gracilibacteraceae bacterium
AGAGTAAAGAGGAAAGAGAGTTCTCGTCTCACTCTTTACTCTTTCCTATTCACTCTTTCCTCCTTTGAAGGGGAACCACCCCGCCGCTTCGCGGCACCCCTCCAAAGGAGGGGAATTGAACCACCTGCATTCTGCATTCTGCATTCTGCATTGTTGTACTACTTCCCTCCCCCAAAAGCATACACCCTGGTCTCGGGTGTAATCCCGCCGAAGTCCACGCCCGTGGGGTCGCCCGCCGGGGTGAGGACGATGGCGGCCTTCGTCCGGGCGGCCAGGGCCGAGCCGGTCAGGGCGTCGACGAGGGTGGCGCCGTTCGCCGTGTAAATATTCGTGTACTCAAAGGGCAGGGCCTCGCGGATCGCCTTGTTCGTGGCGTAGCGGTCGGGGCCGTAAAGCCGCGTCGCTCCGGCCACGTCGCCGACCAGGGCCGGGCCGCCCAGGATATAGATATAGTGGTCAGTGGGCAGTGGGTAGTGGGCAGTTGCGAGAGTACCGTCCGGTTGAGCGATCTGGATCAAGTAACCGTTAGCGGCGGCGAAGGAGGCCGCGCTGACGGCGTCGGCGATGGCGTTATAACCCACGATAAATGTCCCTTTCGGGTTTTGCACTTGGGCGTTAATCAGGGCCGCCGTCTCAAAGCGGTTCGCGCCGCGGAGAACTTCCACCGCTACGTTCGGCAGCGCGGCCTTCAGGGCCTCGATCACGGTCTCGCTCAGGGCGCCGACGGCATAGACCCGCTTCGCTCCCAGGCGCTGAATCTCCGCGACTACGGCCGGGTCAAGCCCGCCGACGCAGAGGAGGATCGGGGCGTTCTCCTGTCCGGCCAGCGGGGCCACGGCCAGGGCGTCAATCAAATTGTTCTGTCCGCCCGGGGCGAGAATTACGGTGTCGGCGCTCGTCCAGCCCTGGCGGGAGATGGCCACGGAGGTGAGTACCCGGTTCGCGCCGCTGATATAGCTCAGGCTCTCCCGCGTGACCGTGACCTGGGCCCCAGTCGCCGGGTCTTTGGCGGCGCTCAGGCCGCTGCCGCCGCTCGGCGTCGGGGCGCGGCCGTCGCCCGTGCCGGAGTCGCCGTCGCCGCCGACCGCGATGGGCGCGGCGTCGTGCAGGGCGAAGCCGCCGCCCAAATCGAAGGAGCCCAGGATCATGGATACACCCTCGCTGACCGCCGTCACTTTTCCGTCCGTGAGGATGGCGGATGTCCCGCTGGCCACCGTCAAGGCGGCGTTCTCCAAGCCGGTGATGTCCAGGGCCGCGCCCGTGCCGGTGATACCCATTAGGCGTAAGTCGGCAGTATCACCGACATTCGGCAGCGTGATTCTTGCGCCGACAGGCTGGTCGTTATGCCTGATTTCCACCCGTTCAATGCCGGCCAAATCGGCGCTGACCACTTCGATCATTCGTTCCGTCTCGTTCCCCGCCGCGTCCCGGGCGAGGATTTCAATGGCGTGCCTGCTCGCGCCATCGCCAAGCGCAAGGTCGTATTCCAAGATGCCGTTGGCGAAATAGGCCGACAAATCGGCGTTTTGCGTCGCTGATTCGCCGTCAACCATTATCGTGTACCGCGCGTCCCGGTCGGCGATGCCGCGCAGCGTGACCATGTTGCCCGTAAATATGCCGCCGCTCAGCGGGCTGTCCAGCATGAGAACCGGCGCCGCAGTGTCCACTTCCAGCGTTGTTTGAATGAGGCTAATATCGCCTTGCCCGTCAACCGCGCGGAATTCCAGCGTATACACGCCGTCGGCGAGGGCCAGTGGCTGGGCCCACGTACTCACTGCGCTAAAAGTATAGCTTTCCCCATCCGCCCCGTTCACGGTCAGGGTACCGCTGACCGGCACGTCTGCGCTAAAGCCCACGGCGTTCGCGGCATGGCCTGACAAGCCGGCGCCCGTCAGGGTCAGCACGGGCGGCGTCGCCCCGGCCAGCGTGACGGGGGCCGATTTCACATAGCCGCTGAAATGATACACTTCATCGCCGCTGAGGCTCGGATCCGGGTCGACGGAAGCGCCCGCCCGCACCTTGACGCTGTAGCTTTTGCCGGGAGTAAAGCCCACGGTCCGATATTGCTCCTCGCCGTTCACGACCGTCTGGCGATATTTTGTCACGCCGCCTTCCGTGTATTCCTCCAGCACGGGCAGATCATAGCGTCCGCCGATGAGGATTTGACCGCCTTGCGCCTGGGCCTTGGCATAGTAGACCGCCGCCTCAACCAGGCTGCCGTCCTCATACACATCCACATAATAGCCTTCGAGCTTCGCCTGGCTGAAGTCGTCCGTTATCGCGACTTTCAGCTTGTCGTTCCCCGCGTTGCTCAGCGTCACGCTCTGCGGCGCGGCGGGCGCTTGGGCGTCCGTGATAGTCACTGTCGTCGGGTTGTCGCCGCCGACGGGGTATCTCTTGTAGCAGGTATCCTCGTCGATCAGCGTCAGCGTCACTGTGTATGCACCGGACGCGACCGTGGCGGGAATCGTGACATCAGCGGCCATCGCCGAAGCGGGAAGCCCTTCGGCGATCAAAATCCCATCGCTGCCCGGCTCGTCGGAAATGGAGACCGAAACCGTCGCCGTGTTCAAATAGTCGCCCTGCCAGGTAAGCGAGAGGGTATGATCGCTCAGGGCCGCGGTTTGGGACGTCAGTCTGGCGATGGGTTGAACAAAGACCGCGCCCACGCTGTAGGGCTCGCCGTCCGTAAACTCCAGAATGAAGACATTGTCCAATGATTGCGCGCTCCGCGGGATCACGATATAGGCGATGTCGCCGACGATGTTCGCGTTGGCCTTCGCCGCATTTTCGATTTGCGTTTTTTGCTCGGCCGTCAATTCCTCGCCGGTAGCCAGTCCGCCGACGATGCCGGGGGCTTCGTAGAAATTAAGCGGGTAGACCTGGCCGTTGTTCCACATCTTGACGAGGTTGGGAAAATCCGGATCCAGGGGCTCCCCGTCCACGCGGCTGAGGGTCAGGATATAGTCGCCCGAAGGCTCGCCGAAGGTCACTCTGTGCTGCGTCATGTCCGCCGTGGCGGTCACCGTCGTCGCTGCTGCCATATACGTGCGCATCCGGGGGGCGAGTCTTGTTTTGCCGGCCTCTACTTGTTCCGACGTCAGGCTCCGGTCTACCGCGCTGCCGGCGACGAATTGCAAATTGCTCCCGATGGCGGCGTAGCGGATTTCGCCCGTCTCCGGATCCGTGTCAATTACTTGGGGGGAGGTCATGGCCATGAAGGTGCCCGGCGCCAGGGAAAAGCTCGAAGCGAAGCCTCTCATTTTACCCGAGGCGAAGCGGTTCATTCTATCCGGGGCGAGGCCGCTCATATCCCCCGATTTGAATTCCAGATCTCCGGTATCCCACCAGAAGACAAAACCGATGCCTACGTCCAGAAACGACACTTCGCCCCACAGCTTTTCCGTGCCGCCGCCCAGTTCCGCCGCCGCCAGCTCCATGCCCCCCACCACCGGGAGGTCGTCGGGGAGCATCAGGGCGACGCGCAGCATCATCTCAAACAGGTCCTTGCTCGCGGTCAGATAGAAATTGCCCTTGAACACCTCGAAGAAGTTCACATTCGCCTGGAGGTCGAGGCCAAACTCCGGATACCACATGACTTTCACGAGGCCGCCGTCCAAAAATTTGGCGTTTTCCAACATCTTGAGCGTGACTTCCGAAAGCGAGATGGCGAAACCGCGCAGCGACAGTTCAAAATCCGCCGCTCCGGTCATGATTTTCACGATGTCGAACTGTATATTCAGCAGCACCTTGAACGGCGGGATGCCGTCCGTGCCGTAGATGGTTTCATACAGGTTGTCAAAACCGCCGCCGCCGCCCGTCACCCAGAAAATCCCCATGCCGTCCACGTTGATGCCCGGCTCAAAGCCGCCCAGCGAGAAGAAGAGCTTGTCGGGGATGGGTACGCCGGAGGGGTTGGATTTGACGACCAGGGCGAAGGACATCGCAAAAACGGAGGTTTCCACGTTGCCCTCCACGCCCACCTGGTAGCCGCCGATGGTGTTAATGGCCAGCGTGCCGCCTATTTTGGCCGGCAGGAAGCTGACAATCTGGGGCAGCTGGACGGAGGCGTCCATATTGATGCCCAAATGCCCCGTCTTATTGCTGTTTTGCCCGTACAGCACGTCGTAGACAGTGGCCCCGAAGCCGAAGTCGCTCGAAGATGAATCCTCCGAGCCCGCGATCTCCGTTCCGCCTACGGTGCCTGTTTCAGTCGTCCAGGTGGAACCCGCCGCCTCGTCTTTCTCCTTGCGCGCCGCGCTCGCGCCGCCCGGGGTCATGAAGGAGAGGTCCAGACCGCCGCCGAAAGAGATGATGTCGTAGGTGCCGCCGCCTTCCTCGATCTTCCCCAACACGCCGTATTTCAGGTCGATCAAAAAACCGCCGATGGTCTGCAGCTTGTCCACGGCATTGTTCCACTTCAGCTCGATATACGAGTCGTCGGCGCGCTCGAGGCTTTCGCCGGAGAGAATTACGCCCCGGTCGTCATATACCGGCACGATATAGTTCGTTCCCTTTTCCAGCTTAAAGGCCGCGGAGCCGTTGCGGACGGTGGTGTTCGCGCCAACGGTGGTCAGTTTGCCGTCCATCAGCACCTCCACGCTCCCGCCGGTGGCGGAAACCGTGAAATCACTGCCCCGGTAGTTCAGGATATGGTTGATGTTCACATCTTTTTCCTTGCCCGCGAGGCGGTATTCATCCCCGTCTTTGAGCAGGCTGCCCCGGATCGTGAGCAGGAGGTCGTCCTCGTCGTAGCCCAGCGGACTGGTGGCGCTTTTCCCTTTGTTTTCCGTGAAACTCGCTTCGTCGTTGTAGGCGAGAACCCGATAGGTGTTGTTCCCGTTCCGCAAAACGGCGAGCAGTCCATATTGGTCGCTGCGGTAACGTTCGTTCTCCGTCAGCTGCACCATCAGGGCGGAGGATGTGAGCAGCTCCGGCACGTCAGCCGGCTGGGAGCCGTCCCAGAGGAAAAACAGCTGATATTGCCCCGGTTCCATGTATTCCTCCAGCAGGAGCGAAATGCTCCGCGCGTCCTGGGCGATGGTAAGATTTTCCAGCGGGACGCTGTAGGTCTTTTTCGGCCCGCGCAGTTCTATCGCCGCCAGACCCGTCTTAAAGAAGGACATGCCAATGCCGCTCAAGGTGAGGTAACGGCGCTCCGCGTTGTAAAGGATGCTCGGTTCCATGCCGCTCAGCGTGATGGAGGGCAAGGTCGGGTCTTTTGCGGGGATAAAGATATAATTGACGGTTTCGCCCAGGCAATAGTCGTCGGCGTATACGCCCAGCTCGTTCACGCCGGGATCCATATCGTACACCCTCGTCACGAAACTGCCCAATTCGTGGTTGTCCCGCGGTTCAAACTTGAAGTCGAAGAAGGTCGTGATATTTCCGCCGGGCGCAAAATTGGCGATATTCGTATACAGCGGATCAATATTGTTGTAAGCGATCCAATTGCCGTCGTCGGACTGCCGCTCAGTGCTGAACCCGATGGCGTAGACCACGACAGCCAAGTTGGCATAACGCTTTCCTTGCGCGAGAGGATTTGTCACCGTGGTATTCACGCGCACCAAATTGTCCGCCTGACCGGAGGAGCCGATAAAGGCGGTGCGCTGGTCGTTAAAATCCAGTTTCGCCGGCGCGGTCGTGTTGACCAGTACCTGATTGTCCTTGTTTTTCAGGTTGGCGGTGACGCCGTAAAATGTGGAGAAGCTGCGCTCCCCGCCCGGGTCGAGGGCGCCCAGGTCATAGTAGAGGGCGGCCGCGCTGTCCGCCGTCCGGAGGGGGTTCAGCTCGTTGGAAAATGTCAGCGAGGGGTCGGCGCTATAGTCAAACCTCGTGGCCGCGATATTCGCCCAGTGGGCGAAGGTCATCTTGTACGGCTTGTCGGTGGCCATGACGCTATTGACGCCGAAAGCCGCGACCTGGGGCTGGAAGGGCGCGTCCTTGACAAAGTAATCGGCCGGTACGGCGGCGCCTTCCAGCGTCGTTTCAGTGTCGATGAAATCGTAGCCGGCGCCCAGCACGCCCTTGGTCACTTCATAGTAGCCGAAGTCGTTCTCGCCCAGCTGCGTATCGATGAGGACGCGGCTTTGTACGGACGCGGCGGCCTGGGTGTTGTTTTTGACGGTGTAGCTGATGGCGGCCGTGCCCAGCTGCTCCGAGGCGACGCCGTTGACCAGCTCGATGCGCTGGACAAAATCAAATCCGTCCACGCGCCAGGTGCTGGTCACTCCGACGGAATCCGTTTCCGTCGTCACCGGCGTGGAACCCAGGCCCAACAAGCCGTAGTCGTTCCCGAACACGTATTCCTTGTTTCCCACTTTGAACGAGGTGAAGGATGTGTCGAAATTCTCTCCCCGATGGGTGAGGGCCTTGTTGTCGTCCGACTTTTTCAGGATGTCGCCTTCCAGGGTGGAGATGGTGTAGCCGCCGTTTTCTGTGCTGACCGTCGCCTTGATATAGTCGTTTTGTACCGTGACCGTAGGCGGCTCCGCCGTGAATGCGGGGATTCCCGGCAGCATGGTTGCGAGCATGGCGGCGGTAAACAATACCGCGAAAAATTTTTTTCTCATCGCTCATCGCCTCTTTCTCAATATGCATACACGTACACGAGGTACGCATCCCGATCCGCGCCTTGGGCCAGAATCGTGTAAAAACCCTTTGTCGTCGTGTTCAGCGCGCCGGACAGCGGGGCGGCGTACTTCATCTGGCCGTAGGTTTTTGACCCGGCCGCCCAATACAGGCTGTACCCCGCCGGAGCTGTGACCGACAGCGAGGTCGCCGTCGTGTTGTAGATGTCGTCCGCCCAGACGGGCTCATTGTTGATTTTCAGCGGGTCGCCCCCGTTGACGCGGACTGTCCGCGTCCGTTCGGCTCTATTGCCGAGCGCATCCGCAACGGCGTAGGTCGCCTGGTAACTCCCCGGCGTGTTCAGGTCGACGGAATCGATAGCGACGGTTATGGCCGCCGTGAGGTCGCCCTCCCGCTCGTCGCGGGCAGTCGCGTCCGCCAAGAGGGCGGCGCTCAAGTCGGCGGGGTCGTCGTGGGCGGCGACGTTTACCGCCTTCGTGCCGGCGAGGGTGAGGATCGGCGCCAGCCGGTCGATGAAATCAATCCGGGCCTGCGCCCGCGTCGTGTTGCCCCAATCGTCTTTGGCTGTGATCGTATAGACGCCGTTTTCCCTCACGGTCACGACATTGTTCTCTATCGGCAGGGGAATGGCCGGGCGGTTCAGATTCGCGACGGCGAGCGTCACCGTTCCGCCGCCGGTGTCCGTAGCCGCAAGGGTGATTTTGACATTGCCGTTGGTGGCGATGATCTTTGTCTGAGCGTCGTCGGCGTATAGGGCCTGCGTGCCGCCGTCGCCGTCCACAGTCAAGGTGTAGTTCAGCGTGGGAGAGAGCGTGTCGATCTGGGTGATCTCCACAATGTCCGCCACGGGGTTGCCGGCGCGGTCGACGAAGGTCAGCGAATAGGCGCCGTTCTTGGCAAACTCGATGGTGTGCGCCAGGTCGAATTCGCTTTGCGCCGTGGCGGAGGTCACGTCCTCGTTGAAGATGTAGTCGACGCGCACCGCGTTGCCTACCTTATTTATATTCTTTGTGATGATTGTCGGCGCCTCCCGGTCGATAACCGCCACCGGCCCGTCCTCGGGGCGCAGGATGGTATAGGTGTTGCCTTTCGCGTCATAGACCGTGATCCGGGCCTGGCAGTTTTGCTTGAACTCAACCGTCATGGTGTTGGCGGCAATCGTGTACTTGACGTAATCCGCGGGAATGGGAACCGGAGTCGAGGATCCCTCGACATATTCCGCTTCATAGGCCGCGACGTCCGCCTTGGCGATCGTTTTGTCGAAGCGCAGGAATAAACGGATGGAATTGTTGGTAATGTTCCCGAGTACCTCATCAGCGGTGAGCCCATTTGTGCCGAACCAGCTTTCCTCGCTGAGTTGCGGCGCGTCGAGGTCTATCTCGTACATAAAGACGGCGACGGAGCCGATATTGCCCGCTTTGTCGCTCATATGGAATACGCCGCTGCCGTTTGCCGCGAAGTAGACAAAGGTTCCGACCTCGTCGGTCTGCATATTGGCGGTCAGGTCGCTGAATACGATGCTGTCGGGAGCTATTTCCGCGGGATTGTCGGGCCGCAGGTAGGCTTTCACGCCGCCCCGCACGAAACCGCCCACGGGGTCGCCCTCCGCCAGCTGCAGGTATTCCACCTTGCCTGTCGGCGGGGTTTGGTCAATCGCGCCCGCAGGGACGACGACAGTGGCCCCGACGCTATTTCCTCCCGCCGTGAGCGTGATGGGCGCGGCGGCTTCTTTGGTGAAGATCAGCGTGTTCTGGCTTGCCACATACTTCACGCCCTCCACCGCCGCGAAGCTCATGGTCGCGGGGAGGACGTCTCCCGCCGCGTTCAGCGCCTCAACTTGCACCATGATATTTTGATTCGTCGGAGGGTTGACGAGCAGTTCCGCCGTACTCCCGGCGGGGAAATCGTCAAAATCGTCGGGGGTGTCGACATCCGCGTCCACCCGGACAGGGCTGCTGTTGAGGCCGAGCGTATAGGTCAGGCGGTAATGCGTGATGGTCTTATCCTGCGGCGACTCAAAAATTGTGCTGCTTTCATCGACCGTCAGCGTTCCCGCGTTGCCCGCCGCGTCGGTGAAATGGAAGGTGTGCGTGCCCGGCGCGGTGAAGGTGAAAGTGAAAGTGTTCGCTTCGCCCTCCGCCATGGTGACGCCCTGTTCGCTGAAACCGAGAATGGTGTAAGTGACCGTGAAGATGGGCTCTCCGGCGTCGGCAGATGTTTCCCTGCCGTTCACCAGGCGGTCGTAGGTTGCTTCGGGCGGCTCGTCGTCGATATTCGTGACGGGAATGGTGAATGTCTTCGGCGTCCCGTTTTGCGCCGTGATTTCGTAGCTGATATCCCCGTTGGCCGACACGGCCTGAGTCCATACCCCGTTCGTGCCGCCCGTGACCTGGCAAGCAAAGCCGTTCGTGTCCACCGTGACCGTCACGGGGCCTTGTGTTTTCCCGGCCGGCTCGATGGTCAGCGCGTGGGCGTAGTCGTCGCCCATATCCGCCGTGACGACATCGTCAAAGACATTGCCGAACAGATCCCGATAACGGACGGCGGCCGGGCCGTTGGCGTAGACGGGCAAGTTGGCGAAGGACGTAGCGTAACCGGCGCCGACCGCTTTAGCGCCGTCCTCGGTGACCATCTCCAGCTTCACCGGTACGTTGAAGTCCAGCGTGCCGCCGAAGGCGTAGGTTTTATCCTGGTTCGTGATTTGCGCCTTTTCCCCTTTCAAGGCGCCGTCCTGTGTTGGCCATGGGCCTATCATCCCGTTATGATGCCCGGTATTGCCCAGCGCGTCCGTCGCCCGCACCATCATAAATTGGATTCCCTTGTACCCCGTCCAGGCATCCGGGTCGGCGTACAGGGTCAGGCTTATCCGCGTGATATAGCCGTTCTGGTCGCGTGTGATCATGCTGTCCAGTACGCCCGGCAGCGCGCCCATCATACCGCTTGCGGCGTCGCCCACTTCGTATCCGGGATAGTCCGCGTCGTAGAGGCTCGTCGGCAAGTCGTCCAGTGAAATTCCGGTCAAATATTGCATGTAATACCGGTCAAAAAGCAGATCCGCCGAAACCGCGTCGCCCGTAATGTCCACGGCCATGGTAAACTTGCCGTTATTCTGGATAAAGCTTGAGGCCGTCCCGTCGAAAGTTACGTCCGGTCCCGAGCGGTCTATGGTCGTGACGGTAAACGTACTGGTTTTCTTGTTGCCCGCCGCGTCGGTCGCCTGTACCTGCAGCGCGCCGTTGCGCTTGAAGACATAGAGCCCGGTTTCCGGGTCAAGCTGCGCCGCGCTGTTGCCGTCCTCGTCCGAGGCAGAGTTGTCATAATCCGACGACAGGACTTCCGTCACGATCAATTCCGAGGGCGTGTCCATGACATATTCATCGCCATCCTGGCCCTCCATATGGCCGTCGGCGGCGGAAAAGCCCACCATCACCGGCCCCAGGCTCGCGGCCCCCACCGTCACGGCGTCGCCGTCCGGGCCGTCGGGAACGCTGTCCGCGCCGGAGGCGGTGAAGGAAACGGTCGGGAACTCCGTATCCCAGACAATATCCACGCAGTAAACGGGGGAATAGATGTCCTTGTTTTGCGTCGTGGCCGGGCTGTTTATCCAATCGCTCCGATGCGAGTCCGCGATCTGGTAATACACCCGCTGCACACGGTCGGCGGTCTTGTCCACTTTCACGTCCCCCGTAATCAGGCTCCCGGAGGAGTCGGGATACAGCTGTTTCCAACGGTCTGCAAGATATTTTACGGTGAAAAGGCCGGTCGTCGCGTCAAATTCCAGATTTTCCCAGCCGCCTACTTGCACCCGATAGCCTCTGCCCTCGGCACTATAATTATTCGCGTACCCGCCCAAGAGCATTTTGCGCGCCGCCGCCGGGAGCCGCGCCGTGAAGGTCGATTCCAGAACGAAACTGTCGTCTATGGCTCCCGTGCCGTAGGCCCGGGTGGTGCGCGTGATTTGGGGCACGACGATAGAATTGTCCACAATTTGGCCGCCCTCATAGGCGAGCGAGGCGCTGTAGGCGGCCTGCGCTTCCTCCGGCTCTTCGCTTAAGCCAATCGCCCGGGAAATCACCTGGTAGGTCGACTCGTCCGGCGGCGTGTTGTGGAAGGCGAACACGCCCAGCAGCGTTTGGCTGGTGTCGCCGGTTCCGACATAGGCGGCGTTTAGCCAGAACTCATAACGGGTCAGCGTGACATCGCCGTTTTCATCGATTGTGTAAGCGACAGGCGTCAAATCTTCGAATTCTGCGTCCTTGAGCTTAATCCGCGCGGAAAAAGTGTAAGGGTTGGACGCGCCATTCGCTTTGAAGAAATCTGTCTTCTCGAACTTCCAGGCGTAGATGTCGTCCGACGAAACCAGCCCTTCGTCCTCAAATACTACGCCCTCCTCCGTGCTTGCTGTTTCTATCACCCCTGTGCCGGAGGTGAACTCCACCTTGCGCAGCGTCAGCTCCGTATTAGCCCAATCCAGCATGGTGAAATAGTCCGCCCCGGTCACTGCCGATTCGAGGGAAAATTCCGCGTCGCCGATGTCCGCCAGCGCGGTCGCGTTCAGCGCTTTTTTCGCGTAAGGATTTTCACGGACGGGCGGAATAAATCCGTCGCCGCGGCGCTCATCCGGACGCCCATAGGCGTCGGTGGAGCTGAAAGCGGTCTGCTTGAAAACGACCAAGCCGCTCGCCTCGTAGAGGGTGTTGAAGGTAACGGTTTCCACCCTGGGGTCACCGGTCGCTGCTGTCGCCGTGAGCGTCAACTTGGTCGGCCCGGTGATATGGGACAGATTGTCGCCCGCCGGCATGGTGAGTTCTATGCCGACCCCCGGTTCGAAATCCGCAGCCGTCATCGTTCCCCCCGCGCTATAGCCGGGAGCGGTCCACTGATAGGTCAATTGCTGCACATTCGCGCCCAGCCTCACCGACACGGACGGCAACGCGGACGGTAAGCCCTCGGCAGCGGCAGCGGCGGCGTCTTTCAGCCAGACGATCTCGTCCGAGTCGGAGGAAACGCTGTACACCCACATCTCCGCGTAGCGGTTGTCGTAAGAACAGGCGACCGCCGCCGTCGCCGTGAGTCCGCCCGCGTCCGCGACCTTGACCCAGAGGACATATTCGTACAGATCGCTCTCGCTCATGTCCAAGCCGTGCGAGAAAGTCGCGCTGCCGGAGGCGCCGTCATAGGAACCATTGGTCTCCCAATTCTTGGACGTCCAGCTGCTCGGCGCGTTTGTCGTATTCGTGCCCGGGACGACCGCGTAGTCAAAGGTAGTGGCGAGATTCTTGTCGCTGCCGCTCACGACCGCGCCATCGCCTGCTATCGTCTCCCCCGTACCTTCGTCCACAGTTTTTGTCTTCGTCAGCGTCACGCTGGGCTTCACCCGGTCGATGCCGAGCGCCAGATCGTAACTCCCCTGGCCCGTGTTGCCGGCCGCGTCCATCGCGGACACGTCGACGCTGATGCCATCAACAAAGATATCCCCTGTCGGCAGCTTCAGGAACACCGTGGCTTTGTTGCTGCTCGCGGGGGCGGACAGGGAAATCGTGTTGCCCGCCGCCGCCAGCCAGTCTCCGGCATTATACAGGCCATTCGCGCCGGCTTGATATTGGACGGCGCCGGGCCCTTCCAGGTTGACCTTAATAAAGAAGCTGGCGTCGAGAACCTGGGAGGTGTCCGTTAAGCTCGCCTCGACTTTGTAAATGTCGCCGCCTTGGTCAGCCACGGTGACGCCTAGCGTCGGGGCGACCGTATCGACGAAGTATTGCTTCTTGTACTGGAATGTGTTCACATTGGCGGACAGCTTGTACCCGGCGTCGTCCACGCACTCTTCGGGAATATCTATCTCTGTGATTTTTATGTGCTCCCCGGCCGGGGTCTCGTCGCCCGCGTTCACTGGGATATTCTCATAGTACAGCGTTGTGCGTTCGACGCCGTTGTCGCTGTTCTTTCCCGTCGCCGCGCGCGTCGGCTGAAGATCCTGCCCTTGCCCGAAGTTCAGGCTGATGGTCGGAAGCCTGTTGCTGCCGGCCTCGGCGCCGATTGTATCCAGCGTGTCCTGGGAAAGCTTCTTGTTCAGATTTACCGCGACGGTCACGGTATCGCCCGCTCTCAGATGCGACTTTTTGACCTCCCCGCTCCGCGTCAATTCGATGCTCTCGACAGCCAGCTCCAGCAAATCCACGGTCGGGTAGCCCGAATTGCGCACATTAAAACTGCTCACCAATTTTTGCTGCTGCGAACCGTTCAGCGCACTGAAGCTGTTGCCCGCAAGGTCGGTGATCTGGTTGTAAATAGACGGGTTATCCGCGGAGGAAACGATTACACTATCGAAGGTATAGTAGTCGTCCTTGCGGAAGGCATGAGAATCCGTCGGGTTCTGAATCTGGTAGGAAAAGATCATGACCGGGCAGGAATCCGTCGTGCCAGGCGCGTAGCTGAGGAATTTCGCCGCCGTTGGCGTGGCGGTCGAACTGCCGGACGCACTGGCCCGGCCCATCGTCTGGACGATCAGGGTGAGATTGGACAGGTTTTCCGGCGTCGCCCAATCGTCTCTGAATTTGACCGGCTCGTCGAACATCACCGAGAAATAGATTGTTTTTCCAATGTCGGCTTTGGTTATTTTTTTATATTTGTAGTTGTCATTCACGTTCCCCCAAGTTCCGGTCAAGTCGTAGTAGCCGCTCGTCGCGGAGTAGGGATGGGAATTGGCCGGCGGGAGCTCGCTGTTTGTCGGCTCATAGACGTCCACAGCCAGGATGGACGGGCCCTTCACGTCCTTGCCGACGACGACGCCGACGCGCATCTTGGAATCCACGGGGCCCTCGTTCAGGGAGTAGGACTTGTAAGTCAGTTGAAGGTTATTCTTTGTGGGCGCGACCCAGCCCGGGTCAAGGGGGAGCGCGAGTGGGCCGTCCGTCTCGCTGTTTTTGCCGCCGTAGTTCACTTTGTTCCACAGGTTGGGCATTTCTTCGCCGTTGAAATACCAGGATTGGCCGAGAAAACCAATATTCGCCCGGGTGGATTTATCCAGGTAGGGATACTTCCGGTCGTACTGGCGCGTATAGACCGAAAATGCGGTGGCAAGGCGAATGTCTCCCTTGGCCAGCATTCTTCTTATGCTGCCGCCCTGCTCATTCAACAAGGAGGAGAAATCATAGACCGCGCTGAAATCACGGCCCTCCGCCGTCGAGTCTGTGGGGGAGATGCTCCCATTGAAGGGCGAGGCCGCGTTGACATAGGTGCCCGCGGTTCGCACCCCGAAACCGTTCAGGTTCATTTTCAGCGTGTTAAGACGCGAACGCGCGTCAGCGCCGGTCATGGCCCCGAACCCCGTCATGTTATAATCCAAAAACATGATCGGCTTGCCGTTTGCGTACAGGGAGGACGGGGGCGTGTAAGTGTACCCGTCCGCCGCCGTAATCCCCTGGGCGGGCGGCATCGTCAGCAGCAGCATCAGCGAAATGAGCAGCCATGCCAGTAAGCGGGATGTGGATTTGTGGTTTTTCATAATAATCGTGCCTCCTTGATTTTTGCCCCGAGCCACGCTCGCCGTCCGTTTAGGGAGGGGCGCACTCGTTCATCATCACGTCGCGAAAAAGCGGCTCTCTGGTCATGGTTTGATTATATCAGGAAAAATGCGAAAAAAGAGAAAGGTGGAGAAATCCTAACCTTTCTAGGAAAGAGAGGAGAGTAAAGAGGAAAGAGAGTTCTCGTCTCACTCTTTACTCTTTCCTATTCACTCTTTCCTCCTTTGGAGGGGTGCCGCGAAGCGGCGGGGTGGTTCCCTGATGAGAGCTTAGAACTTAGTTTTAAGAGCTTAGTTTTAATAAGAGCTTCTCCTGCTTCTCTAAGCTCTCCAAACTAAGCTCTAAGATCTTCTCCCACTTCTCTAAGCTCTCCCAACTAAGCTCTAAGCTCTAAGCTCTTCTCCCACTTCTCTAAGCTCTCCCAACTAAGCTCTCCCAACTAAGCTCTCCCAACCGACGCACGGCGACGCGGCGGCGTACACCTTAGACGGCGCGTAACATTCTTTATTTTTTAGACCGTCGGACTGAGCCCTGAAAATGAACATCCCTACATGAGTGCCAATGTCTCATCTTTTTTCTCCAGAAATTGTAACGCAAAAGGAAATTTTAGCTTGCAATCGCCGTCGCGCCCTGTTAAACTACGAGAAAAGCGGCTCGTAAATAAGGGGGCGGCATGAACACTAAGATTGAAAAACTACTCCGCGATGGCGAGGGACTTACGGTTGAATTCAAACGCTGTCACGACAAGATTTCGCCTACAGTCTACGAGACGGTCTGCTCATTCTCAAACCGCTACGGCGGCGATATTCTGCTTGGTGTTTTGGATGACGGTACGGTTGAGGGTATTGCGCCAGAGGCAGTTAGGCAAATAAAGAAAGACTTCTCCAACTCCCTGAACAATCCGCAAATATTCAATCCTACATTGAATTTTCAACTTGAAGAAGTGGATTATGCTGGCAAAGTCATTCTTTACTGCCATATTCCGCTTACTTCGCAGCTGGTGACGCTCAAAAACCGTGTTTACGACCGCAATGAAGACGGGGACTATGATGTTACCGCCAACACAGATACCCTCGGTCTTATTGCTATGCGTAAGCGAGGGCTTTCAAGCGTTGAGAAAATATACCGGTACACCAAAGAAGCCGACTTGCTGTTGGGCGAGTTGATGCCTGCCGTCCGCAATATGTCATCAATACGAATCAAAGACCATCCCTGGCAGCGCATGTCCGATATGGAAATCTTGAAAAGTGCCGGACTGTATCGCTATGACCAGGATTTAGGCTACTCCGGCTTTACCCTCGCGGCAATACTGCTGTTCGGACGCGAGGAAGTCATTCGCTCGGTTCTGCCGGGCTATGTAACCGACTGCATACTGCGCCGCGACGACCTTGACCGATATGATGACCGTCTGCGTGTGTCGTGCAATCTGATTGAGGCGTATGACAAAATTATGGGCTTTATTGCCAAACATACGCTTGACCGGTTTTATCTCGAAGGCGCGTTGTCCGTAAGTCCGCGTGACCAAATCGCGCGCGAGCTTACCGGCAATATTTTATCACACCGCGAATTTACAAGCACAATTCCGGCGAAAGTGATTATTGAGCGTGACCGTATTGTAACGGAGAACTGGTGCTTGCCTAAATTGCCCGGCAAGCTCGACCCTGCGACATTCACCCCGCAACCGAAAAATCCGCTGATAGCGAATTTTTTTGTGAATATTCACTACGCCGACATGCTTGGTTCCGGAGTGCGCAATCTGTACAAGTACACGAAAATCTACACCAACGGCGGCGAGCCTGAACTTATCGAGGGCGATATGTTCCGGACGATAGTGCCGTTATCGCTCACCGGTGCGAGTGAGAACAGGGAAACGAGCGATAAAGTGAGCGATAAACGAAAAACGAGCGATAAAACGAGCGATAAAATGAGCGATAACGTAAGCGATAAAATGAGCGACAAATCGGCCCGCGACAAGCTCTTAGCATACCTGCGGGGGAATGGTGAAGTAACGGCGGCAGAAGCGGCGGCAGTCATCGACCGCGCCGCCTCAACAGCGCGGCGCATATTGACGGAGCTTATGGCCGAAGGTTTAGTCGAGTCACGCGGAGCAAACCGGAATCGGAAATACCGGGCAAAGTGAATATTCGTATCTGTCAAGTATTTCAGACGTGCGCACATCAATAACTGTGTTTCCAATTCTGCCATACTTCCGTCACCAAGTCCATTGCCTTTTGCCAAACTGTTAGCTTCTGATAATTCTCGTTCATCTCTTGCTTCTCTAAGCTCTCCCAACTAAGCTCTAAGATCCCTTGGAGGGGCGCCGCGAAGCGGCGGGGTGGTCCATAAAGGCTCGAGGGAGGCAAGGGCCACTGCAATGCACAATGCACAATGCACAATGCACAATTGGGGAGAGGGATAATTCCCCTCCTTTGGAGGGGTGCCGCGAAGCGGCGGGGTGGTTCCCCTTCAAAGGAGGAAAGAGTGAATAGGAAAGAGGAAAGAGTAAAGAGTAAAGAGTAAAGAGTGAGACGAGAACTCTCTTTCCTCTTTACTCTCCTCTCTTTCCTAAGGCGGGTGATTCCCCTCCTTTGGAGGGGTGCCGCGAAGCGGCGGGGTGGTTTCCCCTGCCGGTTGAGAGCTTAGAACTTAGTTTTAAGATCTTCTCCTGCTTCTCTAAGCTCTCCAAACTAAGCTCTAAGATCTTCTCCCACTTCTCGAAGCTCTCCCAACTAAGCTCTCCAAACTAAGCTCTCCCAACTGCGAAAAGCTTGACATTGCAAGTTTGAACTTGTATAATAGAATTTGCAAGGTTCTGAATTGCGACATAGGAGACATCATGGCAGACATCATCACGCTTTATCATGGCACGATCTACGAGTTCGACCTAATTGACGTGACCAAGGGTAAAGGAAATAAGGATTTCGGACGGGGCTTTTACACCTCACGGGACATTCGACATGCTGAGCGACTGGCGATCCGGAACAAGAGCATTGAAGAGGAACGCTCCGCCTTCCGCGGTGTTAAGAAAAGCGCGACCCCTTGGCTCTATACCTATGAACTTGACCGCGATGAATTGTTGGCGCTCAATGTGAAGGAGTTCGCCGCACCCGACAGGGAGTGGATGCGCTTTGTGGTTCTGAACCGCGAAAGCAAGAGCAAAATCCAACAGCACAAATATGATATTGTGATCGGTTCGACGGCGAACGATAACACCCGCGCTGCTATACAGACTGTCTTGCCACTGACCAGAGGGGAGATACTGACCTGCTCCGGTTCAAGGGAAGGAGGATAATCCGCTGACATCATGAATGATAATATCGTTGAAATATGCATTGAGTCCATTGCGGCACAGGTGGCTGACAGTTATGCCGAGAAGCAAAATGTCCCAGTAACCGAGGCTCTGAGGCTGTTCATGACGACGAAGACATACGAACTGCTGGCAAGCCCCAAGTCTTTTCTCTACTTGGAGGCCGCCCCTTATGTGGAGGATATGCTGGAGGCAGAGTTGTCCGGCGACTGGGAAAGCTGGATGGAGGTGTAGAGATGGAAACAAGAAAGTTCAATGAAGTGGCCTATTTTCAAGTGGGCATCGCACGGAAATATATGCGGCGGCATGAGTTAACGCCATTGCAGTTTGTGGAGATAGACAAACAATACCACCTCCTTCATCTCCTTGAGGTCGGATACGAGCCGTTCCACCTCACCGGAGATGAGGGAGTACTTGACGAGCTTGACGAAATCGTGGCGGAACAGCAGGCCGCCAGGTCTGCCGAGTCTAACTCCGCAATTCCACTATAATCCCGTCCCGTAATACTATCTGCGCCCGCGCCAGGGCGGTAAAATCATCGCCGATCCTCAGTTCGCGCGGCCCCTCTACCGAGCCGGCCGCTATTTCCTCTCCCTCTCGCAATTCCTGCACCGCGCTGATTTGCCGCATAATTTCATCTTTGCGCCGAAAAAAACGCTGCGATTCGCTATCAAGCTGTTTGCGCAAATTTTCCACCTGCGTTCCCTCGCCGCCCCGCAAAGCGAAGCCGGTCAGCATCTTGCTTTTTTCTTCCTCGAACTTATCTGTTTTTTCCATTATTTCCTTTAATTGGTCGTGCAATTGCCGGAGCGATAGATCCTTTCTGCTCCGGCGCCACCAGCCCGCCGGTATTCAGCATAAGGGCGGCGGCGGACACGGCGGCGGTCAGGGCGGTGACGACCACGCCCGCCGCGTCGATAACGCCCGCCGCCCGGAGCGGTTCCAGCCGCCCGCTTTGCGCGTTAAAACCCACCTCCGGCGGGCAGGCGGCCAGTTTGGCCAGGACAGCTTCCCCGGAAACCCCCGCGTTAGCGGCCAGGCGGCGCAGCGGTTCCCTGAGCGCCAGCCCGTAAGCGCGCAACCCGGCGCGCGTCGCCTCGCAGCCGCCGCCCTCCGGAAAAAGACCGGCGGCGACGTCACGCTCCAACGCTTCGGCCGCCCGCAGAAGCGCCAGGCCGCCCCCCGGCAGCAGACCCGTTTTCAGCGCGCTTTGCCCGGATCGGGCCGCGTCCCGGACGCGTTCCGTCCGTTCCAGCATTTCCAGCCGGGTCATACCGCCGACTTTGATGCGGGCGACGCCGCCCAGAAACCAGCCCAGTCTTGTTTCCAGCTTGTCTTTCGTCCAACCCGGCCGCCGCTCTCTGATTGCTTCCCGCAGTTCCGCCCCGCGGGCCGCGATGGCGGCCGGCTCGCCCCGACCGCCGATAATGCTCGTTTGCCGGGCGCCTATTTCCACCAGTTCCGCCTCGCCCAGCCAGCTTTCCGTCGCCGCTGTCCAATCCGTCTCCTCCGCCGCCGCCAATACCCGGCCGCCGGTAATAACGGCGATATCCGTTAATTCTTCAAAGCGCCGCGCACCGGCGACAGGGGCCAAAACGACAGTCACCGAGAGGCTGCCGCGTTCGCGGGCCGCCAAAAGAAGCCTGAGCAAATCCGTGGATATATCGGCGGCGATGACCAGGAGAGGCCGCCGCTGCCGCACGGCCACCGCCAGAACCGGTTCAATTTCCTCGACGTAAGTAAGGCGTCTGTCCGTCAAAAAAATGAGCGCTTCCGGCAATACAGCCAGATTTTCCGCCGGATTCGTCACCATGCGCGGCGAGACATAGCCGCAGGGAAAAGAGATGCCGGGGATCTTTTCCGTCACGGAATATGGCGCCGGCGAATTCTCGATTTTTATGACCCCGTCTTGGCCGACTAAAGCAAAGGCCGCAGCGGCCAGTTCTCCCGCTTCCTCGCCGCCCGCCAGAACGGCGGCCCGCCGTATATCCCCCTCCCGCGCCGGTGTGGCCAGGGCGGCTAAATATTTTTCCGTATGCGCTCTCCCCAGCGCGAGGGCGCGAACCAGCGTCGCCGCCGGCCAGCCGGCGATCCGGAGCGGCAGCGTTTTTTTCAGCAGGGCGGCCGTGAGAATAACCGCCGTGGTCGCGCCGTCGCCGGCGGCGTCTTCGGCCCGGACTGCCGCTTCCCGCGTGAGAGCGCAGCCCAGGTCGGCGAATTCATCCGCTAATCGCATAGCGCGGGTGACGCCGGCCCCATCTCCGGTAAATCTGGGGAAACCCCGCTCCGGCGCGAGATAAACCTGCCCGCCCCGCGGCCCCATAGTCACAGCCACCGCGGCGGCCAAAGTTTCGGCCCCCCGGTGCAGGGCCGCCAGGGCCGCGTCGCCCCGCAGCGTCGCCGTCGCACGGCCGCGCCCGCCCTCGCTTTCACCGCCGCGTCCTTTTGTCGCGCCGGCAATGGTCAGGATCAGACCCGCTATGCCGCAGGCGTTCACCAGCGCCGTTCGCAGTACGGAAAAAGGGTCGTAAGCGGCGGCGAGACGGGCAATCTCCGGACCGGCGTTTTTTCTCAGCAGTTCCAGCGGCGCGGTCAGGGCCCCCGCCCAAATAAAAGCCGCCGCCCGCGTTTCCTCCGCCACCGCCGCCGCGCCGGTCAGCGTCCGCGCCACATCCGCCAGGGCCGCGCCCGCCCCAGGCAGTACCCCGTCCGTCACGGCCGCCCTGGCGGCGCTCAAAGCATCCTGCAACCTTGTCACCATCAGTTTGGTCTCGGCGTCCGTGTCCGCGCCGACAAAAACGGTGACGACTTCATGCCTCTCTCCCTCCGGGCGCGCTGTCTCAATGTAATAGCCCCGGCGGGGATTGGGGCGCACGATCAGGCGTTCTCCCCCGCTCAACCCGGAAAGAATATCTATGGTTAATTTTCCCAAATCGGCGTCTTTGGCGGCCTGTGAAGCGACGGCCAGCAGGGAGGCGGCGTCAGGCGGCCGCCGCCGGGCGGCTAGAGAGTCCACGATGTCCGCCAGCAGATTTTCCAGCGCCCGGCGCAGCAGCTCCGGGTGGACGCCGGCTTTTATGCTGGTCTGTCCGCGCCGCAGCAATTCCCGCAGCAAAATCAAGGTAGTCGTAGCGCCGTCCCCGACCGCGTCTTTTGTTTTGGCCGCCGCTTCGCGGCAATAGGCCGCGCCCATATTTTTACCGGGGGCGCGGAAAAACATATGAGCGGCCACGGCGCGCCCGTCCTGAGTGACGAGCGGCTGGCGCGGATAGCGGGAAATCACCACGCTGCGCCCGCAGGGGCCAAAAGTTTGCCCCGCCAGTTCCGCCACTTCTTCCACGCCGCTGATTATGGCTGCTCTGACGGTCATTATTTTCCTTTCCTTTCATGTAAAAAAATGTGTCGTCACTCAACCGCCCGCTACCACCCAGACAATGAGGCCCAAAGTCAGCAAATAAACAAGGGCGAAAGCGGCGTCCGTTTTGTGCCAACCATCACCGCCGCGCGCCCCCGCCAGAGGTTTGACGAGGGCGTCCTCCGCTTCGGCCGCCGCCCGTCGGCCAGCCGGCGGCTGTCGCCGCAGAATTCGCGCCGCTTCCCGCCTGAAACCGGTGAGTAAATCCAGGAAGGTTCCCACCGGGCAAAAGGCGCGGCACCAATAGCGGTGAAAAAAGAAACTGCTGACGAGAGCGACAAACAGAAGATACCAGGCCGCGCTGGAACCGCTCAAGCCAAAAGCGGCGCCAAAAGGGTCAAAATTGGAGGCGGAAGGGTTGAGGGTCAAAAAGGCGATAAACACAACCGCAAAGAGAATTATTTTTTTGCCGATCCGCGCGATTTTCATCAGCCGCGGCACTGTAAGCCCCACGCGGCTCAGGCGGTGCGTTAATTCCTGCAAGCCGCAGAACGGGCAGACATAGGTGCAGTAGAGATTTTTGCCGGAAAAAAGGATGAGAAGCGGCGCCCCCAGAACAATGATGTACCAAAGGGCGTTTTCCGCCGGCGGGGGGAAATAACCCAGGAATGCCGCCGAGATATGCCCCATGGACAGAGCGCGGTTCAGCCAGAAACCGAGGACGGCGACGCTCAGGATGAGCAAGGGCAGGCGCTGACGGCCGAGTTTTTTCAGGCGGACGCCGAGGCCGGCCAGCAGAAAAAGCAGGGCCGCCGCCCCTTCCTTCAGGCCCAGGGCGAGGGTCAGGGCGGCTTTTTGCACCTGGAGACCCATCCCCCGCTCGGCCGCCGTATGGGCGATATCCTGTACGCCGGCGGCGATGGCGCGGGAGGAGAGCGTCGCCCCGGAAACCGCGTCCAAATCATAGCCCAGGGTCAGCGGCGCCGCAGCCGTCATTTTTTCATATTGCTTAAAATATCCGGCCTGCTCAAGTTTCAGAAGATAGGAGGGCGTCTCCTTATGGTCAAGCACCGCCAACTCCACCATCGCGCCGGTCGGATCAAGCGCCACGCCGACAAGGAGCGGGCCGCCGTACCCGATATTGGCCTTGACGCCGACATAGCCCAACTCCTCTCCCGCCGCGCCGCAGGCCAGGGCGACATGATCGTTCAGGGGCTCAAACCGCGCGGCCGCCGGGGCCAAAACCGCGTAATACTCCGCCACGACCGCAGCGTCCATCACATGCGTCTGGCGGGCATAAATCTGCGCCGCAGCCAGGAGAACCAGAACCGCCAGCCAAAGCGCGGGTTTTTTCATAATGGCGTCGTCGAACCGGGGGCATAAATCTTATAAAGCTCCGGCCACTCCAGCCACCATTTGTAGCGCTCTATTTCCTCCGTGCCGTAGCCGAACATGTCGTCGATGGACTTGAGCAGCGTCGAGGCGGCTTCCCCTTTGCTGCCCAGCCAAATCCCGGCTTCATGAAACCAGGAGTCCTCCTTGGAATTCCAGGGACAGACTTTCAGACAGCGGCCGCAATTGACGCCCTCGTCGTTGCCCGCCCGAAAGGCCGTGCATTTTGCCATGTCGCTGTCCCAGCGCATGTAGCCGTTGTACACTATCGGCTCTTTTTCAAAGGAAATGGACTGGGCCGGGCAATTGTCCGCGCATTTTTTGCAGACGCGGCAAAAATCCAGCATCCCGAAGTCGATCGGTTTATCGGGAACGAGCGGCAAATCCGTCGTCACGGCCGCCACCTTGCTGCGGAAACCGATACGGGGGTGGGCGACGCAATCCCCGGTGCGCGTCATTTCCCCCATGCCGGAAGCGATCAGAGCCGGCGGCATGGCGGCCTGATAATTGCCAAAATGCTGGGCCCGCGCTCTATAGCCGAGAGAGCGGATATACTGGGCCAGAATTATGGCGATATTGGCGGTGGCGTGATAGCTGCGGAACGATTGGGTAACGGAGATGCCGTCGTAGCCGGTGGAGGCCAGGTAAGTTTCCAGATGCTGCTCCACGGCAAAAGTGATCACATAGGGCAAGTATTCCGATTTTTCCACCGGATATTCCACCAGCGGCGTGTCCGGGTCGGCGTGGCCGGCGGGAAAAGCCCCCTGAGGCGGGGAGTGCTTGTGGGAATAATAGGCGTATTCCGGCATTTTGCCGATACCGACCTCGTCCGCCCGCAAATAATAACAGGTATCCTTGATATGCTTGGACATTTGCTCCGGGTCGGGAATAGGCAGTTTTTCCGGGGCCGGCTCGCCGGAAACCACATGATCCTCGCTGACGACGCCGATACCGAGAGATATGCCGGCCGTCAGGGGATATCTTTTTGATTGGGATAAAAATCCCCATCTGGCCTTTTCGCCCAGAATACCGCGAATAGCCAGCGAAAATCCGGAATCGATCTCCCGCGTCTGTTTTATTTCCCCTACGATCTGCGTAGTGCCCAGCCATTGATCATTATGGAGGGCGTAGCGCACGGAGGCGCCGCCGTAATTCGGTTTGGGACGGAGTTTCGACCACTGCCCCCCGGCCGGGTTCTGGTAATCCAGTTCAATGGCGTTCGCGGCGGTATCCGCGGCGGCGGCCATAGTTTTGCCCGAGACGGCCAAGACCCCGGCCACGCTCGCTGCCGTCGCTGCCACACCTGTTTTCAGAAAATTGCGCCTACTGATGCTTGATTTGCTTTTGTTCATATTCACCCTTCTTTCTTTGCCGGAATTACCGATTTGCCCGCGCCAATGAAACCCAGCATTCTCGCCAAAACTACCGCCAGCACGATCGCGACGCCGCCGAAAAGGAAAATCGCCGTACTTGTGGCCTTGACATGGCCTACGCTCGCGTTGATATAGCAGAAGGAAATCCCCGTCGCCGCCGCCAGATACAAAAGACCGAACAGTACCCAGGTCAGGACTTTGCCGCTGGTTTTTCCCGCTTGTTTTTGCAGACGCTTGTGGATAAATAGTACAGCCGCGATAAATATTGCGCCGGACAAAAAGATCAATACTACGCTCATTCTTTCACCTCCTTCCGGAACTGTCTAAAGGGGAACCGGTTTTCACCTCCTTCTGGAACTGTCTAAGGGGGCCGGGCCTGCGCCTTGCTTTTTGCGGACAATTTTTTTCAGTTTTTCAATTTGAAAAAAATTTCTGACAGAGTAGCGCAAACACGGTGATCTGGTGTATAATAACATCACTGGCATGACTGATGATTCATTATAGACGGCAGGCGCTTAATAATAAAGTGATTACAGCACATTGCCGCTTAGGAACTGTCGATAAATAACTTGTGCAGTTGGCGCAGCAATTTTGTGCTCTGGCAAGGCGCCAGGTTCCGCTAATACTGGCTGTATTTGCGGGTTCTGGCAACGCAGCCAGGGTGCAAAAGGGCAAGTCAA
>JAISWK010000022.1 GCA_031270805.1 Gracilibacteraceae bacterium
AACGCCTTCGCGCTCCACGGGAGCTTAAACCATTCGGTTATGCCCGGCACCTTCGGCGTCAATACTTGCTTGAGCCTTACCATTTCCATACTTACGACATCGGCCAACGTCAATACCTCTCTTTTTTTGATTTCATTGTACCATATTTTGCGCCGCGGATAGCACCGCGCCAGCGGGCGCCGCAAAACCGCTCCGCACTTAAATGGCAACGAAAGCGGCATCTGTCAACCATTTTTTTCGGGAAAATTAATGTTTTTATGTTCCGATAATATGAATATTCAGTTAATAAAAGGGGGAGCAAGACAAGCTTGACAAAAGACAAGACATATAATATAATTCAGATAATTTAAGAAGTTAAACGGAAAACCGTGACCGGGGGATAATCTTAATAACCCATGAACAAAACGGCGATTAAGAACTTCGCGGTCTGGGCGCGGAGGAAGCTCATCACAGACACCATCAAGGCTTGCCATGCCGTCGGCGTCACCGAGGGCGGAATCCAGGCGCCCCTCAGCCAGTCCACGAGGGACGTGCAATTCTACGACATCGGCATGGGCGAACCGGTGCAAATCTCTGGAACTACGGTAAAACAGCGCGACGCCCTTGCGGCTGCCATCCGCGCCAAAGAAAAAGAAACCGGCTACCAAGCCGCCTTTGATTTCGTGGTGGAACAAGTCGCCTACACCTGGTTCAACCGCCTCATCGCCGTGCGTTTCATGGAGATCAACGACTACCTCCCCTCCCGCGTCCGGGTGTTATCTTCCGAACAGACCGGCAAAAAAGAGCCGGACTTGGTGACGCACCCCTTCGATACCGATATAGCGTATTCAGCGGACGAAAGGGCGGCTATCCTTTTGTTGAAAGACCAAAACAAACTGGACGAACTGTTCCGGCTGCTTTTTATCCGCCAGTGCAACGAACTGAACCGGATACTACCGGAACTGTTTGAGCGTACCGGCGACTATACGGAACTGCTCCTGACCATCTCTTTCACGGACAAAGAGGGTGTGGTGGCGCGGCTGGTCGGCGACATCGCCGAGGATGATTTCAATGTGTCCAAGGAAGGCCAGGTGGAAATCATCGGCTGGATGTACCAGTATTACAATACCGAGCCGAAGCAGGCCGTGTTCGACGGGCTGAAGAAGAACGTCAAAATCACGAAGGATAAAATCCCCGCCGCCACGCAGCTCTTTACGCCGGACTGGATCGTGCGTTACATGGTGGAAAATTCGCTGGGGCGAATTTTCATCAGTGGCCAGGGCAGTGATCAGTGGGCAGTGGTCAGTGGGCAGGGGACAGGGGGCGGCAGTGGTCAGTGGTCAGTGGAGAGTGAGCAGAAGAGGATTGAATTTGAGAAAAATCTTGCTGATAAATTCGGATGGAAATATTATATCCCCGAAGCGGAGCAGACAGAAGAAGTCCGCAAACAACTGACCACTGCCCACTACCCACTGACCACGGATTTTCACATCGAAGATGTGAAAATCCTCGACCCCTGCATGGGCAGCGGCCATATCCTGGTCTATGCCTTTGAAGTGTTGGTGCAGATATATGAAAGTGAAGCCTATACCCTCCGCGATGCGGCCAGACTGATACTGGAAAAGAACCTCTACGGTCTCGACATCGACCGCCGGGCGTATCAGCTGGCCTATTTTTCCTTGATGATGAAGGCGCGGCAGTACAGCCGCCGTATACTGACCGACGGAGTGAACCCGCAGGTCTACCACCCGGCGGGATTCCCGGAGGGAGAGGAGTATGGGTCGCTTTGTGCAGTGGTCAGTGGACAGTGGTCAGTGGACAGCAAGCCGGAGCGCACAAGCGACCTAATTGACCACGACTATGAACAAAGACTTCACGCTTGGAACTTCAAGCGGCTTTTGGCGCAGAAGTATGATGTGGTTGTGACCAATCCGCCGTATATGGGCGGTTCGGGTATGAGTGGGAAGATGTCGGAGTTTGTGAAGAATAATTATCCAGATAGTAAGAGTGATTTGTTTGCCGTGTTTATAGAAAAGTGTCTTGATTTAACCATCAAGAATGGCGTATTATCTTTGGTTACTATGCATTCTTGGATGTTCATAAGCTCTTATGAATTATTAAGAAAGAAAGTTCTTTCTTCAATAAGTTTTGAGACCATCAACCATCTTGGGATGGAAGCGTTTGATGGAATTATCGGAAAAGTAGTATCAACAGTGGCGTTTACCGCAAAGAATCTACCATCAATTAACAGTTATAGAGGGAGAGCTGTAAGATTAACGGATTATTATGATGCATTAAGGTGGTCAAAAGAATCAGAGTTTTTCAACGAGAAGAACCAGTTCGTATATATGCAAGATAGTTTTGCGAAGATACCCGGTAGCCCTGTGGCGTATTGGGTGAGTGAGGCGATGTTGCGAGCGTTCGAGGTTGGCGAAACCATTGAGAAAATTTCTCATATGATTTGCAAAGGGATATTTACAGGTGACAACAATCGTTTCTTGCGTTTGTGGTATGAAGTAAACGAACCAGAATTTTCAATGAGAAAGTGGAATAAGTATGCGAAGGGTGGTGCATTCAGAAAGTGGTATGGTAATGGCGAGTACGTAGTTCTTTGGGGCAATAATGCGGAAACATTGCGGTCATTTGAGGGCTCGGGTCTTGGCGCAGCTAAATATTTTGGGATGCTGCACTATGTGTGGACAAAAATATCCAGTTACAAAATTGCTTTTCGATACGAGGAAAAGTCAGTCTATTTTGATGACGCGGCACCAGCTGTGATTTTTAATGTCAATAAGAACTTATTATATACACTTGGCGTTTTGAATTCTTGTGTTGCAGATGCGATTCTAAGGTTCATTGCACCCACTCTTAACTTCCAGATTGGTGATATTCGGAATATACCAATCATCATTGATAATGAATCTGTTGTGGAGTCCATAGTTGGGTCTAACATAGATTTCTCCCGCTCCGACTGGGACTCCTTCGAAACCTCATGGGACTTCAAGCGCCACCCACTCATTCCCCTCCCTTGGAGGGGTGCCGCGGAGCGGCGGGGTGGTTCCCTCCCTTGGAGGGGAGCCGGCGAAGCCGGCGGGGTGGTTCAGCAACGTAGCACAAAGCGAATATCAAGAAGTTATTCCGCATTACCATACAATCCGGCATTGAAACAAAGGGCAAGAGAACTCCGCAAAGCGGGCAATCTCTCGGAAGTTCTATTATGGCAACAGCTAAAAGGCGGTCAAATCAACGGATGGGATTTCGACAGACAAAAGATAATCGGAAACTATATTGTGGATTTCTACTGTGCAAACACAAATCTGGCCATTGAAATTGATGGCGAAAGTCATGCTGACAAAGGTGACTATGACGAGAAGAGGGATGCTTATTTGCGCGAAGTGGGGGTGGAGGTTTTACACATTCCTGATATTGAAGTAAAAAGTAATCTTGAGGGTGTTGTGGCGTTGATAAGGAACCACCCCGCCGCTTCGCGGCACCCCTCCAAGGGAGGGGAATTGAACCACGGGGTATTGGACCACCCCGCCGCTTCGCGGCACCCCTCCAAAGGAGGGGAATTGGTTCAAGCCCGCAGAGAGGATTATGTAAATGACCGGGAGATCCGAAAAGAGAGGAATCGAGTGATGGCGACACTAATCCATGATAAATTTATCGCTTGGCAGCAAGAATGCGATGAACGGTTCAATACATTAAAAGCCAACGAAGAAGAGCTCAATCGCATCTTTATCGACATCTACGGCTTGCAGGACGAACTTACGCCGGAGGTGGAAGACAAGGACGTGACGGTTCGCCGCGCGGATTTGGGGCGCGAGATTCGCAGCCTCATCAGTTACGCCGTGGGCTGTATGTTCGGGCGGTATTCGCTCGACACAGACGGCCTCGCCTACGCGGGCGGCGATTTCAGTGAGCAGTGGGCAGTGGTTAGTGGTCAGTATTACCGAAAAGAGGTGTTAGGGAGATATGGCTGTACAGAATTATCAAGAGCTGATTGTTTGGCAGAAGTCAATGGCTCTGGCAAAAGAAGTATATCAGATCGTGAAAAAGCTGCCCAAGGAGGAGCTGTATTCGCTGTCAGTCCAGATGCGGAGAGCAGCTGTATCAATTCCGTCAAACATAGCGGAGGGACAAGCGAGAAATTCAACGAAGGAGTTCATTCAGTTTCTCTCGGTAGCGAGAGGATCCAAAGCGGAGATACAGACTCAAATGCTATTGTGCGTGGAAATTGGATACCTTGCAAATACGGATATTTTGGAAGCAATGGGATTGGCGGAGGAAGTGGGGAAAATGCTGTCTGCCCTTATACAAAAACTGACCACTGCCCACTAACCACTGACCACTATCCCGTTGACACGGATAATTGTATCCCGATTACCGACGAGGATTATTTCTCTGATGACGCTACTAACCGCTTCGTGGATTTCGTGCGCACGGTTTACGGCACGGAGACGCTGGAAGAAAACCTCGACTTTATCGCCCATGCGCTGAGGGGCCGTGGCGCGGCCTCCCGCGAAGTTATCCGCAATTATTTCCTGAAGGATTTCTACAAAGACCATTGCAAGATATACCAGAAACGCCCGATCTACTGGCTGTTCGACAGCGGCAAGCAGGACAGTTTTAAGGCACTGGTCTATATACACCGCTGGAACGCCGACACCATCGGCAACCTGCGCGTGGAGTACCTGCACAAAGCTCAGCGGATCTACGAGAACGAAATCAAGCGGATGCAGGACACGATAGATACCTCCGGCAACGCCCGCGAAAAGGCGCAGGCGGAAGCCCGCAAGGACAAATTGACCAAACAGCTCAAAGAAGCGAAGGAGTATGACGCGAAAATCGCCCACCTCGCCCTCGCCCGCATTAACATTGACCTTGACGATGGCGTGAAAGTGAACTACGATAAAGTGCAGACTGGCACGGACGGCAAGAAGCTCAATGTGCTGGGCAAGATATAGCTCTGGAAAGGGGTGTAAAGCAGATTGGCAAAGAAAGTGGCACTCAAAGACCTTTTGGTCGCGGAAGCGACTGACTATGAGTTCAAGTCTGCGCTTGAAACGAAGAAGCCAAAAAGCTGGCTGAAAACCGTCAGCGCTTTTGCAAACGGTCGTGGTGGCAGCTTTTATATAGGGGTAAGCGATGACGGGGTTCCGGTGGGTATCGCCGATGTGCAAACGACGGTGGAGCAAATCAGCAACCTGATCAAAGAACGCATCTCCCCAATACCGGAGTTCCACCTCGATGTGCAACGTGTGGATGACGGCAGGGGCATCATCGTCCTGCACGTCCCGTCCGGCGAAATCACGCCATACTACTATGTAGGCGATGGCAGCACCACCGCCTATGTGCGTATTGGCAACGAAAGCAATCCCGCCACGCCGCAGCGCCTGAGCGAGCTTGCCAGACGCGCTAAGAACATATCCTTTGATTCCATGCCCACGGACTATAAAAAGGACGACCTGTCCTTTACGGTCTTTGAGGCGGCTATCAAGAAAACCACGAAGAAAACGCCCGGCCACAATTTCGTTCGGCTGAACTCAAAGGTTCGCTGGAAGAAGATGCCCGACCACCGTATCAATCAACCGGACTATGCCGACCGCGCCGTGTTCGAGGCCATCACGAACGCCTTGATGCACCGCGAATGGTCTGTCATCGGCAGTGAAGTCCATGTGGATATGTTCGACGACCGCCTTGAAATTTACTCGCCGGGCGGAATGTATGACGGCTCGTTGATTCAGAAACGCGACATCAAGTTTGTGCCGTCCGTCCGCAGAAATCCCGCCATCGCGGATGTGTTTGACCGTTTGGAGTTTGCCGAGCGCCAAGGCAGCGGATTGAAAAAGATATGGGAGGAAACATCGTATCTCCACGGCTATACCGAAGAATACGAGCCGAAGTTCCTTTCGTCGGCGACGGCGTTTCACGTTATCCTGAAAAACATGAACTACTTGCGTACCGACTTGCACAGCGCAAGTACGCAAGATAATTCGACCATCCAAGCCACAGGCCAAGATACAGGCCAAGTCACAGGCCATGATGCAGGCCATGATGCAGGCCATGATGAATTACTGAAAAAGCTTCTTGAATACTGTGGTTTGCCAAGGACACGGAATGAAATGCAGGCGTACTTGGGTATTGCAAGCAGAGCGTATTTTAGAAAAACTGTATTGGATCCATTGGTAAATGCAAAATTGCTTCGGATGACAATTCCCGATAAGCCGAAAAGCAAAAAACAGATGTATGTAAGTACACATGATGCAGAAAGGGCATGAGCATATGCCGGAGATGAACCTGAACCAAATAACGAATAAACTCAATGGGCTATTCGCGGGCGACAGCCGCAAGCTCGTGTTTTGGTACGATACAAACGCCGAATTCGTGGATGAGATCGACACACTGGGCCTCGCCAACGCCTCTGTGCTGAGACTGGAGCCGGACAACCAGTTCTATGTCAAGTACTATCTGGAGTGCGAGGACACGGCGGGCAATTATCTGGTCTATGCCCCCTTTGCCAAACCGGGCATCCGCGACAACCACCTGTGGGACACCATCAAGTATTCCACGGAGTTTTTCGCCGACCGTGCCTCTCTCTTGCGGGTGGACTTGGGCATCCCCGAGAACCTGAAACCGGTAATACAAAAGCATATCAAGTTCTTCGGGAACAAAGAGCGGGCGGAAAAATTCTACAAGTGCGAAATCACCCATTACACTCGGTCAGGCATCGAAGTCGCGCTGATGAGCGTTCTCTGCAAGCTGAAAGCGCCGTCATTCGACGAGGTGGCGCGGGCGGTGCTATGCGACGACACAGATGGTGAAAACAAATATTTGGCTGAGTTTGCGAAATACGAACTGGTCGAATCTTTTTGGACACACTGTGAGCAGAACTTCGCCTACGTCGCCGACGCGCCGTCGGTGAAAAAGCTAATATTGACGCTATTTGTCACCTATGCCGCTAAGAGCATTCGCGCCGACCTGCCGAAAGAGTGGAACCCGCTCATATCGGCCAAGAGCGGCAACATCGTGGTTTTCCTTGAAAATATGATGAACAATGTGCTGTACCAGGAGCGCTTTGACGCCCTTTCCGATTCAGTAGCGCAGGAATTGCAAGTACAAAAGGTACTCTACGCCCTGCCTATAGAAAACATCGTGGACTGTGACTGTTTCGCTTGTCTGGACGATATGCTCATCGACTGGATGGCGGAGCGGTTGGCGGACGAAAACACCGTAGCCAAACTGAACGGCAAGAGCATCGGCGAAATCGCCGCCGAGCGGACATACACCCATTTCGGCGCCAAGCAGTCGGACACCTACCAAATGTTGATACTCGCCGACAAATTGCTGGCGCTGGCGGGGTATCGCTGCGAAGGGGACTGCGCCGCCATCATGAAGCAATACCAATCAGCAGATTTTCAGATAGACACCAACTACCGCAAGTTCTATCTGTACTTAGACAGACTCCCCGCCCCGGAGCGGTTTGAAGCCTTGCGCCAGCTGGTGGAAAACACCTACACCAATAAATACTTGAACGTACAGTCAGCCGCGTGGAATGACGCTCTTACGGACTATGACCTCTTCAAGGCCAACTGCCAGCACCGCTTCTATTCTCGTTTTGTCAGTGCCGGCGGTCGCTCCAAGACGGTCGTTATCATTTCGGATGCCCTGCGCTATGAAGTGGCCGCCGAGCTGGCCGACAGGCTGAGGGGCAATGAAAACTGCGCCGAAGTGACCCGGAAGGCCATGATAGGGGTGCTTCCCAGCATCACGAAACTCGGTATGCCCTCTTTGCTCCCTCACAAAAACCTCGAAGTCTCAGATGAACTGAACGTCACTGTGGACGGGCTTCCCTGCGATGACACGAGGCAGCGCGAAGCGATCCTGAAAAAGGACGACCCGACATCAAGGTGCTTTCAGTTCGACGCCATTCGCAATCTGAGCCACGACGCTACTTACAACCTTTTCAAAGGCACAGGCGTTTACTATATCTACCATAACCAAGTAGACACGCGGGGCGACAAGCCCAATACCGAAAACGAAGTATTTGTCGCCTGCGAGGAGGCGATACAGGAAATCTATGACTTTATCATCAAGCTGGCCAGAAACAAGATTGCCACCCATTATATTATCACGGCTGACCACGGCTTTCTGTACAAACGGGACAAATTGCAGGAGAGCGACAAAATCTCGCTCAAAGAGGGCGTTTTGTCCTTGGGCAAACGATACGCCCTTGCCGGCCGCGCCAGTGAAATCGAAGGGGTGCGCAACTTCCCCTTTGGCCATTTCATCGGTGCTTACAAGGATAAACGCGTCGTCAGTACGCCGCTCGGCTCGGATATATTCAAATCGCCCGGCGGCGGCAGCAACTACGTTCACGGCGGCAGTTCCCCGCAGGAGCTTTTAGTTCCGGTCGTCGAGGCGACGACCAGGACCGGGCGGCTAAAAAAGGAGATCCAGGCGGCGCCGATTGCCTTGGTGAGCTTGCTGAACAAAGTCACGAACCTGATCGCCGCTGTCGAGTTTATCCAGAGCGAGCCGGTGAGCGACACGGTGAAACCCGCAACCTACCACGCCTCGTTCGTGGACGCAGAGGGCAATGCCATCTCCAACGAAGGACTAATCGCAGCGGACAAAGCCGACAGCGACTCCACCAAGCGGATTTTTCGGGTTAAGTTCCGTTTCAAGGACATGAGCTATGACCGAGCCGCCAAGTATTACCTGACGGTCTATGCCGCCGACGACGACATCACGCCTGTCATCAAGCGGGAAATTAGGATAGATATGGCATTTTCCGCCGATTTCGGATTTTAACCTACGTTAGTTGCAAGGGGGAAAGTAAGATGGGACAAAACAGCGAAGACAGCAGCCCGAACGCCGCGCTGAACCGAAAGCTGCGGGATTATTTCGATGGCAAAATCGTCCGCAAGGATTTGACCAAGAAGATCCGCGAGGGCGCCAATGTCCCCGTCTACGTGCTGGAATACCTGCTGGGTCAGTATTGCAGTTCCGACGATGAGGAGATCATCGAACAGGGCATGAACAACGTGAAGCATATCCTGGCCGACAACTTCGTCAGACCGGACGAAGCGCAGAAAATTCTGTCAGTGCTGCGCGAGCGCGGAGGCTATACGGTCATCGACAAGCTCACGGTTCGCCTGAACATCAAGGAAGACCGCTACGAAGCGGAGTTTTCCAATCTCGGCCTGAAAGGCCTCCCCCTCCTGCCGGAATATGTGTCCAAGTATGACCGCCTGCTCTGCGGCGGCATCTGGTGCATCGTCCAGCTGGAATACGAGTTCATCGAGGAAGACAAGAAGGTCAGCCCGATTCGGGTGCGCAAGCTCACGCCTATCCAGATGCCCCATGTGGACATGGAGGAGATAAAAAGCAGCCGCAAAGCCTTCACCAAGGACGAATGGCTGACCGTTCTCCTGCGCTCCATCGGCATGGAAGCGGACAAATTTTCCGAGCGGGAAAAATGGCTGCTGCTGGCCCGCATGGTTCCGCTGGCCGAGAACAATGTCAACCTCTGCGAGCTTGGGCCGCGCAGCACGGGCAAGTCGCATGTCTACAAGGAGATTTCGCCCAACAGCATCCTTGTTTCCGGCGGGCAGACGACGGTCGCCAACTTGTTTTACAATATGGCAAACAAGAGCCTGGGCCTGGTCGGCCTGTGGGACTGCGTGGCCTTCGACGAGGTGGCGGGCATCACTTTCAAGGACAAAGACGGCGTTCAAATCATGAAGGACTACATGGCTTCCGGCTCTTTCGCCCGGGGCAAGGAGGAAAAGGCGGCTTCGGCCTCGATGGTGTTCGTGGGGAATATCAACCAGAGCGTGGACGTGCTGATAAAGACTTCACATCTTTTTGAGCCCTTCCCCGAGGCGATGGCTTATGACACGGCGTTTCTCGACCGGATGCACTGCTACGTCCCCGGCTGGGAAGTGCCGAAGTTCCGCCCGGGCTTCTTTACCGACGATTACGGCTTCATCACGGACTTCCTCTCCGAGTTCATGCGGGAAATGCGCAAGGAGCAGTTTTCCGACGTGCTGGACAAGTATTTTCGTCTGGGGACAAACCTGAACCAGCGCGATGTCATCGCCGTGCGCAAGATGGTCTCCGGTTTTGCAAAACTGCTCTATCCGGACGGCGTGTTTACGAAGGAGGAAATCGCCGAGATTCTGACTATCTCTTTGGAGATGCGCCGCCGGGTGAAAGAGCAGCTAAAGAAAATCGGCGGTATGGAATTCTATGATGTGAATTTTTCCTATATCGACAACGAGTCCTTCGAGGAACATTTCGTGTCCACGCCGGAGCAAGGCGGCGGGAAGCTGATTCCCGAAGGCCTCAGCAATCCGGGACATGTCTACACGGTCTCCACGGGCAAGAGCGGCATGATCGGCGTGTATCGGCTGGAGACGCAGATGCTGCCCGGCAACGGCAAATTTGAGCGCACGGGCATCGGCAGTGACCGTGAGGCCAAGGAAGCGACCAACACGGCGTTCAACTACCTGAAAGCCAACGGCAACAGCATTTCCGGCAGCATCAGCACGACGAACCGGGACTATATCGTCAACTACCAGGATTTGAACGGTTTGGGCATTACCAAGAGACTCGCCCTGCCGACGCTTATCGCCATCTGCTCTGTGGCGCTGGGCAAGCCGACGCTTTCCAGTCTGGCGGTGTTGGGTGAAATCAGTATCAGCGGGATGCTGCTTAAAGTCGAGGATTTGGCAAACACATTGCAGGTGTGTCTGGACAGCGGAGCGAAGAAGGTCCTGCTCCCCATTACATCGGCGGCGGAACTGGGGCAGGTTCCCTCCGACCTTGTGGGGGCGTTCAGCCTGATTTTCTACACGACTGTGCAGGAAGCAGTGTTCAAGGCGCTCGGCGTGGATTAAAGGCAGTGGGCTCAGTTGGTTGCCATATGGGGGTATGAAACTTGTTGGAAGCTGAATTTATCTGATGTGCCGAGAGTCATTTCGCATGATTTGACATGGCGTGAAGCCCATGCAATGCAAACCACTTGGCCATATTCAAGCCGAGGACAAATTCATAATGGTCGCATCGCTCCTGGCAGATTTTCGTAGGGGCGGATGGCAATCCGCCCGTTGTTTTTCGGGACGATTGCCATCGTCCCCTACGGCAATCCGCCCGTTGGTTTTCGGGACGATTGCCATCGTCCCCTACGGCAATACCGCCCGATTCGGCCTAAACAGAAAAACGGAAAAAATTCAAGAAATCGGGGCCAAAAGGATTGTGGAAACGGGCGCTTTTCTGTATAATAGCAAACAGAAAAGAGGCTTAACTGTGAGTGTATATCAGGCAATCGTCCTTGGGCTGGTACAGGGCATAGGCGAATTCTTGCCCATTTCCAGTTCGGGGCACCTGGTGCTGATGCCATGGCTTTTTCATTGGGAAACACCGGGATTGGATTACGACGTGGCTCTGCATATGGGAACGCTGCTGGCGGTGGTACTCTATTTCCGCCGGGACTGGTTTCGCTTGTTCCGGGCGGCGCTGGGCCGGGGGCGCCCGGACGACCGCCGCTTGTTCTGCTTCCTGGTGGTCGCCTCTCTGCCGGCGGCGGCGGCCGGATTTTTGCTGCAGGATATTTTGGAAGAATCTTTGCGCTCCCCCTTAATCACCGCCTTCAACCTCATATTTTTCGGCGTCCTCTTATACGCGGCCGATCGGCGGCGGCAATGGCGGACGCTGGACAATATGACGCTTTCCGACGCGCTCGTCATCGGATGCGCGCAGGCCGTGGCCCTTATGCCCGGCGTTTCCCGCTCGGGCATTACCATGACGGCGGCCCGCTGTTTTTCTTTTTCCCGCCGCGACGCCGCCCGCTTTTCTTTTCTCCTCTCCACCCCCGTCATCTTCGGCGCGGGACTGTTTCAACTGCGCGATCTTTCCCCCGCCGCCCTGACCCTGCCTTTTTGGCTCGGCCTCGCGGTTGCGGCTCTGGTCGGTCTCCTGGCCATCGCCTTCTTGCTGCGCTTTATCCAGCGGGCGGATTTTAAACTCTTTGTGGTTTACCGGATTTTGTTGGGCCTGGTTATCGCGGTCTTGTTTTTCCGGCAGTGAACCGGACTTTCTGAAAAGTGGGAGAGCCCTATGAAAAATATTTTCGCCAGACAGCTCGCCGAAATGAAAAACCGGGTGATCGCCATGGGCGAAATGGTGAGCAAATCCATCGACGAGGCCGTGATCAGTCTGCGGGAGCGGGACTTGGCTCTGGCCCGCCTGATCATGAGCAATGACGACGCCATCGACGCCCTGGAGCGGGAAATAGAGCAGCTCTGCACCCACCTGATCGCCACCCGCCAGCCTTTTGCCGCTGACCTGCGCCATATCGTCGCCGGGTACAAAATAATCACCGCCCTGGAGCGGATGGGCGACCTGGCGGTGGACGTGGCGCGCGTCTCCCTCCGGATCGGCTCGGAAAAACTCATTAAACCGCTGATTGACATCCCGGCGATGGCCGGGGAGGTGCAATCCGGGATCAAGGCCGTCATCACGGCCTACACGGGGGAAAATCTTGAAGCCGCCCGCCGGATCGCGGAGATTGACGACCGGGTGGACAGATACTACGGGCTGATTATGACGGAATTGTGTCAGTTGATGCAACAAAACCCGGCCCTGGTCACTCAGGGGGTGCAGCTGGTGCTGGTGGCGCGTTACCTGGAGCGGATCGGCGATTATGCGACAAATATAGGCGAAGAAGTAATATATATGTCACTGGGCGTCAGGGAAAGCCTGAACGAGTGAATTTTTCGGGTGAGGCGGTGATGAAGGTGAATTGGGAGCAGCTCTGCAGCAACAGTGAAGTCTTGCCGGGCGATAATTGGAGGGAAGCCGGGGAGGCGGAGCGCAAAACCCTGCGCCTCTCGCCCCGCTTTCGTTTTCTCCGCGCGGAAGATCCGGCCGGGATACTGGGGGCCGTCGTCGCGGAAGAACGGGCGCGAGAGGAGGACATGTTGAGCGAGGGCCTGGTCTGGGCCGGCCAAATCAGCGCCGGCGGGGAGGCGCGCCTGTTTTTTCTCGCCCCCTTGTTTTCCCGCTCTTTTCTGACCGCGCTGGGCGGGGTCGCCGCCCGTCTGCGGCCGCAGGCCATCCTGTGGCGGGAAAAATTGCCCCCCTGCTTTTTCCCGGTCGCCTCCGGAACCTCGCTGGAACCGGCGCCGTTTTTTGCCGGCCGGCGGGCTGACTGGGAAAACTGGGCCGCCCGCTGCAACCCGGTGGCCCGCCGCCAACTGGCCGCGGTGAGCGCTTATTTTGAGACCCTGGCCGCCCGGCGGGTGCGGGCCCTGTTTCACCGGAACAGCATCGCTTTTGCCTGGGGCGGCGTCGAGATCGCGGAAATAACGGCGGCGGGAGATAAATTTGACCTGCGGACAAAAAACAAGGGCCTGAAAAAGGTAGTCCCGGCCCGGCAGGGGTGGGTGGACGCGGACGGCCGCTTGGACGAAGGCTTTCGCCGCACCGTCCAAAGCGCGCTTTCCTGGCTGGAAGAGCGGGAAGCGGCCGGCCGGCTGCCCCCGGCCCGGGTCTGGGCTTTGCAAATGTGGCATGAGCCCGGTTTTATCCGGGCGGAAACAGGCCGACCGCTGCAATTTCCCCTGCTGAAAAAGGAAAACGGCGGCCTGCAGCCCGGTGATTTCTGGTATTTTGCCGGCCCGGAGCGCCTCAGCGTCTATTACCCTGTCTTGGCCCGCCCTTGGGAATGTCCGGGCCAAGTCCTGTATTACAGTGCGGTGCTGGAGGAAAACGCGGAGGAAATCAGCCGTCTGACCGGCGACGCGGTCTGGGACGGGAAGATCCATCTCGTCGCTCCGCCCGAACTGAGCGAGAAATTGGAGCGGCTGCGGGATTGTTTCCGGGAGGGGGATCGTTTTCCCCTGGTGCTGCTGCCAGAAAAAAGTTGAACAATAAAGGAACGGACAAAGATGATTGAATACCGCAAATCCAGGCTGACGGACGTGGAAGATATGCTCGGGCTGGTGCGGATTTTCGCCGATCAGGGACTGATGCTGCCCCGTTCCCGCCATTCCCTCTATGAAGGCATCAGGGAATACCAGGTGGCGCACGACAGCGACCGCCTGGTGGGGATCGGCGCTTTGCGCTTTCTCTGGCACGATCTGGCGGAAATACGCACGCTGGCCACGGCCTCTGATTACCAGAAGCAGGGCGTCGGCCGGGAGATCGTCCGCCTCCTGCTGGCGGAAGCGGATGAGATGGACTGCCGCTCGGTTTTCACCCTGACCTACCAGGTCGGTTTTTTTGAAAAAATGGGATTCCAGCGGGTGGAAAAAGATTCGCTGCCGCAAAAAGTGTGGCAGGAATGCATTAACTGCATCAAATTCCCCAATTGCGACGAGACGGCCCTCGTGCGCCGGGCGCAGGAAGGGTAAATGAAAAACGTCGTGATTTACACCGATGGCGCCTGCTCCGGAAACCCGGGGCCCGGCGGCTGGGGCGCCGTTTTGTTCTATGGGGCGGTGAACAAAGAAGTGAGCGGCTTCGCGCCGGACACGACGAATCAGCGCATGGAACTCACGGCCGCGCTCCGCGCTCTGGCGCTGTTGAAGGAACCATGCCGGGTAGAATTACACAGCGACAGCGCCTACCTAATCAACGCTTTTAACCAGGGCTGGCTGGACAGATGGCAGCGCAACGGCTGGCGGACGGCGCGCAAAGAGCCGGTGGAAAACCAGGATTTGTGGCGGGAACTACTGGCCCTGACGAAAACGCACGAGGTCAGTTGGCGCAAGGTGAAAGGACACGCCGATAACCCCTGGAACAACCGCTGCGACGAACTGGCCCGGGCCGCCGTTCGCGCCGGAGTTTCGTAGTCTCCGATTCCCCTCCTTTGGAGGGGTGCCGCGAAGCGGCGGGGTGGGGAAATCTTCTGCAACATTCCCGAAAACACTGTGATTGTTGGAAGAATCCGCAAAGACGCGAGGCTTTTCAAAGTTCCGGAGCAGCCCGTTGGGCGGGCCTGTGGCCGGAAAAAATATTACGGCGACAGTCTCCCAACCCCTGAAGAAGTTCGTCAGGATGAATCCATACCATGGCAGAAAGTCAAAGCATTTGCGGCAGGGAAATACCATGAGTTCGAAATCAAAACAATGACCCCGGTTCGTTGGAAAAGCAGCAAGAACAAAGACATGCTGGTCGTTATTGTCAGGCCGTTGGCTTACCGTCCGCGCAATGGAGCCAGGCTTCTTTATCGCAATCCCGCCTATCTGATTTGTACTGATCCGGCCTTGCCGTTGGAGCAGATTCTGCAGTCGTATGTATGGCGGTGGGAAGCGGAGGTCAACTTCCGGGATGAGAAAACTGTTCTCGGTGTCGGCGAAGCTCAAGTTCGGACAGAGCCCGCCGTAAGAACTGCCCCCGCATTTTGTGTCGCGGTTTATTCAATGCTCTTGCTCGCTGCTCACATGGCCAAAATTGACCCATCCTGCCTGCCGGCCACCAAATGGAATAAAGCTTTGCCAAACCAACGTCTTTCCACTCAAAAGATCATAGCTCTTTTCCGCGCAAATTATTGGAATATCGCTCCGAAGAATAAAAGCGGCTTCGTACCACCCCAATCGGGCAGCTCAGAGTACGTGCAAAACCGCTTTTTTACCCTGCAGGCGTTGATCTCTGCGTGTTGCTATGCGCTCAAATAGCCAAAGGCGAG
>JAISWK010000023.1 GCA_031270805.1 Gracilibacteraceae bacterium
AACGCCTTCGCGCTCCACGGGAGCTTAAACCATTCGGTTATGCCCGGCACCTTCGGCGTCAATACTTGCTTGAGCCTTACCATTTCCATACTTACGACATCGGCCAACGTCAATACCTCCCTTTGTTCTATTTTTTCTTTCTTTCTTTGGGGAAATCCATTGACAGGAATCCGTCTCCGGCCAGCAGTTCAGCCACCTTAATTTCCCGCCATTGCCAAGGCTGGAACCCGTCCGGGAACATATCGCTTTTTTCTCCTCGTACCGGGTAGGGTTCGCCCGGGACGGGAGAATACTTGGTTCCGCCGGCACTATAATCACACCAGACATCCCACTCGTACTTCCCCTGCAACTCCGGGTTATATTTGCCGTCATTGTAGACGTACTTCATAGTGTCGTCTACGCCAGTCCCAATAAAAACGACATCCTTGACCCCGGATGTTATATCGAACCCGTGGGTTAGTTCAAGTAAATTTCCAAAAGTTTTAGTATCGCGAATTTCGATAGAGTGTAAGATGGCGATTTGCGCAGCGGTTTCGCGACCAGTCCAGTCATTTTCGATATCTCTTATATAGACGGAAGGGTTGTATTGTTTTACGAAGTCCAGGATTTTGTAGAACAGTGCCTCCGCTGCCCGGCGTTTTTCTGGGACGACCACGGCCGCGCCTCCCGAGTCAACTAAGTTGTCCACGGCGTCAAACCATTCTCCTACATCTACCTTCGACAGCAATGTAGCCGCCTGAGCGCCGCCGCCCGACTTGAACTCCCGCAGTTCTTTTTTGATGCGCTCTTTCTTTTTCTTTCGTCGCGCTATTTTTGTTTCGTCCGGAGGGGGTATCTCTGACTTTGCGTTTGCTTTTGTTCTCAGCCTTTCCTCAATGTTATCATTCTCCCCGTATGCATTGAAAAAAGTACAGCCTTTGTATCGCGCTTCCAGCTGGGCAAAAATCTGCTGATAAACAGATTTGGAATAGCTGGCTGCGAATAATTGTATCAGTTCTGCCGGTTCGTCGTCTGCTTCCGTCGCCCAGAACGCGGTGTTCCAATACAAAAAGGCACGGTAACTATGCTCTGTTTGCATGACGTCAACAATTATCTCTTTATTTTCATCTATTAAATGGACGTGCCACGTGCGGATAAGCATCGCCGGGTAGCTTTCGCCTGTTTCCGGATAATAAACTTCGTCGTGTCCGGCAGGGGTGACGGCCACGCCTTTCCTTTTCAAGGGAGCCCCGTTTAGCGCCTCCCGTTCCGCTTCTTTTGCTTCTTTTGCTTTTGCTTCTAATCTCTGCGTCAACTCTCTGGTTTCTTCCGTTTCTTCGATCCCATATTCCTGCATGTCATAAAATGTGCGGTCTTTGTACAGCGCTTCCATCTGAGCGACAATCTGCCGGTCAACATCTTCGTGATATTGGTCGGCGGCTTCTTCTACTTCCTCTTCCGGATCATCGTCTGACTCCCAAAAGGGGATGTTCCAACTCAAAAAGGCATGGTAATCGTGCTTTGTTTTTAAGACGGTAGTAATTATCTCTTTTTGGTCGTCCATAAAATGGACGTACCACGTGCGGATAAACACCGCCGGGTAGCTTTCATTTGTTTCCGGATAATAAATTGCGTCATCTGGGGCAAGGATAACGACCATAGCTGTTTTCTTTTTCAAGTGGTCACCACTTCCTCTCTTTCTTGATTTCATTGTACTATATTTTGCGCACAGCGAACAGCACCGCGCCAGCGGGCGCCGCAAAACCGCTCCGCACTTAAATGGCAACGAAAGCGGCATCTGTCAACCATTTTTTTCGGGAAAATTAATGTTTTTATGTTCTGATAATATGAAATGATTTCAATTTGTCCAAGGAAGGCCAGGTCGAAATCATCGGCTGGATGTACCAGTATTACAATACCGAGCCGAAGCAGGCCGTGTTCGACGGGCTGAAGAAGAACATCAAAATCACGAAGGATAAAATCCCCGCCGCCACGCAAATCTTTACGCCGGACTGGATCGTGCGTTACATGGTTGAAAATTCGCTGGGGCGAATTTTCATCAGTGGCCAGGGCAGTGATCAGTGGGCAGTGGCCAGTGGACGGGGGGCGGCAGTGGTCAGTGGTCAGTGGAGAGTGAGCAGAAGAGGATTGAATTTGAGAAAAATCTTGCTGATAAATTCGGATGGAAGTATTATATCCCCGAAGCGGAGCAGACCGAAGAAGTACGCGAGCAACTGACCACTACCCACTGGGTGTAGATAAAAATTTTTGGTAGTTACTAAACTGCGCCTCGTACTGGGACCGGCATTCTGTGTGAAAAAGGGAGTCGTAGGGGCGCGCATTGCGCGCCCGCAGAACAAAATGGGGGACACGGGCGCGCAATGCGCGCCCCTACGATACCCGGGGGTTGCTGCCAATGCTTTTCCACACAGTCTGACGGTACGATTTTGTCACATTGCTTTCTGACTTATATGATATTATATTTTGAACAAAGTGCGGTGTAATACGCCGCATATAACGCAGTGCTGGCGGCGGCAGAGGTTTCAAGTGGGTGGGTTTTCGACAAGACAGGTGGAGCGACTCACGGGTGTGCCCCGCAGTATCGTTGGCAGATGCTAAGTGGATGTGACAAAATCGTACCGTCCCCAAGTGTCCCGGGAATTTGCGCCCGGATCGAAGGCGGTCGCCTGAGAATCGGCTCGCTGCTTTCGTAAAACTCGTTTCTAACACAGTCTGCCGTCCCCAAGTGTCCCTCGGCGGCGCACGATGTCCTGGGAAGCGGGACGCCGAGGGAGGGCGGCGTTTCCTACGATACCCTAGCCAGCGTCGCCACGGCGCGGAGGATATCGTCCCAGTTCATACAGCGCGTGACTCCCGGCAAATCCGCCGCCTGGTTGTAAAAAGCGTCCAGCAGCAGCACGGGTACGCCTACCGCCGAGACCTGCTCCGCGTTGCGGAGGAAATCGTCCACAAAAAGATCCACCCCCTCCGCCAGGACGACTTCCGCCTTGGGGCCGCCGGAAACACAAAACAGGCGGCGCGAATCCAGCCCGTGCCGCTCCAGCCAGGCGCACGTCACTTCCTCTTCCCAGCCGTCCCGGCGCGCCGTGATGTAAATGATCTCATGCCCGTTTTTTTCCAGGGCCGCGATGCCCGCCGCCGCTCCTTCCACCAGCTCGGCCCGGCCGAACATGTCTTCCGCCCGTTCCGTGATGACGAGGGCGATTTCCTCCCGCGGAACGCCGTAGTAGCGGGCCAGGTCAAAATGATCCCCGGGGGCGAATTTCCGCTCGAAACAGGCGTCCAGCACCTCAATCACGCGGGGCAGGCTGTTGGCCACCACGCCGTCCAAATCCAGTCCTATTTTCATCAAACCATATCCTCACTGTCCGCTGCGATTCGCGCCCCGTTTTCCGTAGCCGCCTCCGCCTCTGACCTCAGTTCGTCCCGCGCCGCCCGCACCGCCGCCCGCACCGCCGCCGGCGCCGGCCCGCCCGGCAGATCCCGGGCCCGGACACCGGCTTCGAGGCTCAGGGCCTCGTATACATCCGCCTCAATCACCGGCGAGGCGGCCTGGAATTCCGCCAGGGAGAGGTCTTCCAGGGCGCAGCCTTTCCGCCCGCACAGGAGTACCAGCCGACCGGCGACGGCGTGGGCTTCCCGGAAAGGCACATGTTTTTTGGCCAAATAATCCGCCAGGTCGGTCGCGTTCATAAAACCTTTTTTCGCTTCGGCGGCCAGCCGCTCCCGGTGGACGGTCATCGTCTCCAGCAGCGGTTTCATGATCAGCAGGCATTTCTGCACGGTGTCCACGGCGTCGAAGACGGATTCCTTGTCTTCCTGCAGGTCTTTATTGTAAGCGAGGGGCAACCCCTTCATCACCGTGAGCAGGGCGACGAGATCGCCGTACACCCGCCCGGTTTTGCCGCGCACCAGTTCCGCCACATCCGGGTTTTTTTTCTGGGGCATAATACTGGAGCCGGTGGCGTAGGCGTCGTCCAGCGTGATGAAGCCGAACTCACCGCTCGACCAGAGAATGATTTCCTCGGCCAGGCGGCTCAGGTGCATCATAATGATGGCGGCCGCGCTGAGAAATTCCAGGGCAAAATCCCGGTCGCTCACCCCGTCCAGGCTGTTCGGGGTCACGCCGGCGAAACCCAGTTCCCGGGCCGCTTCTTCCCGCCGGAGCGGAAAAGTCGTGCCGGCCAGGGCCCCCGAGCCCAGGGGCGAATAGTTCAGGCGGCGGCGGGCGTCGCCCAGACGGCCCCGATCGCGCAAAAACATGGCCGCGTAAGCCATGAAATGATGGCCCAGGGTGATGGGCTGCGCTTTTTGCAGGTGCGTGTACCCCGGGGCCCAGGTCTCGGCGTGCGTCTCGGCCAGCTCGAGCAAGCCGTGGATGAGCGAGGCCAGCAGGGCCCTGGTTTTGTCCGTCTCCTCCCGGAGAAAAAGGCGTAGATCCAGGGCGACCTGATCGTTGCGGCTGCGCCCGGTGTGCAGTTTCTTCCCCACGGCCCCGATGCGTTCCGTCAGCAGTTTTTCCACATTCATATGGATGTCTTCCGTCCCGGTCTCCAGCGCGGCCTGCCCCGCCTCAATATCGGCCCGCACCGATTCCAGCCCGGCGACGATCTGGGCCGCCTCGGCCGGGGAAATGATCCCGACCCGGCCGAGCATGGCGGCGTGGGCGATACTGCCGGCTATGTCCTGCTTGTACAGACGGCGGTCGAAGGCGATGGAGGAGTGAAAATCCTCCACCAGGGCGTCGGTGTCTTTTTCAAAGCGTCCTCCCCAAAGTTTCATACTGTCCTCACTTTCTGATTAGGGCAAAAGAAAACTCGGCGGTGACGCACAGGATTTCTCCGACCCAGCCTTTGCCGGCGGCGAAAAAAAACGGGCTTTTGGCCTTCATGATAACGCTCTCAATGCGCAGGGTGTCGCCCGGCGTCACGCGGTGGCGAAAACGAACCTTTTCCAGGCCGGTAAATAAAGGAAGTATGCCCAGGCCTTGGATGTCGGGCAGGGCCATGCTCTGCAGCTGGTCGGCCGCCAGGCGATCCAGGCTGGTTTCTTTTGGAGCGAAGCGGGCGATGGTCGCGGCGTCGGCCGCCAGCACCCCCGTGGTCTGGGCCAGCATTTCACAGAGGATAACGCCGGGCACCACGGGATAAGCCGGGAAATGCCCGCGCAAAAACCATTCGTCGCCTCGAATATGACACAGCCCGTGTGCCACGCCGTCGCGCACCTCCGCCTCGTCGATCAGCATCATGGCGTCGCGGTGGGGGAGGATGGTCATCAATTCTTCTTTATTCATCCCTCGCCTCGAGTAAAAGCCAGGCAGACATTGTGGCCGCCGAAAGCGAGGGAAACGGACAGAGTCATCTCGACCTCCTGCCGCCGGGCCTCAAGCGGAATATAGTCCAGGTCGCAGTCCGGGTCCGGCTCCCGCAGCCCGATGGTGGGCGGCAGTACGCCCTCGCGCAGGGCGAGAATGGCGGCGATCGCCTCCACGGCGCCGGCCGCGCCCAGCATATGCCCCACCATGGATTTGCTGGAACTGACGGGGGTGCGCCGGGCCCGCTCCTCCCCCAGGGCGAGTTTGAGGGCCAGGGTTTCCGTCTTGTCGTTGAGGGGCGTCCCCGTGCCGTGGGCGTTGACGTACAGGGGCGTTTCCTCCGGTTGGTTCGCTTCGGCCAGCGCCGCCCGGATCGCCCGGGCCGTGCCGTTGCCGTCCGGATTTGGGGCCGTAATATGGTAGGCGTCGCAGGTGGTGCCGTACCCGGCCAGCTCGGCGTAAATTTTCGCCCCCCGGGCCCGGGCGTGTTCGTATTCCTCCAGCACGACCATCCCGGCCCCCTCGCCCATGACGAAGCCGGCCCGCCGCCGGTCGAAGGGCAGGGAAGCGGCCTCCGGATCGTCGCTGGTCGTGAGGGCGGTCATATTGAGAAAACCGGTCACACCCACGGGCTCAATCGGGGCTTCGGAACCGCCGGCCAAAACCGCGTCGGCATAACCGTGTTTAATAGCGCGGTAAGCCTCGCCCAGCGTATGGGAGCTGGTGGCGCAGGCCGTGACATTCGTCAGGCAGGAACCGAGGGCCTGGTAGCGAATGGCCAGGATGCCCGCCGCCATGTTTGGAATCAGCATGGGGATAAAGAGGGGGGAGACGCGCCGGGCGCCCTTATAATAATATTTCTCGCACTCGCCGGTGATCGTTTTCAGGCCGCCGATGCCGGAACCCGTGTAGACGGCGAACCGCTCCGGGTCGATCTGCCCGGCCAGCCCGCTGTCCTGCATCGCCTCCTCCGCCGCGGCTACGGCGTAATGGGTGAAGGGGTCGCTGCGGCGGGCCGATTTGGCGTCCATGTAGTTCAGCGGGTCGAAGCCCTTGAGTTCCGCCGCCAGTCTGGCCTTGTAGCCCGGCGGCGGCTCGAAATGGGTCAGAGAGGCGATGCCGTTGCGCCCGGCGACCAGCGCCGTCCAAAAATCAGGTACATTATTGCCGATCGGGGTCACCGCTCCCAGACCGGTGACAGCAACTTTTTTCATATTGCCAGTCCTCCGTCTACGCGAATGATCTCGCCCGTGATATAGTCCGCCCCCGGCCCGGCCAGGAAAGCGACCGCTTCTGCCACGTCCTCCGGGCGGCCAAGACGTTTCAGGGGAATGAACTCCAGGATCCGGTCTTTTTGCGGCAGATTGGCCGTCATATCCGTTTCGATCAGACCGGGGGCCACGGCGTTGCAGGTTATGCCCCGCCCGGCCAGTTCCTTGGCCGTCGCCTGGGTCAGGCCGACGAGTCCGGCCTTGGCCGCGGCGTAATTGGCTTGGCCGGCGTTGCCGTGCAGACCGGTCACGGAAGAAATATTGATAATGCGCCCGCTCCGTTTTTTGATCAGGACGGCGGCGCAGAATTTTGTCATATTCCAGGCCCCCTTGAGGTTCGTGGCCAGCACGGCGTCGAAGGATTCTTCCTTCATCGTCGCCAGCATCCCGTCCCGCACAATGCCGGCGTTGTTGACGAGGATGTCGATCCCGCCCAGGTCGGCGCAGACGGCCGCCACCGTCCGCTTGCAGTCCGCGGCCAGCGCGACGTCGCAGCGATAAGCCCGCGCTTCCGGGCCGGCAGCCTGGCAAACGGCCGCCGCCGCCGCTTCCTCCGCCCGGTAGAGGACGGCCACCCGGGCCCCGAGCGCGGCCAGTTTCAGCACAATCGCCCGGCCGATTCCGCGGGAACCGCCCGTGACCAGGGCGATTTTTCCTTTCAGCATGTAGAGAATCTCCTTTCTCACCGAATTAACCTGACCTCAGGCAGTCGCGGTCAATGTCTGCGCCAGACTGTCCCGATCCTGGATGTTCAGCCTCCGCGCCGCCGGGTTGATTTTGCGCAGGAAACCGCTCAGGGTTTGGCCCGGGCCGGCCTCGACAAAAGTATCGGCGCCGGCGGCCAGCATCCGGCGCACGCTTTCCTCCCACCGCACCGGATGATCTATCTGGCGGCTGAGCCAGTCCCGCCCGTCCGGGCCGTAGGGGGCGGCGCTGTAATTGGCGTAAACGGGCAGGAGCGGCGGCGATAAAGTAACCGTTGCCAGGGCGGAGCGGAAAGCGTCCGCCGCCGGCGTCATCAGGGGCGAATGAAAAGCGGCGCTGACCGCGACCGGCACAGTCCGCCCGCCCGCCGCCCTCACCGCGACGGCGAATTCCGCCAGCGCGGCGCTCTGGCCGGCCACGACGATTTGCCCGGGACAGTTATAATTGGCCGGGTAAACATCGGCGCCCCGGCACAGTTCCTCCGTTTCCGCGGCGGAAAGGCGCAGCACCGCCAGCATGGCGCCCGGGGCCGCAACGGCCGCGGCCTGCATGAGTTCGCCCCGCAGGCAGACCAGGCGGAATCCGTCCGCGAAAGAAAGAGCGTCGGCAAAAACCAGGGCCGCCAATTCGCCGAGGGAAAAACCGGCGGCCATGTCGGGCCGGAGGCCCGCTTCCCGCGCGGCCAGCCCGGCGGCCAAATCAACGCAAAAGAGGCAGGGCTGAAGATTGACGGTGCGGGCCAATTCTTCCGCCGTCCCGGTAAAACACTGCTCCGCCGTGCCGGGCCGGATGGCGTCCGCCTGCTCAAACACCGCCCGGGCGGCGGGGCTTACCTCGGCCAATTCCCGGCCCATGCCCGGATACTGCGCGCCCTGGCCGGCAAAAACCAGTGCTATCTTACCCATCGCCCCGCTCCGTTCAGCAGTTCTTCCGCCTCGGCAAAAATCTCCCGGATGATTTCGGCGGCGGTTTGCTCTTTTTGCACGAGCCCGGCGATCTGCCCGGCCAGAAAACAACCGTTTTTCTCGTCCCCTTCGACGGCCGCCCGGCGCAAGGCGCCCACCGCCAGGTTTTCCAGCTCTTCGTCGCTGATGGCGGCGGCGGAGGTTTCGGCCGCGAAATACTTGCGGGAAAAAGCGTTTTTCAGGCTGCGCACCGTATGACCCAGGCGCTTGCCGGTGGTGATCGTGGCGATATCGTTCGCCTTCAGCACCATGTTTTTGTAATTTTGGTGGACGGCGCACTCCCGGGCGACGAGAAAGCGGGTGCCCAGCTGCACGCCCTGGGCGCCGAGCATGAAGGCGGCGGCTACGCCCCGCCCGTCCCCGATGCCGCCGGCCGCCAGCACCGGCGTGTTCGTCGCCCGGGCTTCGTCGCAGACCTGCGGCGTCAGCGCCATCGTCGTCAGTTCGCCGATATGCCCGCCGCTTTCGCATCCTTCCGCCACGACCGCCGCGGCCCCCGCCCGGATCATCCCCCGGGCCATGGCGACGGAGGCCACGAGGGGAATGACCTTGACGCCGGCGGCCAGCCATTCTTTCATGTACTTGGCCGGGTTGCCGGCCCCGGTCGTCACCACGGCCACTTTTTCCTCGGCCACGCATTGGGCCACTTCCGCGGCGCTGGGACTCATCAGCATAATATTGACGCCGAAGGGTTTAGCGGTCAGGGTGCGGGCCAGGCGCACCTGCTCCAGCACATAATCCGCGCCGGCGTTCATGGCGGAGATGACGCCGAGGCCGCCCGCAGCGGAAACAGCCGCCGCCAGCCGCGCTTCCGACACCCAGGCCATACCGCCCTGAAATATGGGAAACTCAATCCCCAACAAGTCGCACAACGGTGTCCTGATCATGGCCGAACCGCGCCTTTCCCCGCGCCGCCGCCCGTCCCCTGCCTCACGCTTCCTCCCCGCCGGTTTTGTCCGCCGCGCCGGTTTTGTCCTCCTCGTCGGGTTTGTCCGCCGCGCCGGCGTTCCCGAAGGCCTCCCAGTCTACCTCGCTCAGCTTGATCCCCAGTTTTTCCTCCAACCGGGCCGCCAGTTCCGGGTCGTTTTTCGCCTGCTCCTGCTGTTCCACCACTTTCGCCTCGACAAAAGCCACCAACTCGGCCACGGTGGCCACTCTTTCCGTCAGTTCCACTTCAAAACCCAGCACTTCTTCCGCGTCCATGAGTATTTCCACCGTATCCAGCGAGTCGATTCCCAGCGATTCAAATGTAGTTTCCAGGGTGATTTCCGCTTCGTCACAATCGCAATGTTTAGCCAGCAAGGTAACCAGTTTTTCAAAAACCATTATTATACCATTCCTTTCTTTCCGGCGCCAAGCGCCGCTTCGCCGCTCAATTCCCGATATTGCGGACAAACACTTCGTTCATTTTCCTGACGGCCCGCACGAGACAGTCGCTCTCCTCCGGCGTCAGGGCCTGATTCATCTCGGCGACGAGGTAGCGCTGAAAATACATGAGGTAGGCGTCGATTTTTTCTCCCTCCTTGGTCAGATGAACGCAGACGATGCGGCCGTCCGTCGGATGAGCCGACTTGCGCACGAACCCTTTTTTTTCCAGCTTGCTCACGGCCACAGTGGCCGAGGGCCGGGAGACATTGAGCTTTTCCGCGAGGGCGCCGACGGCGAGACCCTCGTCCCCGCCGCCGCTCACAGCGTGGATCAGGAGTACGTCATGCAGAGAAAGCGCAATGCGCGGGTTGCCCCGCAGAGTCGTTTCCTCCAGTCTCAGGATATTGAGGTAAAAATCCGTCAGCAACTCATTGAGAGCCGCGATAGATTCCTTCATCGCCTCACCTCCGCCCAGTTATTTAGTTAGTTTATCTAACTATATTTAATATAGAGCAATACTCTGCGTTTGTCAAGTTGTTTTTTTGGGAGAGGTGTAGATAAAAATTATGCAGTGGGCAGTGGGCAGTGGGCAGTGGGCAGTGGGGTTGGGAGAGCTTAGTTGGGAGAGCTTAGTTGGGAGAGCTTAGTGATTAGTGATTAGGGACGAGGGATTAGGGATTAGGGGCGGGGTTTAATTCCCCTCCTTTGGAGGGGTGCCGCGAAGCGGCGGGGTGGTTAGTGGGCAGCGGGCGGGGTCTTCTGGGAACGCGGCCATCCTGGCCGCCAATACGCCCGCGCAGTATATACCCAGGATATCGTAGGGCATACCGCCCACGTAGGCTGCGGTAGCGGCGGCGGCGAAAAAAGCGGCGGCGAAAAGGACTTGCTAAAGGAGGATGAACCTGCTAAAGTAAAATCTGGAGGTGGAGAACATGGCGAATCTGGAGGAACTGGAGATCCAAGACTGGCAGAGGGAACCGGGCCTGAAGAACCCGCTCACGCCGGAGCAGGTGGAATGGCTGGAAACACAAGCGAGCGAGGAAATTTGGCCATTTTACCTAGAGCACCCTCAAACGGCAGCGAAGTTAGTTCTGTCACAGGGGGCAACGCTCAGGGAAGTTCTGGACGAGATGTTCAATTACGAATAGTAACCCCCGTGGCGGAGGTTCCAGCAAAGACCCATGAGGTATCGAAGAGCTTCAGTCCAAGTCCGAGCGTATCACCCACGCCCCCTCCCAGGCCCCCGGTCGCGGCCCCGGGTCCTGGGAGGACGTGGTCGCAGAGATAGCGGACGTCACCGCCGCCCACGGCGTCCCGCAGCCCCCGAATATTTCCGGGAACCCAGGTATCGGGACACGGATCCCTCCGGGGCGGGACGCCGAGGGCGGCGTCCCCTACGGGAAAAAACAAAATATTT
>JAISWK010000053.1 GCA_031270805.1 Gracilibacteraceae bacterium
GCCGCCGCCAATACCGATAATACCGTTTACTTTGTTGTCTTCGGCGATTTTTTTACATGCTTCAATACCTGTATCGGGCGCGTTAGGCGTGACCTCGTCATAGGTGAAAAGCGCCAGTCCCGAATCTTTGATCGCGTTCAAAATAGGTTCCACAATCCCGGTTGAGTAGAGGTTTTTATCGTAGACCGCTAAAACCCTTGTTGCGCCGAGTCCCTTCAAAACATCTCCGGCTTCCTTGGAGCAACCCAACTCGTATGTGAAAAGCGGTTTCGGCGTTGACTTAAAAGGACGCATCAACAAGCTCCTTTCTTAACTTTTCATTGATATAGATATAACCGCGGAGCAGCCGTCAACCCGCCATTTGACTGACGACGGCAATCGAAAGATATTTCGATTCCACAGATGTCCCGCGTGAAGTGAGCACAATCGGACACTTCGCACCAACAATCACACCCGCCAGTTCTGCATTGGCGTGGAGCCTGAGCACCTTTGAGAGGATATTCCCCGAGACAATATCGGGCATCAAAAGAAAATCAGCGTCGCCCGTTACCGCGCTTTCATATTTTTTGATACGGGCCGCCTCTTCGTCGAACACCAAATCATAAGGCATGGGGCCATCTAAAACGCAATTTCCCAGCTCGCCTTTTTGGCACATTTCCTTGAGCGCCTGGGCGTCAAGGGTATCCGGCATTTTGGGATTGACTTTTTCAACGGAGGACAGCGCGGCTATTTTGATGCGCTCGTACCCCATTTGCGAAAATACCCGAATGGCGTTCTTTATAATCTGGATTTTGGTGTTTAAATCCGGGAACATGATCACCGCGCCGTCGCTCAAGCCAAATATCTTTTTGTAACATGGTAAGGAGAACATGCCGATGCAAGAAATAACGCCGCCCGTGCCGATCCCGTTTTCTTTGTCCAAAACGGCTTTCAGCATGACCGAAGTATCTAGAAGACCCTTCATCAAAAACTTGGCCGACCCGTTCCGTACGGCTTGTACCGCCAAGGACGCCGCATCTTCTGGCGTTTGCGCGTCAATAATCTGTTCCTCGGGCAACGGCATACCGAGAGCGCCGATAATCTTCTTGATCTCCTCTTTTTTACCGAACAGCAGCGGATCCACGATCCCGTCCCGATACGCCCGGCAAACCGCCGCCAGCACGTGATCGTCAAGGGCGGCGGCCACAGCCATCGTTTTCATCGGCGTCGCGGCTTTCGCTTTTTCCACCAGTTCGCCAAAATCTTTGTACATCAAACACCATCTCCTCTAGCGCCCGCTTTGCGGCAACCGCCCGGCAACTTCCGTATTTACTTCTCCGATACGCGCTGCCGGTGCGGCTGCTGTGCAAAACGGCAAAAATGAGTATATTAGGGCGAAAGATGTAAACAGGTTGTCAGCTCCAGATTTCGTCCTCAGTCGGTATATAAGGATTTTTCATTTTCATGATTACCTTTGTGGTATTCATGAAATGCATGTAGTTGATATTGTCCGAGACGGAATTATTACCCCAGGTACCGCATCCCAAAGAGATGGTGGGATGAATCCCCGAAAAGAAATTATTGCCGCCGCCCAAGTTGCCCGCACCGTTAATATTTGCCCTCACAACGGGAACGGCTTTGGCGAAATAATCAATGTGCGCCTCGTTCTCGGTATAAAGACAGCATGTATGCCCCACGCCTTCCACGACCAGGTTGGCAACCGCGTGCGCGACGCCTTCTTCAAAGGTTTCATATGGCAGATAGCAAGTCATGCGGCACATTTTCTCCCTGCAAAGAATTTCCTCAGGGGCGGTCTGCGTGACTTTCAGCAGGAATATCTCCGTGTCCGGCGGCGCGTCCAAGTTAAAGATCGCCGCTAGCTCCGCGGCGGATTTTCCTATAATCTTCGTGCTCACTTTGTATCCGCCGTCCGGCAGTTTGTCGAACAGAGCTTTGCGTATCTCGGGTATCTTTTCTTCGGGAACCACATAGGCGCCCTTTTTCTCGAACACCTTCAAAACATCGGCCACTTCGTCCTTATGTATGTGGAGGCACTGATCGCCCGTGCAGACCATGCCATTGTCGCTCGAGCGCGCGATAATGGTTTGAATGGCGCAATCTTCCCACTTTTCGGGATAACCCTTATCCACGATCGTCTGTACATTCCCCTGGCCGACCCCTAAAGATGGTCTGCCGCTTGAATAAGCCGATTTGACCATGCCGAAACCGCCGACGGCGCTTACGATATCGCATATACTCATTAGGAATTTTGACTTTTCTATGGAAGGTTCGATAATAGACTGAAAAAGGTCCACAGGCGCACCAAACTTGCTCAGCACGCCGCGAACCAGTTCGACGCCGTGGTTCGAAACCTTCTTAGCCGACGGGTGCGGACAGGCGATGAGAGCATTGCCGCACTTCATGGTGCACATGCCAATACCGAGCACGGTTTCCGTCGGGTTTGTCGCGGGAGTAATGCACGCCACCACGCCGACCGGCTTCGCGTAGATTTTCATTTGTTTTTCTTTGTCTTCGGATATGCACCCCACGGACGCCTTGTCTTTCAAATACCACCAGTGATACTTCGCCAGATTCGTGTGTTTAACGATTTTCATATCGAAATCGCCGAATTTGGTCTCTTCAACCGCTTCCCTTGCGAGTATTTCCGCGTTATCACAGAAAACCCTGCCGATCGCCTTCACGATTTCGTCGATTTGCTTTTGCGAATAGTCGGAAATCGCGTTTACCGCTTCTTTCGCACGCTTTACGGTATCCAAAAGTTCTTGTTTCTCAAAATCTTCCATGCTTAACTTACTCCTCCCTTTTGGTCGGGCCGTGCTGTTGCTCCTAGGTGAATGATTCAATTTCTCATACTACTCAAAAACGCCGCGGGGGCGCGGAGGATCTTGCGTCCGATCTTCTCGGAAAGTTTTCCGCCGAGCATGTTGCCCAGAATCATAAACACGTCATTCACTTAGAAAACGCTTGAACCTAATTTTCGCACCGAAAGCAGAAACCTTTTCTTATACCCAAACACGAAAACAACCACCCTCCTTTTACAGGTCCTTGTTACATAGTTACATAATGAAAAGAGCAGCGTAAACTTTTAAAATAAACTTCTTATTCTAAGGTAAACAAACGTGTTTGTTTTGAGGACGTGAAATATTATATACGAATAAACATGTTTGTCAACTCTCGGATAATGATGTACAAAGCAGTTTTAGGGTCTTAGGGTCTTGACAATAGAGGCCGATATATTATAACCTAATAAAGTTTTCAAGGATAAGAATCATCTTTCTTTCATAGCGCCAACGGTATTTTGTCTTTGTACTGCTGGAAGAGAAGAGCCTAAATGGCGCGGAGAGTATTCATCGTCAAGTTTATTTCCAATAAGGAGGCAGGGCAAAAAAAATGAACATTCTCGTATGCGTCAAACAGGTGCCGGACACCACAGAAATCAAAATCAACCCGGAAACCAACACTCTGATTCGGGAAGGCGTGCCCAGTATCGTCAACACGTTTGACGGTTTTGCGCTGGAGATGGGCGTCCGCATCAAGGACAAGCAGGAAACAAAGATCGTCGTCATATCGATGGGACCGGCGCAGGCGGCGAACGCATTGAAGGAGTGTCTTTCCGTCGGAGCGGATAAGGCATACCTCATCAGCGATAGGGCCTTCGGCGGCAGTGACACTTTGGCCACCAGCTACATTTTGTCTCGGGCCGTCAAGGCGGTGGAAGAGAAAGAAGGGCCGTTCGACCTGATTTTATGCGGCAAACAGGCCATTGACGGAGATACCGCTCAAGTGGGGCCAGAATTGGCGGAGCATTTAAACTATCCCCAAATCACCTGCGCCACCGACATTTTCGTCGAAGAAGGAAAAGTCAAGGTCAACCGAGAGACGGAAAACGGCAAGGAGATCTGGGAAACCGCTCTGCCAGCAGTGATCACGGTAACCAAGCCGGCTTTCGATCCGCGTTATCCCTCGATCAAGTCTAAAATAGCAGCCAATCGCGCCGTCATTCCCGTGCTCACCGTCAACGAAGTGACCGCGGAGCCGGAGCGGTGCGGGCTGAAAGGCTCCCCGACCAAAGTGAAAAAGATCTTTGTTCCGCCCAGAAAGACCGGCGGCACGATGATCAGCGAAGAAACGGCTCAAGAATCCGCCGCGAAGCTGGCGACTCTGCTGAGCGACGCGGGCTTGGTGTGATTTCCCGATAGATGTCAGCGGGCTGAAAAGGTTGGGAGGACTAGAGAAATGGAAGGCTATAAGAATATATGGGTATGGATCGAAACGTCGGATGGGGAAGCGCGCGGCGTGGGCCTGGAATTGTTGACGCAGGGGCGCAAGGTGGCAGACGCCGTGGGGGAGTCGTTGGTGGCCGTGGTCATCGCCGACGACGCGACCAAGGCCGCCAAAGCCGCCATCGCTTATGGCGCGGATCAAGTGATTGTGCTTCAGGACACGCGGTTCGCGATGTATGAAACGGAAGCTTTCGCCGCCGGGTTCTGCCATTTGGCGAAAAAATACAAGCCCAATACCGTGCTCTTCGGCGCCACCACCATGGGCCGGGATCTGGCGCCGCGCATTTCTTGCCGCCTGCGGACTGGATTGACGGCGGACTGTACTGGCGTGGACATGAATGCGGAGACAGGGCACGTGCAGTGGACGCGCCCGACGTTCGGGGGCAACTTGATGGCGGTCATCGAGTGCCCCAATACCCGGCCCCAAATGGGCACGGTGCGTCCTGGCGTATTCAAGAAGGGTGTCATGGACGCGGGACGAAGCGCGGAGATTATTCAGGAAACCATCGCCGAGCTGCCGACGGGCAGAGCAAAGTTGATCGAGCAGATCAAGGAAACGGCGGAAGGCATGGTCAGTCTGGAAGACGCGGAAATCATCGTCTCCGGCGGCCGGGGGCTGGGCGATCCCTCCAGGTTCGCTTTGATTCAGGCCTTGGCGGAGGCCCTGGGCGGCGCGATGGGGTCCTCCAGGGCGGCGGTGGACGCGGGATGGATCTCCCATGTGCATCAAGTGGGTCAAACCGGCAAGACAGTGACGCCCAAGCTTTATGTCGCGTGCGGCATTTCGGGGGCGATTCAGCACTTGGCGGGCATGTCCGGCTCCGACACCATCGTGGCCATCAACAAAGATCCGGACGCGCCGATTTTCGGCGTGGCGGACTACGGCATCGTCGGCAACTTGTTGGAGATCGTTCCCGCGCTCACGGAAGAAGTCAAACGCTTGAAGGCCGAAAAGGCGTGAACAAAGACCTCAAAGCGCGGAAATCGAAGTAACGCAAAGCTTATATAGCGGGTTGCAGAATTATTGCTCCACCGATTCAACATTGAACCTCATCAGGCGGTTTAAAAAATTGTTTTGCGCTATAAATTGAAGTTTTCTATACCGCGCATTCAATATTTAATCGGTGGAGCAATATGAACACAAAATATGCCGGGTAAGGTATGCGGTGTCACTTTGGGCGCTGAAAATTTTGCGCGTCATCATGCAACCCGTTATAAGGCGCAGAAAGAGAGAAGGATTAACCCCTCGCCGCGGAAATCAACGAAGAAATCAACAACTTCAAGTTCATTAACTTCAAGCTCATGGGGCAAAAGCCTTTTTCTTCCGTTTCCCCCATTGCCTCAGGGCCGCGTAAACCTCGTCGGGGTCCACGGGCTTGGTCAAGTGTTCGTTCATGCCGCTTTTAAGGCTGGCTTCCCGGTCTTCGGGCAAAGCGTGGGCCGTCAAAGCGATGATCGGCAGGTCTTTGTACTTGGGATTGGAGTGAATCCGCATCGTGGCCGTCAAGCCGTCCATCTCCGGCATCTGAATGTCCATCAGGACCAGGTCGAAAGGCTCTTTTTCCACGGCTTTCACCGCTTCCACGCCGTTCTCCACGGCCGTCACGGTGACGCCGACATCGCGCAGGAGCTCCACGACGATCATTTGGTTGATTTCGTTGTCCTCGGCCAGAAGGACGCGCATGCCCTCCACGTTTTCCAAATCCGCGCCCTCGCCCATTTCTTCCCCGGAGTACCCTTGGGAGTGTTCTTGTTCTTTGCCGAACCCCTCGCCCCACAGGACCGGGGGCTCCGCCGCCGTTCCCGGCAAAGCGAAGGGGAGGCTGAAGGAGAACCTGCTGCCTTCTCCCAGCCGGCTCCCGCACCTGATCTCTCCCCCCATCAATTCCACCAGGCTTCGGCTGATGGAGAGCCCCAGTCCCGTGCCTCCGTATTTTCGGGTGTGGGACGTGTCCGCCTGGGTAAAGGGCATAAAAAGCTTGCCGGCTTGTTCCTCGTCCATGCCGACGCCCGTGTCCTTCACGTCGAACAGCAGTCGGACCGCGTGCCGCGATTCGCCGCCGGGATTCTCCCGCCGGGAAACGCGAACGGCCGCGCCTCCCTTCCGGGTGAATTTCACGGCGTTGTGGACGATGTTGAGCAAGACCTGCTCCACCCGCAGAGGGTCGCCGATCAAAAGGTCGGGGGTCGGGCTCCACGTGAAAGTCCAGGGAAAGCGATTTGGCCTGGGCCTCCTCCGCCACGTGATGGTACACGCGGTTCGTCATGTCCCGAGGAGAGAACTCCGCGAACTTCAATTCCATGCGCCCCGTGTCGATGTTGGAGAAGTCCAGGATATCGTCGATGACGCGCAGCAAAAGGCGTGTGGAGCGCTCCGCCTGATCCGCGTATCCGCGTTGTTTTTCGTCCATGTCGGTTTTGGTCAGAAAACGGACCATCCCGAGAATGGCGTTGATGGGCGTCCGGATTTCGTGGCTCATGTTGGCCAGAAATTCGCTTTTGGCCCTGGCGTTTTTTTCCGCCTGATCCCGGGCCTGGCGCAGTTCGTTTTCCAAACGCCGCTCCACCAGCACGGCCGCCAGGAGCGCGCTGATGGCCTGGACCGTCTCGATGTCGGTACGGCCGAGCCTGGAGAGAAACGGGGGTTCCTCGACCACCCGGCCCGTGATCAAAATCGCCGCCACCTCGTTGTCGTAGAGAAACGCCGGGGACGAAATCAGGTAGGGGAGTTCGAGGGCCTGGCGCAGCGTGGACAAACGCCCGACGGGATCGGCGCCGGTCACCAGAACCGGCCGCTCGGGGTCCAGTAGCTCCGCGCCGATTTCGATGGAGCGAGCCGCGATGGATTCTTTTCTGTCCGCGGGATAACCCTGGAGAACGGCGGGAGTGAACCGTCCGTCCCCCAGCGGCACCAGCACCGCCGTGCGCTGCATGTTCAGCGCGGCGTTGATCCGCCGGGCCGCCGGGATAAAAACGCTTTCGTAGCTGGAACGTTCTCTCAGGGAAACGGCCAGGTCGGCCAGCAGAACGAATCCCCGCCGCTTCTGCTCCAGCTCGTTGCGGATCGCTATGGATTGCATGTCGAGCTCCAGAATTTTGGCGGTGTCTCTCTCGGAAAGCCGGCGCAGGTAGCGGAGCTCCGATATGATTTCCCCGGAGTTTTCCAGGTCCGATGTGTTCCCGGGCATGTTGGCAACGTTGTTGATTTCGGAAGCGTTATTTATTGATGTCCGCAACATTGGTGTTCACGACCTTTCGGTACGCTGAACAGGCAGCAAACTCCCGTCCAGTCGAGTCCTCGGGGGCGCCCTCCGCGAGGGGGCGCTCCAATGGAGGCGAGGGGAATCGAAGTATCCCCTGAAAGGTCCTGATATCAGTAATATATAGATAAAACTAAAAAATTTATTATACGGTAATTTATACAGTTTCTACAAAGCTATCACCCACCTTGCTTTTTATTATATACCTTCCAAGTTGCGAGGCAAGAGCAATTCTTTCATTCGCTTGCCTTAAAGTTGTATGTTGGGCGCATATGCTCTACAACCTCCGCTGTCGGGGCGAGGTGGCTCACGATTTCATCCATGTTCTTGTACGCCATCGGCGACTCGTCAAGCGTGTCGCGGTTGACGCTCGTCGTGTAAATGCCGCTCATCTCGGCGATATATTTGTCCATTGAGAGGGTGGCAAACGCCGCCTTGCGGCTCATCAGCCGTCCCG
>JAISWK010000076.1 GCA_031270805.1 Gracilibacteraceae bacterium
CATCCGAAACGCCCACATCGGTGGCAATAGCGTGGATGTTCAGCATTTCCCCTGCACGGCAAGCGGCGGCGCGAACAAAATCACGGAACAAAAACTCATCCTTCAAATCGACCATATCTCTTATATCACGGTCGATGTAGGAGTCGATATAACTGCTGTAAAACATATCGCGGTTTTCATGTTTCCCGCTGATATGGGCGGGCAGAGAGCCGTTCCAAATGCGTTCAAACTGTCCGAGCGCGTCACAAGGCTTACCGCAGGCCACGCGTTTTTGCAAGGCATCCAAACTCAAGGTAAAGGGTAAACATTCACCGTTGCCGTAGATTTCATGCTGCGATAATCCGGACATGCGCAAAATAGCGGCGCGCCCGGCAAGGGATTCGCCCGCCAGCTTCATCAGCTGATACATCTGCGACCCGGTCATCAGGTAGCTTCCCGGCAGTGCCCCGTTATCAATTTCCATTTTGATGTAAGGAAACAGTTCGGGTGCGTGCTGTACTTCATCGATAATGACCGGCGCGGGATTGAGCGATAAAAACAGTTCCGGGTCTGTCTGCGCGAGCTGCCGGTTTTCCTTGTTGTCAAGCGAAACAAAACGGCGTCCTTCACCCAGCAGTCTTCTGAGAGTAGTCGTTTTGCCGACCTGCCGCGGGCCGGTTATGATGATTGCCGAATATCTCTTTGAAAGATAGAGAACCAGCCGGTCCATATCTCTCTTAATATAATCCATACAGGCGCCTCTTTTCGGTTAAAATCAAGTACAGCCTTATTATACCCGACAACGAAGAGAGAAGCAAGAGGGACGACATCCTGCCCCTAATCCCTAATCCCTTGCCCTCTCCCAATTGTGAACTGCAACATACCAATCGCGTATAGCGGCAGGTTCAGCAGCCGATCCTCGCGCCTGTAATCAGCCATGGAGGTGCGGATCGACAGTTCGGGCCGAAACCTCTCCTGATACATTTTCAGGCTTTTCGCCTTCAAATTCGTCTCGGCCTTCACTTCAATGGGAATGACCGCGTCGCCGCTATCCACAATAAAATCGATCTCCGCGCCGCCTCGGTCATTCGTCCAGTAATAGGTTTCCAGGCTCTTAAGGGTTTTTAACTGCTGCAATACATACTGCTCAGTCAGCGCGCCTTTGAATTCCTTAAAAAGCTCGCTGCCATCCAAAAGCGCGCCTTGGTTCAAGCGAACCATACAGGAAAGCAAGCCGACATCAACCAGGAACAGTTTAAAGGATTTAAGATCCTCGTAGGCTTTCAGCGGCAGGCTGGGCGCGTTCACCCGATGCACCTTATGAACCAGGCCGCAGTCTGTCAGCCACAGCATGGCCTGCTCGTATTCCTTGGCCCGCGCGCCTTTCTTGATCAGCCCATAAATGAATTTTTTATTTTCCTTGGCGATCTGCGCGGGGATACTGTTCCAAAGCATTCGGATCTGCGGCACGGCGCCGGGGGGCGCGTGTTTGGAAAAATCCTGCTCATAGGCGTCAAGGATGCGCTGCTGAATTTCCCTCGCCTCGCCAAAATCCCTGTTTTCGGAAAAGCTGTGTACGACCTCCGGCATCCCGCCCACATAGTAATAGTATTTGAGCATGTCGATATAGGTCTGCTTGAAAGCGGTTGCCATAGCGAAGTCGCCTTTTTGCAGCAACTCCACATATTGGCCCTTGCCCGTGGCGATTAAAAACTCCGTGAAGCTCAAAGGGTATAGGTCTAAAAATTCCACCTTCCCCACAGGGAACGACGTACCCTGATGCAGCGCGACACCCAAGAGCGAGCCGGCGCACATGATTTGATACTGCGGCGCGTTCTCATTGAAATATTTGAGCGAAGTCAGGGCTTTGGGGACTTCCTGCACTTCATCGAAGATCAGCAATGTATTCGCGGGATTGATTTTTTGGCCGGAGTAGAGTTCCAGCCCGGTTACGATCCGCTCCACATCCAAGTCGGATGAAAACAGCTCTTTCATGCGCTGATTGCTGTCAAAACTGATGTAGACGGTTTTATCAAAGGCAAGCCGGCCAAACTCCTTCATCAGCCAGGTCTTGCCTACCTGCCTTGCGCCGCGGATAATGAGCGGTTTTTTGCTCCGTTTCGTTTGCCACTTATGCAGTTCTTCAATCGCTGTTCTATACATGGAGCGCCACCTCACGCAGTAAGTATACCTTGCCCCAGCATAAAATACAATGATATTATAAGGAATTATAACACTTTTTACGACGAGGAATATATATCATCGCTTCGCGGCACCCCTCCAAAGGAGGGGAATCCCCTCTCCCAACTAAGCTCTCCCAACTAAGCTCTCCCAACTAAGCCAGTCGGCCAACAGGCGCTCATACATCTCCGCCAGCCCATAGGCCGCTTCCCAGCCGAGAGCGGCCATTTTGGCGGCGCTGAGGCGTCCGGTTCCTCCGGCTGCGTACCCCAGCGCCGCCCTGTCGGCCGGAATGGCTGTCGTTACCCTGATCCTGCCGCCGCAGACCTTTTGGGCTACGGTCTCCGCCATTTCCCGGATGGTCATGCCGGCAGCCGGATTCGTGATATTGTAGGCCTCGCCGTTTTCGCCTTTCAGCAGCAGGAGCAGCAAAGCCCGCACGGCGTCGCTCAGATAACAGTAATTGCCAAATGACTTTCCCTCCGTCTGCAGCACGATATCCCGGCCGGTCAGGGCGCTCCGGGCGAATTGGGCGAACACCCGCGGATCCTCCGGGGAGGCGCCGGCGCCGAAAGTCTGGGCCAGGCGCGCTATTTTCACGGGCAGAGCGTATTGAGCCGCATAGCAATGGCACAGGCACTCGCCCATGCGCTTGCTTTCCGGATAACAGCTGCGCGGGTCGCTCAGATCCAGCCGCCCCAAATCGTTTTCGCTCACATCCGCCGCCGGGCCGGTATCTCCGTACACCTCCACCGAGGAAAGAAAAACCATGCTCCGGACGCCTTTGACCCGGGCCAGCTCCAGCGCGGCGGCCGTCCCTTGCAGCCCGGTCAGGGCGACAGTCGCCGGCCGGGCCGCCATGACGGCGGAAGCGGTTATAGCGGCGCCATGAAAAATATAGTCCACCGGCGCCGCCAGCACCGGCGGTTGGCGGACGTCCCAGGGCCAAAACTCCGCCCCGTACCCTAGCACCAGCGGAGCGGCTTTCTCTTGGTTCCGGCCGGAGGCCAAAATCGACAGATCAAGGCGGTGCGCTTCCCGGAGGGCGGAGAGCGCGCGCACCAGAGCGGCGCCGATCATACCCGTCCCGCCGGTGACAAGAATTGTAGTTTTATCTAATTTTTTCCAGGGGATGGCGCCGTCGGCGACGATTTGCCCCAGGTCGGCCTTGATTATCGCGGACATGGAGTTAAAAGCGGGGAAAGTCTTTTTTCCCCTCCGGCAAAAAGACCGGTGCGCACGAGGCTGAGTCCCGCCTGCTCCCAGGGCAGGGCCGCAAAAGCGCAGAGGGATCTCACCACCTCCGCCGCCTTGGCCGAACCGGCGTTACTCAGCCCGATTTCCAGCTCCAGCCCAAAACCCGGCCCGTCCGCTCCGGTCGCCGCCGCGCCGCGCAAAGCCAGCCGGCGGACGAAGGGGCGGATGTTTTTGCTCACGGGCCGGGCCCCGCCTTCCTTAGTCCGGACGACCATGATTTCCGCTTGAGCGAGCCAGTCCGCCAGAGCCCGCTCCAATTCCGCCTCCGCCCGAGGTTCTCTCAGCGGAATCCAGGCCAGGTAGCAGGCCAGATCGATTATGGCCGTCAGCGCCGGCGCGCCGGGCGGCAGCAGGCAATAATCCAAAATGCTGATATTGGGCGGCATTTGGGCGCGCAGGGCCCGCACGGCCTGTTCCGCCGCCGCCGCCGGTTTTAAGCGACCGTCGCTCTGGATTTCCACGTCGGCGTATTCGCCCAGCCCTTCCACGCCGACCGCCAGCGGGGGGCCGAAAGAGATCCGGGCGTGCGGGTTGAATCCTTGCGAGCGGGCCACTGGGACGCCGGCGCGGCGCAGAGCTCGCTCCAAAAACCTGGTCAGATCCAAGTGGGCGACGTATTTGGCTTCCGCCAGTTTGTTGTAAAGAAGTCGGATTTTCACGCCGCGCCACCGCAGGCGCCGCAGCGGCCGCAGATCAAGCGGCAGTCCGCCGTCCGTTCTGCCCGCCCGGCTTTCTCGGCCTCGGCCCGCAAAAAGGCGCCACAGACGCCCGCGCTCAGATGATCCCAGGGCAGGGGCGCGGTCAGGGAGCGGGCGCCGGTAAAATCCGCAGCCTTGAGACCGGTGGCCGCAAAAGCCGCCCGCCATAGCTCCGGCCGGAACCATTCGCTCCAGCTGTCAAACATGGCGCCCCTGTCGGCCAAAGCTTCCAGCAGATCGGCCCCGCGCCGGTCGGCCCGGGAAAGAACCGCTTCCGCCGCGCTCATCTCCGCGTCGTGGCACTGAAGCTTCACGGCGGTGCGGCGCAGTTTTTCCCGCAGATAGGACTGCTTGGCCAGCAGGACGGCCGGATCGTCCTGAGCCGCCCATTGAAAGGGCGTATGCGGTTTGGGGACAAAATTACTGACGGAGACGGCGACCCGGGCCCGGACGCCGGCGCGCCGGCCGGCCGCCAGCACCGCTTCCGCCTGCGCTGCTATGCCGTCCAGATCCTCTTCCCTCTCCGTCGGCAGCCCGATCATATAGTACAGTTTTATATTGTGCCAGCCCGCCGCGAAAGCGGCCGTGACCGTCTGGATCAGATCTTCGTCCCGGACGCCTTTGTTGATCACGTCCCGCAGGCGCTGGCTGCCGGCTTCCGGCGCGAAAGTCAGCCCGGACTTGCGCACTTTTTGCACTTCCGCCGCCAGAGTCACGTCGAAGGAATCCAGCCGCAGCGACGGCAAAGAGACATTCACGCTCCAGGCGGCCATATCGGCCGTCAAATCGCGCAGCAGCCCGCCGACCCCGGAATAATCGCCGGTGGAGAGCGAGACCAGGGAAATTTCCTCGTAGCCGGTGGCCCGCACGGCCTCCTGCGCTTGGCGGCGTAAAAGCTCCGGCCGGCGTTCCCGGAGCGGCCGCCCCGTCATCCCGGCCTGACAGAAGCGGCAGCCCCGCGTACAGCCCCGCATGACCTCCAGCATGATCCGGTCGTGGACGGCTTCGTTATAAGGCACGATACAACGCACGGGAAAATAAGCGGCGCTGAAATCCGTGACGACTGCTTTTTGCACTTGCGCCGGCGCGGGGGCTTCCACCCGGACTCCCTGAAAAACCCCCTGCCCGTCCGTCTGGGGCGTATAAAATTCCGGGACGTAAACCCCGGCCCGGCCGGTCAGGCGCCGCAGCGTTTCCGCCCGCGAGACGCCGTTTTTCTTAGCCGCTCCGATTTGGGCCAGTACGGCCGGCAGCAGTTCTTCGCCGTCGCCCAAGAGGAAGATGTCGAAAAACGGGGCCAGGGGTTCCGGGTTGAAAGCGCCGGCCCCACCGGCCAGGAGCCAGGGCCAGTTTTCCGCGCCGCCGCTCTGCCGCCGCCGGGCGCTCCGGCGCGGGATCCCGGCTAAATCCAGCATGTAGAGGATATTGGTATAGGATAGCTCGTATTGGAGCGTGACGCCCAAAACGTCGAAAGCCCGGAGGGGCCGGAGCGACTCGAGTCCGTAGAGCGGGATGCCCGCCGCCCGCATTTTTTCCGCCATATCCGGCCAAGGGGCAAAAACGCGCTCGCAGAGAAAACGCGGATCATCATTGACCAGGCCGTAGAGGATGCGCAGGGCCAGGTTGGACATCGCCACTTCGTAGACATCGGGAAAAAGAAAGGCCAGGCGCACTTCCGCCGCCGCCCAATCCTTGCGGGCCATATTCCATTCGCCGCCGGTGTAGCGGCCCGGCTTGGCCACCGCCGGTAAAACGCGCTCCAAAGCACGGCGCAGCGACGCGGCCTCATTGTAAGCGATAGCTCCAGTCAAAGGGCGGCGCTCCCATCCTTCAGCCGGCGGTTCACGGCGCTGATCAGGGCGTTGATCGAGGCGGCCATAATATCCGTGTGGACGCCGGCCCCCCAGTAGGTTCGCCCGTTCTCGGCCCGGATACTGACGTAGGCGATAGCCTGGGCCGCAGAACCCTCGCCCAGAGCGTGTTCTTTATAGGTCAAATCCGTGTAGCGGCAGTCCAGCAGAGCCTGGAGGGCGTTGCTCACGGCGTCAAAGCGCCCGTTGCCCCCGGCCGCGCCCACCAATTTTTCCCCCCGCCGATCCAGTTCCAACTCCACCCGCATATGGTCGTTGCGGTGAAAATGGTAGTCCGCCAGGCGAATCGGATCTTCCAGGTTAATATACTCCACCCGGAAAATATCATAAATATCCGGCGCCAAGAGCTCCCGCCGCTCCCGATCGGACACGCCCTTGACCCGGTAGCCCAGTTCTTCGCGCAGCCGCGCCGGCAGCTCCAGCCCGAATTGGCGCTCCAGCACGTAAGCGACGCCGCCCTTGCCCGATTGGCTGTTGATGCGAATCACGTCCCCTTCGTATTCCCGGCCGATGTCCTGGGGGTCGATCGGCAGGTAGGGAACGGACCAATGTTCCTGCGGGTGTTCGGCGTGCCATTTCATGCCCTTGGCGATCGCGTCCTGATGCGAGCCGGAAAAAGCCGCGAACACGAGCTTGCCGCCGTAAGGCTGGCGCTCATACACACGCATCCCGGTCAGTTTTTCATACATGGCGACGACTTCCGGCAGGTTTTCCAGATTCAGGCCCGGATCAACGCCGTGGGCGTACAGATTCAGGGCCAGGGTCACGATATCGACATTGCCCGTGCGCTCCCCGTTGCCGAAAAGCGTGCCCTCCACGCGCTGGGCCCCGGCTAAGAGACCGAGTTCCGTGTCCGCCACCGCGCAGCCGCGGTCGTTATGGGGGTGCTGGGAAAGTATGACATGGGGGCGGTATTTCAGCCGGTCGCTCATAAACTCCAGCTGGGAAGCGTATATATGCGGCAGGGACATGGAAACAGTCACCGGCAAATTGATGACGACGGGATTATCCGGACCCGGCCGCCATACATCCAGCACGGCGTTACAAATCTCCAGCGCGTACTCCATTTCCGTGCCGGTAAAACTCTCCGGGGAATACTCGAAGCGAAAATCCCCCGGGGTCTGCCGCGCGTGTTCCGCCAGCAGGCGGGCGCCGCTCACGGCGATCTCCGTTATTTCCGCCTGCGGTTTCTGGAAAACCTGTTCCCGCTGGGCCAGGGAAGTGGAATTATACAGATGCACCACGGCTTTTTTCACACCGCGCAGAGCGGCAAAAGTCCGGGCGATAATGTGTTCGCGCGACTGGGTCAGCACCTGGACGGTCACGTCGTCCGGAATCAAATCGCGCTCGATCAGCGTGCGCAAAAAAGCGTATTCCGTGTCGGAGGCGGCGGGAAAACCCACTTCGATCTCCCGGAAGCCAAGACGGACGAGGAAAGAGAAAAACTCCAGTTTTTCCTCCAGGCTCATAGGCACGACCAGGGCCTGATTGCCGTCACGCAGATCAACGCTGCACCAGATCGGAGCCTCAGTGACATATTCTTTGCGGGCCCATTTTAATTCGCTCACCGGGGGCAGAAAATAGCCCCGCCGATATTTTTGACTGTTTTTCATACTTTGCTCTCATTCCTTTCACTGACTCCGGCCCCAAAGACCCATGGCCGTCATTCGCCGGCGACGCTTTCAGCATACGCCGTTTTACTGTTTTTGTCAAGTCGGCGGCCGGAGAAGCGCCGCCGGGCCCGGCAGGAATTCCCGGAGTTTTAGCGAATAATTTAAGGTTAAAAGCGCCGCGAGAGGAATGTCATGGAATATTTTTACGTCTCGGAAACCGGGTCTGTACGCCAAAATAATGAAGACAGCTTTCTCCTCCTTCCGGAAACGGGCCTGTTCGCGGTGGCGGACGGCATGGGCGGGCACAACGCCGGCGAAGTGGCCTCGGCTTTGGCCGTGGAAACGCTGGAGCGGGAAGCCGCCACTCTGCCGGGGCTGACGGACGCCGAACTGACCGGCTGGCTGGAGACGGCGGTGCGGGAAGCCAACCGCCGCATCCGGGCCGAGTCGCGCCACAAAGGCCGGAACGGCATGGGAACGACGCTGACCGCCTTTATCGCCGGCCGGGAGCAGGCCGTGTTCGCTCATGTCGGCGACAGCCGCGCCTACCTGTTTCGGCAGGGCGATGTCACCCAGCTGACCCGGGATCATTCCGTGGTGGAAGACCTCAGGCAGAAGGGAGTGCTGACGGCGGAAGAGGCGGCGCGCCACCCGGATCGGCATGTGCTTTCCCGGGCCCTGAGCGGCGCACCCGTCGCGCCGGATTGTTTTGCCTTGGAACTCATGGCGGGGGACGCCTTGCTGCTCTGTACGGATGGCTTCAGTCGGCTGCTCGCGGCGGAGGAAATGAACCGGGACGTGTGCGGCGGCTTGGACGGCGCTCTTTTTGCCGCCTGGAAAGACTTGGTGCTGGAGCGCGGGGCCCCCGATAACTTTACCGCCGTGCTGGTTTTTCCCCGCGGCCGGGGCTAGTTAAGGAGTGCGTTTGTGAGCAAAATACTGGCGGGAAGATACGAATTGCTGGAAACTGTGGGCGCGGGAGGGATGGCCATCGTTTATAAGGCCATGGATTCCCTGCTGGGCCGCGTCGTGGCCGTGAAGATTCTGCGGGAGCAATTCGCCAGCGACGAAGGCTTTGTCCGGCGTTTCCGGCGGGAAGCCCGCTCCGCAGCCAGCATTTCCCATCCGAATATCGTCTCGGTCTATGACGTGGGCAGGGAAGACGCCGATTTCATCGTGATGGAGTATGTAGAAGGGCAGACGCTGAAAAAATATATTCGGGATAAGGCCCCCTTTCCGGTCGGCGCCGCCATCGACGTCACGCGCCAGGTGGCGGAAGCTTTGGCCCACGCCCATTCGGGCGGGATTATTCACCGGGACATCAAACCGCAGAATATTCTGATTACCAAGGCCGGTCGGGTCAAGGTGACGGATTTCGGCATCGCCCACCCCGTCTCCGCCGACACCATCACGAAGGCCGGCGATATCGTCGGCTCGGTGCATTATCTTTCCCCCGAACAGGCCAAGGGCCAGACGACGGGCGCTCAGTCGGATCTGTATTCCCTCGGCGTCATCCTGTATGAAATGCTGAGCGGGCGGCTCCCTTTTGACGGCGATTCACCCTACGCGATAGTGATGAAGCATCTGAACGAGGCGCCGCCCTCCCTCTGCGCCCTCAATTCGGCCGTGCCGCCCGAACTGGAAAAAATTGTCCATAAGCTCCTGAGCAAGAATATGGAACAGCGTTACACCGACGCCGCTGAACTGTTGGCTGATTTGGCCGCAGTCGAGGCCGGGCGGCTCGTGGAGTGGAACGACCCGGACGCGGCGGACGGGGCGGGGGAAACTAAGGTGCATGACCGGCTGGGTCAGGCCGTGCGCGGTTCCGGCGGGACAAACAGGCGGCGGCGGATCCGCTGGGCCGTGACGGCCGCAGTGGCGCTGGTTCTGCTCCTCGCCGCCGGTCTGGGGGTGAACAAACTGCTGGGCCTGCTCTATGTTCCGGTCGTCACGGCGCCGGACCTGGTCAATCTGACGCTGGCGGAAGCGGAGCTGGCCCTGCGCGAAGCCGGTCTGACCGCCGCGCCCAGCGTCGTCTACGATTTCAGCGACACGGTGCCCCCGGACCATGTCATGGCCCAGAGCGTACCGGCGGAGGAACAGGTCAAAGCGGAGCGCGTGATTGAAATCACTCTGAGCAAGGGGGCGCCTCTCTTGCGTCTGCCCGATATCAAATCGGATCATCCCAGTCTGGAAAACGCGAAAAACCGTCTGACGCAGGCCGGATTTTCGGTGGAAGCCTTGGAGACCATAGCGGAATCCAGCAGCACTGTGTCCGCCAACCGGGTACTCAACCAGGACCCGGCCCCGGGAACCGAATGGCCGGCGGACGGCAAAATAACCCTGTGGGTCAGCAGCGGCGAGGAATATGTCATGACCGTGATGCCGGACGTGCTGGCGCTTTCCTCCGCCGAAGCCAAGGTAATTCTGAACGCCAATCATTTTGTGATCACCGTGAAAACGGAGAAATCAAATTTATACCCGCCGGACGCCGTGATTGCCACCGATCCCGCTCCGTCGCGCGCTATCATGCAGGGAGGGGCGGTGACGCTCATCGTCTCGCTCGGTCCCGGTCCACCGATTTAGGGTTTGACGAGCGAGAAAGGAGGGGAACAATATGATGAAAATGGAACGGATTTTGCCGGTGCATGGGTTGGGCGGCTCGATTGAGCAGGCGGTGAATAATTTTTTTGAAGTGGAGCAAATCAGGCGGGAGCAGATTGTCCACATCGCGGTTGAGCGCGGAGAGGTACATTATGGCGGCGACGGTCGCGAATATCTTTCCGCCGTCAACATTTTCTACGATAAGGATTAAAGGCGTCTATGCGTTGGCAGGGAAAATTGCTGCAGCGTTGCGGCGGTTACGGCGGTTTTTATTATGTCCTGGCCGGGGAGAAAGTATGGGAATGCTCGCTGCGCGGCCGCTTTCGCTGGCAAAAATTGGATATTTTGCCGGGCGACGAGGTGGAAATCCTGACGAGGGAGGACAGCCGCGGGACGGTGGAGGCGGTGTTGCCGCGCCGGAACGCGCTGAGGCGGCCCCCGGTGGCCAATGTGGACTTGGCCGTCCTCGTTTTTTCCCTGGCCAAACCGGCTCCGGACGAGACGCTGCTGAACCGGCTGCTGGTGCAGGCGGCCTGGGTCGGACTGGAGGCCGTCCTCGCTTTTACCAAGGCGGATTTGCTGCCGGAGGAGGCGCGGCAGGCGCCCGATGTTTACCGGCGGGCGGGCTATGAAACCCACTGTGTTTCCGCCGTGAGCGGAGAGGGACTGCCGGAACTCGGCGCGCGGCTGCGGGGGCGGGTCTCGGTGCTTATGGGCAAGTCCGGCGTAGGCAAAACCACCTTGCTCAACGCGCTGGGCGGGTTCCGGCATAAAACCGGCGAACTCAGCGCCCGCGGGGAGCGGGGCCGGCACACCACCCGGCAGGTGGAGCTCTTGCGCGTGGCCGGCGGCCTGATCGCGGACACGCCGGGCTATTCCACCTATTATTTTCCGGACATAAAGCCGGCGGAACTGGGACGTTGCTTCCCGGAAATAGCCAGGGCGGCGGTGTGCCGTTTTAAGGGCTGTCTGCACGACCAGGAGCCGGATTGCGCGGTCAAAGCGGCGGTGGCCGCCGGGACGATCGCCCAGCTTCGCTATGATTATTATCTCAGCTTTCTGCGCGAACTGCGGAGGCGCAAGCCGCACTGAACTTGCGCCGGGGAGGGAACATGGGGCAGGATTTAATTCTCGTGCTGGATTTTGGCGGGCAATACAACCAACTCATCTGCCGCCGCGTCCGCGAAGAAAAGGTGTATTCGGAAATGATCTCCTGTCATACGCCTTTGGCGGAGATCGCGGCCCGCCGGCCGAAAGGCCTTATTTTTTCCGGCGGCCCGGCCAGCGTCAGCGACCCTGGCGCGCCGAGCGTGGACGCGGGGATTTATGACTTGGGCATCCCCGTGTTGGGGATTTGTTACGGTATGCAGCTGATGGCCCGGCAGTTGGGCGGGCGGGTGGAAAAAGCGGAGGGGCGCGAGTACGGACGGACGGAAGTGGAAATTTTTCCGGCGGACGGCATGTGGCGCGGTCTGCAAGGCCGGCAAGTATGCTGGATGAGCCACGGCGACACGGTGCAAGCGCCGCCGCCCGGTTTTTTGCCCGCTGCGGCTTCGGCCCACACGCCGGTGGCCGCGATGTACGACCCGGCTCGCCGTCTCTACGCCGTGCAATTTCACCCGGAAGTCCGCCACACCGGGCGCGGGCAGGAAATGCTCCGCCTTTTTCTCACCGAGGTCTGCGGCTGCCGCGGGGACTGGACGATGGATTCTTTTATCGCCGCGCAGACAGAGAATATCCGCCGGCGGGCGGGCGGGGGCAAGGTTTTATGCGCGCTCTCCGGCGGGGTGGATTCCTCTGTGGCCGCCGTACTCGTGCATAAGGCGGTAGGCGACGCGCTGACCTGTGTTTATGTGGATCACGGTTTCATGCGCAAAGACGAGTCCCGGCAAATCCGCGAGACCTTCACCCGGAATTTTGCCCTGAACCTCGTGTTCGTGGACGCGGCGGAGCGTTTTCGGGCCAAACTGGCCGGGACGACGGAACCGGAGCGCAAACGCAAGCTCATCGGCGAGGAGTTTATCCGGGTTTTTGAGGCGGAAGCGCGCAAGCTGGGGCGGATAGATTTTCTCGTCCAGGGAACGCTCTACCCCGATGTCGTGGAGAGCGGCACGGACACGGCCCGGACGATCAAAAGCCATCACAATGTCGGCGGTCTGCCGCCGGATATGCAGTTTGAGTTGATTGAGCCTTTGCGGATGCTCTACAAGGACGAGGTGCGCGAGGTGGGCGCGGAACTCGGGATTCCGGAGGAGATCGTCTGGCGCCAGCCTTTTCCCGGCCCGGGCCTGGCGGTACGCGTTATCGGCGAGTTGAGCGAAGAAAAACTGGCTCTCCTGCGCGAGGCGGACGCTATCCTGCGGGAGGAAATCCGGCGCGCCGGGCTGGAGCGGGAGATCTGGCAGTATTTTGCCGTATTGCCCACCATCCGCAGCGTCGGCGTCATGGGCGACGAGCGCACCTACGGCTATCCCATCGTTTTGCGGGCCGTGACGAGCGAGGACGCGATGACGGCGGATTGGGCCCGACTGCCCTATGAGACGCTGGCCCGGATTTCCGGGCGTATAGTCAACGAGGTGCCAGGCATCAACCGCGTCGTGTATGACATAACGTCAAAGCCGCCGGGAACCATAGAGTGGGAATGATGATGAAAACGGCATAGGCAGAATCCACGCCTCGCCAAAAAGTTTTTGCCCCGATTGTGCATTGTCCGCCCGTTGCATGGATTCTGCGACGGAGGCGCGACACCCGGTAATGACCCCGGTGCCTCCGCGCAGAATGACATCTGGG
>JAISWK010000149.1 GCA_031270805.1 Gracilibacteraceae bacterium
ACGACAAAGGTGCCGGCCGCTCCGAGGAGTTTCGCGTTGATCAGGTCAGAAGTGGCCCAGCGGTTCGCGCCGCGCAGCACTTCCACTTCCAGACCGGCGATGGTCTTCAGCTGATCGACCACGGGATCCGTCACCGCGCCGATCACGAAGGCTTTCTTGGCCTTCAGCTCGACGATGCGGTCTTTGACGGCCGCGTCAAGGCTGTTTTTGAATGTGAGCAGGATCGGGGCTTTTTCCTGACCGGCCAAAGGGGCGGCGGACAGGGAGTCCACGAGATTGGCCTGGTCGGCCGGGGCGATGATAACATTGTCGGCCGTCGTCCAGCCCACCGAGCTTTCCAGCGCCGTGCCCACGCGGTCGGCGCCGGCGAGGCGGAGGCTGTCCGTTGTGGAGCTGATGGCGAACAGCTGTGCCGGAACCACCGTCAGCAGCAGCGCGACAACAGCCAGAATCGCAATAGTTTTGTTTCTGTTCATGTGTGAAAAAAACTCCTCTCTGTAATAGGTAAGTTATTGCGGGACTTTGGCGGAGCGGGCGGCCGAAGGCGGCCGCCCCTACGGGGACTTGAACCTTTTTTCACCTCCTTTGCCGCCGGTTCTTTTAGACATTGCGCAATGTCCAAAAGACGACGCCTTCTGCGGAGAGCGTCCTCCTGCCGGATACCCGGAGAGCGCCGATCTCTCAGACTGGATCTATGGGAAGAAATTGTTAATTGATTTCTTCCAGGGATCTGCCGCCGGTGCGCCAACCGAACACCAGCATCACTGCACCAGCCAGGAAGGAGCAAGCGGCAAAAGAACCGATGACGCCCGGAAAACTCCATGCTGCATATATCAACGGGATCAATGGTTGGAAAAGCGATACGCTCAAGCGGGCGACGCCGTTTTGCAAGCCGGTTGCCGTGTTACGCATATTGGTCGGATATGATTCGGCAATATAGGACATGAGTACGTAAGTGACCACCGGAAATGAGGTGTTGGCCAGAAAATACAAAACTACGCAATACCAGAAGTTGGTGCCGGAGAAGGCAAACAACAGTTGGAAGCCCGTGTAGAGGAAAGCAAAAACAGCAAAGGGTATCTTGCGACCGCCTTTGTCTGATACCAAAGAGCAGATGAAGCAGCCGATTGGCGAACCGATCAGCGCCAGAGCAGAAATCATCAGACTTTGCTCAACAGTAAAACCTTTTTGATTGAGCAGCAGCGTTATCCAGTTGACAGACGACATCATGGGAATAGTGACCAGGATGGTCATGATCAAAATGACAATTGTCCGCCGCAGGTAGGCCTTGCTGAAAATACCGGCAATGTTTTGGGCGAAGTTGGTCTTAGGCGGCACTTTCTTGGCCGCGTCGCTCAAGTCGATTCTTTGGCCGGTTAAGTCATATATTATTTGTTCGGCTTCAGCAACGCGTCCTTTGGCCACCAGCCAACGCGGCGATTCCTTGAGCCCTTTGAGGGCAATGAAAAAAATGAGAAAGCCCACGCCGCCAAAGTAAAAGAGAAAGCGGTAAGCCTCGGCGCTGATGGGAACGACCAATCTGGCTGTTACTGCCATGAGCGGCAGGCATAACAGCGCAATGGCCGAAATCAATCCCTGCCATTTACCCCGGCTCTCGGCCGGCGACATCTCTGAGAGATAGGTGATGCTGACAATCATCATACAAAAAACGCCAAAACCGGTAAACAATCGCGCAATGATGAACAGGCCCAAATGATTGGTGAAGCCGTTGACGATCGAAGCGGCGGAGAAAATAACCAGACTCAGCAAAAATGTTTTCCTTCGCCCGATCAGATCCGAAATAACTCCCCCCAACAATCCGCCGGCCATCATGGCGATAAAGTACCAGCCGGTTATTTGGGAGACCACCGTCATATCAACGCCCCAGGACTGGACAAACGAAGCCGCAATGAAACCGAAATTATTGTTGTCCCATTGTTCAAAAAAATAAGCCACCATCACCAAAAGAAACAGGGAAAGATACTTTCCTTTGACGGGAATGCCATCGAAATAGAAGCCGCTCCGTTTTGTTTCCTCACCGGGTTTTGTCAATTCAACATCCTTCGGCATGGCCAGAATCTCCTTTCAGGCAAACAATTCCTTCAGTTTAACTTCAATATCCTCTTCGGCGAGTTCTCCCGCCATCTTGCCCACATAATTTCCGTCCCGAAAGAACAGGAGCTGGGGAACGCCTTTCAGGGAAAAGCGCCGGAAAAGCGGTTCATCGTCTTCCACATCGGTATAGAAGAAAGAAACCCGCCCCAGGTATTGGGGCGCCAAATCTTCCAGCACCGGCCGCACCGCAAGGCAAACACGACAGTTATTGCGGGAAAACATCACCAGACTCGGGGTAGCGTCATCATAAATAATTTGCTCAAAGGAATTGCTGTCAATTTTCTCCAAAACCATTTCAGTGCCCCCCTGTTTCTTCTTTATTAAAAGCTATACAATTCCATCGTCGCCCGAGGCTTTGCCATAGCAGCCAAGCCGCAGCGGAACAGCGTCCTTCAAGTTCCGTCGTCGCTTGGCGGTAGTTAGGTCCGGTGATTCCGGACGGCAGGGATTTAAGCCAATGCAGTCTGGCAAAATACTCTTCGGAAAAGCATTGACGGAGTTCCGCTTGAAAAGCCCGACTTACCTCGGGAAAATCGCTCATTTCCGTGAGGCGATATTCCCGTATGTAAACCGGTGTACATAGCAACCCCTTCAGAGTGAACTCCGTGCGGGTTTTGCAGGTTACGGCCTTCATCGCGTCCCAGAAAAACCGGGGCTCGCCGTTTCCGCTTTCCCAGGCAAAACCGGATAACACTTTGCGGTAATGCCCTTTTCGAACAATATCATCCGTCATTTGCCGCCATGTATCTTCCAGCCAACCGGCCAGCGCCCGTAACCTTGCAAGGATAAAACCCGGCTGTCGAGCGCGGTCAAGAGCAGTCCGGCAAACAACTGCAGTTCCCGCTCGTCATAGCACCCGATCAGATCATCCCGGATGGCGGTTAAACCGGCATAGGCCGCGTTGGTGGCCGGTAAGCCCTGCAATTGGCCTAAGGCGTGGAAAAAAATTTGATTGTATAATGCGCGGACTGCCCGGCCGGTTTCTTTAATCACTTTTGCTTTTACGTCATCTTCCTGGCCGGACGGCACAGGATAGCGGCGGATCAAGCGCAGTACCGGCGTGGGCACAAGACCATGCACTGCTCCTTTTTCCACAAACTGCCTTAATTCCAGTTCTTTGGCACTGATCCGATAATTAACCGCGCCATCGGCCAAATACGCCGTGCCATAATACGTGATCTCCCGGTCGAAGCAGCCCAGCTTCAGGGCGAGAGTGAAGTCATTGGCGGCGACCAGGTCTTTATTGTTTTCAAAATACATGGAGGCGCTTTTCCGGATAACACCGTCTTTTTGCAACATGGCCGATATATCTGCCTGGTTATTTGTTTCAAACATGGCCCCATCTCCCTTCCGGGTTGATGTGGTATCGCTTGTCAACCAGACTGACTGTCACCGGCAGGTCAAGAAAATCCGTGAGCACCTTATCGGTGAATAGCTCCGCGGCGGCGCCCTGACAAAAGACACGCCCCTGCCGCAAAAGCAGCGCTTGCTGGAACATCGGCAATATTTCTTCCGCGTAGTGAGTGACATAGATTATGGTCATATCTGTAAGTCTGGCAAAATCAGCGACCGTGCCCAAAACCCAATCCCGGGCAAAAATATCAAGGCCAGTGCCCGGTTCGTCCAATATCAGTATTTCCGGGTTGCTGACCAACGCGCGCGCTATCAGCGCTGACTGCCTTTCCCCTTTGCTCAGCAAAGCAAAAGGCTGATCAGTTTTGTCGCCAAGCCGCATTTGCCGGAGCAGGGATAAAGAGCGCTTCACATCCTGGTCTGTGACCAGCCGGCTAAGGCCCAGCGTGCCGGAAATCCCGGACAATACCACGGACAACACTGACTCCCAGGAAAGGTATTTGTCAAAAAATGACGAGCTGACCCAACCGATACGGCGGCGCAAGGGTAAAATGTTGTCCTCATCATATTCTGCGCCAAACACTTTGAGCTGCCCGTGCGTGAAGGCATTGAAGCCGGCGATGATGCTGAGCAGAGTCGTTTTACCGCTGCCGTTCAGGCCAAAGACAATCCAATGGTCGCCCTTTTGGACTTCCCAATTAATATCGTACAGCAGAAAGCGTTGCCCGAACTGACAACCGATGTGCGCGCAGCTTATTATTACAGACATGTGCTGTCACCACTGCCGCGCCCAAAAATCATGTTTTCATCCATTGTTTCAATTTCCGGCTCCGGCTCCAGCTCAGCGTTCCGGAGGACAACATCATCCCCGATGATGCCCTGACTGATATCCACCGGAACCTGGAACCCGTCATAGGCCAGAAAACCGAGGTTCTTGCAGCCCCAGGCCATAATGTCACAGACTTTAGCCGTGTTCATCTGAACGGTTCGCACGTTCCCGGCATTGTCCGGATACATATTGAAATCAAATTCCTGCACAAAATGCTTGGCTACATGAAATATTTCGCGATCAACTCCATATTCAATCCGGTCACAGTCGGTACAGAATATTTCCACCCGGCCTTCGCTCAAATTGCCGTAGAGAATCCGCCGGAGTTTCAGCGACCCCCCGCAGTACCGGCAGCAACAGTTTTTGATCCGGATTTTAAGTTCCCTTAACCTCTGACTTTTTTTAATCTCCGCCTCTACCTGCATGGCGTTCATAGGCACTCTCCCATGCCAGGACCGGGCGGCGCGAAATAACTTCGGGCCGCCTCCTGGCCATGATATTAAAATTCTTCCGCGAAAATCTGATAGACCGGCGCCCCTTCGCACTGATCCGGCATGCGCACGTTCATGAGGGCCGCGATGGTCGGCGTCACGTCGATTTGCCTGATATAGCGGTCTGTTGTATACCCGGCTTTGATGCCGGGGCCGGCGGCGACAAATATTGGCGACAGACTGGTTTCACATTCACCATAGGCCGTAGACAAGCCGTCCGCGTGATCAATGTTATAACCCTCGGCTATCCAGTAGCAGATATCGCCGCAATCCGGGCCGCCATAACCGAGAAGCACGGCGTCTTTGTTGCGCAGAGCCAGAGCGATGACCCTTTTGCCTGTCACTTTGTCGCGATAACCGTAGAGATCGGTCATGATCTGCTCTTCCAATTCATACTTGTCGGCCGGATCCACAATGCCGTGAGGATCACGCCCCTTGAGGTTGATATAAATATTGCACTCGCGGACGGCCACTGCTTTGGTGCGCGCCCAGTCGATCTCCCGGATTTCCTGCCCGTCCGCGTCCCGTTTCAGGAAAGTATATCCGAGTTCTTCCATTACCCGCACGTTTACTTGCATATCGCCAATCAGCGGTGGTTTGTGCGCCGGGCAGACCTGGGCATGGTCGGAAGTGATAATGACCGTCCACCCTTCGTCCAGGAGGTGGAGAAAACGCCCCAGATAACGGTCCGTCTGCTCATAGACGTCGTCCAGGAATTTGCGGTACATCTCCACCGGCCCTTGCTCATAGCCGGCGCTGTCCACCATGAAGCGGATGAAACGGTGTTCCTGCATATCAACATTGTGAAAATGAGAGAAGATAGCCTCTACTCCTTTTTTCTCAATCAGATAATGGATAGCTTTCGCCTGCCAGTCCGCCGCCACTTCCCAGCAATCCAACATGCAATCGGTCACAATCTTCGGATCGTGGTTGCCGACCACGGAACCGGGAGTAAAATAGCCGACGTTTTCCGCCAATTCATAGAACAAGTTGCCGGGGGAAAAGATATAATCAGCGTGCATATCAACGGCATTGGAAATGTACATTTCCACATGACTGCCATCCGGCGCTATTTTTAGTAACTTCATATTGTAATTCGCAGCTTTGTGTACGCCGTCGCCGGCAACAGCCTGATCATAAATCTGACTCTTGATCTTTCCTTCTTCTAAAATGGCAAACGGCTCAGCGTCTTTCTTGCTTCTGTACAAAGCTACCCGATCATAGACGCCGGCCTCATTTTTTAGAATCAAGCAAGGCCGGCGCAAGAAGCCGGCGGACAAAAGCAAGGTGAACTCCTTGGCGCCCGCGGGAGCGCCCGCCCAGCCGCTGGTCTCTTTAACCGGTGACAGTGACAGGCTGAAGCGGTCATCAATGCAGGCCGCCCCCATCCCCTCCCGGTCACTGAGAATAAACATTGCCGCTTCGTTTGTCATCTTCAGCCCCTCGGTCATTTGGCTCATACCGCCGCCTGATGGATCCGGCTTGACCACGCAGGCTTTGTCCAAATCCGCCGTTGCCGAAGGCGCGAAAGTGACTTGTTCAATTTTCACATCGGCGACAGCCATAAACTCACCGGCCAGAGTGGCGGCGCCCATGCCAATGGATCCCGGCGTGGACCCGTCCAGGACGAGCAGGTTTTCGTTCGGGCTGGTTGGAGGCCAGGCATTGCCGGGCCAATGAAAAACCGCGGTCTTGATGCCTGCTTCCGCCAGTATATTCCACAGCGGCTCGGCCTTGCAATTCCGGGAATCGAAATTGACAACGATTTTGTCCAGATCGCTGCCCTGCCGGAAAAATGCCGTTATCCCGTGTACATTGGCATAACATCCCGTTGCCAGCGTGGTCCACATGGGGGGCGTAACTGTCGGGTGTCCGCCCAGAAGCACCAGGTCTTCCCGAGCGGCGCCCCGGTCAATGAATTTTTGCAGGTTCGGCATTTTGCCTTCGCCCAGCATTTTTTTGCTATAGCGCGGATCCAGACCATCCACGCCCAGCACAAAGACCTTCTCAGCCATTTTCCTCCTGATAGTCATTGTTTTCAACCTTTCTTGGCATTTTTTGATTTCCCGCTCAGCTCAAGTCGGCCGACTTAAGTTTCCCAGGGTTACTATATCAGGAAGGGAAAAATCTGAATAATAGTTATTATCATGATTTTCTATTGCACTATTGGTACTTTTAATAACCTGGCGGGTTCTGGCGACAACGCCTGTACGGACTCCGGCTAACCCCAGGCGATGGGCTTCGACTCCCCCGCCGCAGGAAGTCTCGTTCAATATGGAAATGAAAAACGCTCTCAGGGTAGTCCGGTATGTAGAAGCGGGCGTCCTGGACTGGATCAGGGCGGATTCGTGCGGTTAGTTGATGTATAGCCCGGGGGGCTGATAGTAATAGTAAATCAACCCGTTTACCCGGAAAGATATAAAAATTTTTTATAACCAAAGCGCAAAATCTACCCGGCCAATATGGGGTGCTTTATCTCCGCCTGCTTTCAGGGTACAATACAGCCAAGAATCCTGTTGCCCCAAAATTCCAACTATGGTATCATAGTCATAGAAAACAGTTGCAGCAACGCTGGACAGAGTTCCAGAAAGGTCGAACCAATGCTCAAAACAGATTCGCTTTTTTATCTCGTCCAGGTTGCTCACTACAAATCCATGAATATCGCCGCCGAGATGCTGCATGTCACGCAACCCACGCTTTCCGTTGCCATCAAGAAGCTGGAACAGGAACTGGGCGTCAGCCTGCTCAAACGCTCCCACCGCGGCGTCACCCTGACCGAAGAAGGCAAATTTGTGGTAGCCGAAGCCAAGCAGTTGCTGGAACACATGAATAAGATCTGCCGCCAATATCAGACCGCGCGGCAAAAACCTGGCAATATCAGTATGGAAAACATCACCATATACATGAACCACGGCATCAGCTATGCTGTCGGCCGGACACTCCTGAATCGCTTGACGCAAAAAACCCGCTTTGACGCCCTGCGGATGGAAGAAGCCGACAACAAGACCATAATTTCCAGGCTGCTCACCGACCACGCGGCTTATGGCATCCTTATCTGCGAGGAAAACGCGGGGCTTGCCGACCACCTGATCTGCCACACCATCAGCAAAAGCAAATCCTATCTGTATGTCAATAGCAACACGTCGCTGGTGGCGCCCTTCGTCCAGGAAATATCCCTGAAGGATGTCCTGAAAATCCCGCTGGTAGCGCCCCAGAACAGCTATACCTTTTTCAGCACCATGATGGCCGACCTGTGTAGAATCGGCCAGCCCCGCATCGCTTTCACCGCCCCGAATTACAGCATCATGCAGCAATTCGTCGAAGATGATCTGGCCGCTCTTTTCTATCTCAACCTGTTCGCCCGGGTGGAGGAAAAATACAGTCGTTTTATTGCCATCAAGCAGACGCCCAACTTCATATTGGCCCTGGTCTGCCACAAGAACGCCGACCCCTTGCAGACTTCAGTCATACACGGCATAGTCCATTCCGTTTACAACGGCATATAGAGCCGGCGGAGTCTGGGGACCGCGGCGAAGACTACAAATATTCGCCCCCTGTGTTTTTCTCAAAAAAGCAGCGTATTGATATAATCAACCGCTTTGTCATATTCAAACATCAGAATATATTGCTCAATATCGGAAATATTCTTTTTCATCGCTCCCTTCAGCGGCAAAGCGGCGTATTCCAGCAGGAGCGAATTCACGGTCTGGATATCCATGCCCAGCAGGGCCGAGCGCAGCTTTTCCAGGCCCAGCACGGACAAATCGCCGGATTCTGCCGTTTCCGCCCGCCGGGAATCAAGGGCGGCCTGAATATCCTCGAGCAGCCGGCGCAATTGCCGCAGCAGTTCGGGGGCGCATTTCTCAATCAGCGCCCTGTCCCCGTTCCGGGCGGCTGTTTCCACGCCGCCGGCCAGATCGGCAAACTCCGCCGCTCCGACGCTGCGGGCCGCGCCGCGCAAGGCGTGGAATACCCCGATAAACATGAAGCCGGTCACGCTGTTCCGCTTGTTCGTCAAGCCGGCCTGCACATTGCGCACATAGCGTTCGATCGCGCCGTCCTCCCGCCGCCCTTCGATGATATTGCGCACGGCCAGCGTGCTTTGCAGCGTCACCAGCTCCGCTTCCCGCAGCAGGGCTTCCATGACGGAACTGCCCGTGAGCAGGGTTTCCTGGGCGTTGGCGTCGATATTTTTCCGGACTATGCCGCTGGCGTAGATATAGCTGACGCTTACCATGAGTGTAAAAGCCAGCGTTATGAACAGCAATTCCCTGATATTCGCCTTGATCAATCGGATCAGTTTCAATAACCCTCACCTCCGTCCGAGGGGCGCCCTGCCCCGGTTTGGCGCCGGCCGCCGTACAGATCGCTATACTTTGCCGCCGCTCAGAAATGGGCGGAAGCCGTCAGAAAAACATCGGCCAGAGACGGATCAAAATGAGCGCCGCAGGATTCCATGATGATCCGCACGGCTTGCTCATGGGGAAAAGGCTTTTTATGTTTTTTCATTTCTTCAAATTCAACCTCCGTCAGCTTGCCCGGCTTCAGGAGTATATTGTCACTGATAGAAATTTTTCCCACATCATGCAAATGGGACGACTGCAAAAACAATTCGATATCCCAGGATTCCAATTCGTCGCGGTAAACGCCGCCCGCGAGCATTTCCGCAATAATGAAGCGCAGGGTGCGGGCCGTGCGGAAAATATGGCCGCCGGTGATGTCGTCCCGGCATTCCACCAGCTCGCTGACCGTCAGCAGAAGCGTGTTCTTCAATTCCAGGACGGCATGAGCCTTCGCCGCCACCAATTGCTGCAGGTTGGCGTTTATGAAGCGCAGTTCTTCCTGCTGCGCCTGCACGAGCAGGTGAATCTCCACGCGCTTCAGCAGCAGCTGCGGCACGAACGGCTTGGTGATATAGTCCACCGCGCCCAGGGAGAGTCCTTCCAACTCGCTGCCGGGATCGGTTTTTGAGGTGAGAAAAATAACGGGAATATCTTTTGTGCGCGGCTGGGCGGTCAAAAGCTGAATCGCCTCGTATCCGGTCATTTCCGGCATGAGTACATCCAGTAGAATAAGGTCCTAAACAGTCAAGGTCGATATCGGCACGACGTTGACGCCGTCAGGTCGGCGGTACGCGAAGCCGTTGCCGGTTAGAACAGTCAGGGCGACAGGGGCTTTAACTCTGTCTGTGTCGATCTTCTCGGCAAATTTCAAGAGACTATCCGCGGCGGCGTCTACAGCGCCGATTCCGAGCTTTATCTCAAAGGCTCCCCATGTGCCGTCCGCATATTCCACGACGGCGTCGATTTCCGATCCCCGCGAGTCGCGGTAATGGAAAACCTTGCCGCCGTCCGCGTCGGCGTATATTTTTATATCCCGAACGGCAAGCGATTCAAACAACAAACCGAAATAATTCAGATCGGCGGTCAGTTTATCAATAGACAGCCCAAGCGCGCCGACCGCCATTGACGGATCGGCGAAGTGGCGTTTCGGGGACTTGCGGAGCATATCCGCCGAGCGGATGTGCGTGTTCCATGCCGGAAGGTTATCCACCGCCATCAAGCGTTCGAGCGCGGAAAGATAGTCGGCAATCGTTTCATCGTCCAACACGTTATCGCTGCCACCGGTATCTTTTGAGAGCGCGGCCAGGGAAGCTTCGGTGGAAATATTCCTCCCGAGCGATTGAAGCAGTCGCCTCACCTTGTAGGGATCGCGGCGCTTGTCGGACGTTTTGCTGATATCCACTTCAGCTATTAGCGTCATGTAATCGCCGGTAAAACGCAGCCCTTCGGCGGCGCCCGCGCCGATTAGGCCCGGCCAGCCGCCCAGCGTGATCTTTTCAGCCAACTCGCCGAGATCAAAAGATACGGTTTCGGATGCCGGCGCCTCGCCTTTCATCAAGGAAGCGAGACTTACCTCGCCTGTCGACCAGCCCCTTTCAAATAAGGACATGGGGCGCATTTTGAGGACCGAGAACCTTCCGACGCCGGAATGGCGCTTGGCTTTATCGTCGGGAGTCGCGGATCCTGTCAGGATAAACTGCCCTTTTTCCTTGCGCTCGTCAACCTCCCGCCGCACATAGTTCCATATCTGCGGGTACTCCTGCCATTCGTCAAGCAGCCGCGGTGTTTTTCCCGCCAGTACGCTCTTTGGGTCGATTTCCATTTTGATACGCACCTGTTCATCGGCGTCAAACCTAACGTCGCTGGCAGATTGGTGCTTGGCGGTTTCCGTTTTGCCGCAGCCTTTCGTTCCCTCGATCAGAACGGCGCCGGAGCTTTGCAAACGTTCGGCAAGGAGTTTATCCGTGAATCGTTTATAATATTCCATATAAATGACACCTCTCAGTCAAATAGCAGTATGACATATTATCCGCTGAAATGCAAGCCTTTCATCCGCTGAAATGTAAGCCTTTCATCCGCTAAAATGTAAGCCTTTCATCCGCTGAAATAAAAATTTTTCAGCCGCGGAGGGGACTTGACAAAAGAGGCAAAACATGAGAACATGAGAACATGAGAACATGAGTAAGCAATTTTTACTGAGGGGGTGAAAAATATGGGCGTGCATCAGAACAGGCAGTCCAAGGCCCGTGTTCGCCGGCGCCGGGCGATGGATAAAATAACCGCGCCTGACCTTACGGTTTGCCCGCAATGCCATAAACTGCGGCCGCAGCACCAAGTCTGTCCGCTCTGCGGATTTTATAAAGGCAAACAGGTTATGCAGACGGGCGAATGAGCAAGGAAGCTGTTGGGGGTCCCCGGCAGCTTTTTTTGTGCCGGTACTATGACCCCGGCAATTTCTGTACCTGACGAGGAGTGAAAAAATGCGTATTGCTCTCGACGCGATGGGCGGCGATTACGCGCCGCAGGAAATTGTCCTGGGCGGGCTGGACGCGGCGGCGGCCTGGCCGGACTTGACCGTAATTTTTGTCGGGCGGGAAGAAGAAATCCGCGCGGCCCTGCCTCCGGCGCCGCCGCCCAATATCGCCGTTGAAGCGGCGGCGGAAGTAGTCGGCATGGATGAGCATCCGGCCGGCGCCGTGCAAAAAAAGAAAAATTCATCTATTGTCGTGGCGACGCGCCTCGTGAAAGAAGGGCGGGCCGAGGCCGTCGTTTCCGCCGGCAGCACGGGCGCCCAGATGGCGGCGGCGCTTTTTGGCCTGGGCCGGATCAAGGGGGTGGAGCGGCCCGGGATCGGTTCCGTTATCCCTGGCCCGCTCAAAGGTCGTTTTATCGTGGACATCGGCGCCAATGTCGACGCCGCGCCGGCCCAGCTCGTGCAGTACGGCCTCATGGGCAGCATCTATTCCGAACTCGTGCTGGGTTTTTCCCATCCGCGGGTCGCCCTCCTGAATATCGGGGCGGAGGAAGGCAAAGGCAACGCCCTCTCTGTCGCGGCCTACGCCCTGCTGAAACAGTCCGGCCTGAATTTTATCGGCAATATCGAAGGGCGGGACCTTTTTACCGACCGGGCCGACGTCATAGTCTGCGAGGCTTTCGCCGGCAATATCGCCATCAAAACCATGGAGGGCGTGGCGGCGATGATCATGGATTTTCTGCGCGATCGGCTGCCGCGAGCGGAAAACCGGGGCATGGATCCGCAGCCGCTGCTGGCCGAACTGAAGGCGGCGACGGATTACGCCGAGTTCGGCGGCGCGCCGCTGCTCGGGGTCAACGGTCTCAGTATCGTCTGCCACGGCAGTTCCAAGGCCCTGGCCGTGAAAAACGGCCTGCGCGTAGCCCGGGAATGCGCGGCGGCGGATATCGTGGGCAAAATCAGCCGCCGGCTGGCGGCGGGCGGGGTATGACCCGAAACCGGGAGTGGGAAAATTACCCGACCGCGCTGGTGCTGGCTCGACGCATAGGCGAGATGATCGGCCGGCCGGAAGTGGAGGCGGTCGCGGCGGAATGGCTGAGAACGCCGCTGACGCATCCTTCTTATACCTTTGAAACCGGCCGAACCGAGGAAAACAATCAGCGGCTGGAATTTCTCGGCGACGCCGTGCTGAATTTTTTGGTGGGGGAATATCTTTACCTGCATTATCCCGATCGCCCGGAAGGCGAACTGACCAAAATCCGCGCCGCCGTAGTTAATGAAACGACGCTGGCCCGCGTCGCCCGGCAGCTTGATCTCGGCCTCGCCCTGCGCCTGGGCCGGGGCGAACTGTATTCCGGCGGCCGGCTGCGCGATTCCAACTTGGCCGACGCCCTGGAAGCCCTGATCGGCGCCCTTTATTTGCGTTTCGGCCTGGAGAGCGCGCGGCTTTTTGTCCGGGCCCTCTTGGCGCCGGAAATCGAAGCTCTGCCGGAAGCTTTCGGTGATCATAAAACGCGGCTGCAGGAAATGGCGCAAAAGCAGGGCCTGCAAATCACCTACCAGGTGACGGCGGAACACGGCCCCGCCCACCGCAAGATTTTTACCGTCGCCGTCCTGCTGGACGGCCAGCCGGCCGGCGCCGGCAGCGGCCGGACAAAAAAAGAAGCGGAGCAACGCGCCGCGGGCATGGCGCTGCTCCGCTGGCTCGACCCGGCATGACCGCTTTTTTGAAAGCGATCGTCCTCCAGGGTTTCAAGTCCTTCGCCGACCGCGTGCGCATCGATCTGGAGTACGGGATGAGCGTGGTGGTCGGGCCCAACGGTTGCGGCAAGAGCAATATCGCCGACGCCATTCGCTGGGTGCTGGGGGAACAGAGCGCGAAAAACCTGCGCGGCGGCCGCATGGAAGACGTGATTTTTGCCGGGAGCCGCACCCGACGCTCCGTGGGGATGGCCGAAGTCTCGCTCCATTTTGACAATGCCGGCGGCTATTTTGCCCTGCCCTACGGAGAGATCACGGTGACGCGCCGTGTCTTCCGGGACGGGGAAAGCGAATTCCTCATCAACCGGACGCCCTGCCGCCTGCGGGATATCCAGGAACTGTTCCTGGACACCGGGGCGGGGCGGGAAGGTTTTTCCGTCGTCGGCCAGGGGCAGGTGGAGCAGATGCTGAACCAGAGAGCGGACGAGCGGCGCGCCCTCATTGAAGAAGCGGCCGGGATCAGCAAGTTTCGCCTGCGGAAAAAAGAGGCGCTGAAGAAGCTGGCGGACACGGAACTGAACCTGAGCCGGGTCAGCGATATCATCAGCGAAGTGGCCTCCCGCCTGGAGCCCTTAGCCCGGCAGGCGGAGGAAGCCGCGGCTTACGAGGCCTGGGAAAAGGAATGGCGGGAACTGGAGATCGGGCGCCTGGCCCAGGCGGAGCGGCAGACGGCGGCCAAACTGGCCCAGGCGGCGGAGCGGCAGGCGGAGCAGGAAGTCCGGCGGGCGGCGGCGGCCGCGGCGGTAGCCGCAGGGGAAAACGCCGTCCTGGCGGCGCGGCTGGCCCTGGACCAGGCGGAGGAAGATCTGCGCCGGCGCGGGGAGGAAATCCACGCCGGGGAGACGGAGAGCCAGACCCGGGAACATGCCCTGGCCCTAGGCGAAGAGCGCGGCCGCCACCTGCGCAGCGAGCGGGAGCGGCTGCGCGGGGAGGCGGCCGCCGGAGCCGAGCGCCTTGCGGCCCGCCAGACCAGGCTGGAGGACGGCCGCGACCGGGCGGCGAAGCTGCGAATAGAGCTCGCCGCCGGTCGCGACCGTCAGTCGGCCTGGGAGGCCGACCGGGCCGCATGGCGCGGAGCGGGAGCCGCCCGGCTGGAAAGCCTGAAAACCGAGATTTTCGACGTCCTGAGTCGCCAGAGCGCCGCCGGGAACGATTGCGCCGACGCCGAACACCGCCTGGCCGCCCTGGAGAAGGAAAAATCCCTGCGCCGGGAAGAAGAAGAACGGCGGCGGGAAGAGCTGGCCCAGAGCGAGGACGAATTGAGCGCCCTGGCCCGGGCGGCGGCGCAGACAAACGCCGAAGAGGCGGAATTAGAGGCCCAAAGCGCCGACCTGCGCCAAAGGGAGCGGGAAACGAGCGCAGCGGCGGAAGCTCTAACCACGGCCGAGCGGGAAAAAGGCCGCCGGTTGGAACAGACGCGGGCCCGGGCGCAGGCGCTGCGCCAGCTGGAGGAAAACCGGGAAGGCTACCGGCGCGGCGTGCGGGAGCTGGGGCAGGCCGTGCGTCGGGGCGAACTGAGTCGGGACGGCTTCCTGGGTACGGTCGCCGATAATCTCACCGTCAGTCCCGCTTACGAAAACGCCGTTGGCACGGCCCTGGGCGGCGCGCTGCAAGATATTATCGTCGCGACCGCGGCCCGGGGGCAGGAATATATTGCCTGGCTGCGCGCCGGCCGGCGCGGGCGCGTGACCTTCCTCCCCCTGGACACCCTGCGCCCGGGCGGCGCCCCCGATCCGGCCCGGTTTCGGGATATCGAGGGTTTTGTCGGCATTGCGGCGGATTTGACCTCTTACCCGCCGGCGGTGAGCGGGGCCATTCGCTTCCTCCTCGGCCGCATCCTCGTCGCCACGGATATGAACGCCGCTTTGGCCATCGCCCGCCGCGCTTCGTTCCGCTGGCGGACGGTGACGCTGGAAGGGGACCAGGTCAACGCCGGCGGTTCCCTGACCGGGGGGAGCGAAGGGGGCGACGGGGAGACCCAGAGCCTTTTGCGCCGCCGGCGCGAGATAACGGAGTTGAGCGCGACGGCGGAAGCGCTGCGGGCCGAGCTGGCCGAGCTCGGCGCCCGGCGCGGGGCGCTGGTGGAGGCGGCCGCCCGGGAGGCGGCGGAGCGGGAGGAGATCGCCGCCCGGCTGCGGGAGGCGGAAAAAAAGAAGGAATTAGCGGTCGCTGAGCAGAAACATAGGGAGGAACGCCGGGCCCGGCTGAGTGAGCGCCTGAAAATGCTGGCCCTGGAAGCTCAGGCCGGGCGGGAACAGGAAGCCGAGGCCCAGGCGGCCCTGGACGGGCGCCGCGCGGCGCAGGCGGCCCTGGCTCTGGAACTGGCGAACCTGCAGACCGAACAGACGGCGGCGGAGGAAGCCGCCCGGGAGGCGGGGGAGCGGCTGGAAGCTCTGAACGCCCTGATCACGGCGGCCAAGGTGGACGAGGCCCGGCAGGCAGAAGAATTGCGCCAGTTGGAAGCCGGCGTCGCCGAAGGGGAAGAAAAAATCCGCCGCGACGAGCGGGAGACGCGGGCGGCCCGGCAGCAGGAGGCGGAGCTGGCCCGGGAAGAAGCGGAATTGCTGGCTGCGGCCCGAAGCAACGCGGCGGAGCTGGATCTTCTCAGGAAAAATTTGGCAGAGGAGCGGCTGGCTCTCACGCGCCGGCAGGAGGAGCGGGAACAGTTGAGCGCCGCCCTGGCCGAGAGCGAGGAAGAAACCCGCCGGGCCCAGGCGACGTTGCGGCGGGCGGAACAGGAAGGGCATCAGGAAGAGCTGGCGCTGGCCCGCGGGCGCGCCGAAGCGGAGTTGCTGCGGGAAAAACTGCAAGACGATTTCGGCCTTGATCAGGCGGCCGCGGCCCGACTGCCGCCGCCGGCCCTCGGCGGCGAACCGGCCCGCCGCCGGGTGGAAGCCCTGAAAGAGCAAATCGCCGCACTGGGGCCCGTCAACTTGAGCGCCCTGACGGAATACCCCGCCACCCGCGACCGGCACGCTTTTTTGCAGACCCAGTACGCGGACCTGGTGGCGGCGGGCGGCGCGCTGCGGGAACTGCTCACCCGCCTGGACGCCGACATGACGGAGAGGTTTGCCGCCGGGTTTCAGGCGGTCAACGCTTCTTTCGCCGAGGTATTCCGGGAATTGTTCGAGGGCGGGGAAGCGGAACTCGTGCTGGAAGACCCGGAGCATCTCCTGGAAACCGGCGTCGCCATCGTCGCCCAGCCGCCGGGAAAAAAAGCCCGGCTCCTGTCCCTCTTGTCCGGGGGAGAAAGAGCTTTTACGGCCATCGCCCTGCTCCTGGCCCTCCTGCGCGTGCGACCGGCACCGTTCTGCCTGCTGGACGAGATCGAATCGGCTCTCGACGAGGCCAATGTCAAACGCTTTGCCCGCTATATCCGCAAACTAGCGGAGAGTACGCAGTTTATCCTGATTTCCCATCGCCGGGGCACGATGGAGGCGGCGGATCGCCTTTATGGAGTCACGATGGAGGAGTCCGGGGTTTCCAAGCTGCTCACGGTGAATATTGCCGACCGGAGGCCATGACGGAGGAAAAAAATGGCGGGATTTTTCAGCAAACTGAAAGAAGGCCTGAGCAAAACCAGGCAGAGTCTGGTGGGCCAGGTGGAGCGCGTTTTCCTCGGAGCGGCCCGGGTGGACGAAACGCTGTACGAAGAACTGGAAGCCGCCCTGCTTCGCTCCGACGTCGGGGCCGGGGCCTCGCTCGACCTGGTGGACAGTCTGCGCCAGGTGGTAAAAGAAAAGCGCCTGAGTGATCCGGCCGCGCTGAAAAGCGAACTGACGGCCCTGATCACCGCCCGCCTGGGCCGGCCCGCGCCGCTGACTATGGCGGAGGGACTGACGGTGTACCTTATCGTCGGCGTCAACGGGGTCGGGAAAACGACCACGATCGGCAAACTGGCTCTGCGCCTGAAAAAAGAGGGCCGCAGGGTCATGCTGGCCGCCGCGGACACCTTCCGGGCCGCCGCCGCCGATCAGCTGGAAATATGGAGCAAAAGGAGCGGCGCCGATATTATCCGCCAGACGGAGGGCGCGGATCCGGCGGCCGTCGTCTTTGACGCCCTCAAGGCGGCCCAGGCCCGCAAGATAGACGTTTTGCTCGTGGACACGGCCGGACGCCTGCATAACAAGACGAACTTGATGAATGAGCTGAGCAAAATCCGCCGCGTGATCGAACGGGAAGCGCCGGGCGCCCCGCAGGAGGTTTTGCTGGTCATCGACGCGACAACCGGGCAGAACGCCCTGCAGCAAGTCCGGGTTTTTCGGGAGGCGACTGCGGTCACGGGCATTGTGCTGACCAAGATAGACGGGACGGCCAAGGGGGGCGTGGTCATCGGTATCCAGAGCGAAGGCGGGACGCCGGTAAAATTTATCGGCGCCGGGGAGGGCGTCGATGATTTGCAGCCCTTCGACCCGGAAGAATTTGCCAGAGCCTTGTTCGATTGAATGAGACTTCCGGCGCCATCATTGCGAATATTACCGGAAAAAGAGGGAAGCAGATGCTGAAAACAATGTATTGGCAGGACGGAAGCTTGATGATTCTTGATCAGACGGCGCTGCCGCTGCGGGAAAACTATATTCGGGCCGCCGACTGCGCGCGGGTGGCTGCAGCGATCAAAACAATGGAAGTGCGGGGAGCGCCGGCGATCGGCCTGGCGGCGGCCTACGGCTTCGTCCTCGGGGCGGCGGCTTTTCGCGGCGCAGGATCGGACTGGGATGAATACATGAAATCAGTCGTCCGCACGCTGGGGGAAACGCGGCCGACGGCCATCAACCTTTATTGGGCCTTGCGCCGGATGGAAAACAGGCTGCAGGCGCTTTACGCCGAATACGGCGCGACGGAACCGACCCCGGAAACGCAAGCCGGGTTTGTCGCCGCTCTGCTGGCGGAAGCGGAGGAAATGGCGGCGGACGACGAAAGGGACAACCGTCTGCTGGGCGCGGCCGGGGCGGCTCTCCTGCCGGCGGCGGCGACTGTTTTGACCCATTGCAACGCGGGGGCGCTGGCCACCGGCGCTTATGGCACGGCGCTCGGCGTCGTGCGGGCGGCGCGGGAAGCCGGCCGGGACGTGCGGGTTTACGCCTGCGAAACCAGGCCCTGTCTGCAGGGGGCGCGGCTGACGGCCTGGGAACTGCGGCGGGAAAATATCCCCGTTACCCTCATTGCGGACGGGATGGCCGCCTACCTGATGCAGCAGGGCAAAATCGACCTGGTGCTGGTCGGGGCCGATCGGGTCGCGGCCAACGGCGACATAGCCAACAAAATAGGCACCTATGCCCTGGCCGTGCTGGCCCAGGCCCACGCCATCCCATTTTACGCAGCCGCGCCGACCTCCACCATCGACTTGCGCACGGGCAGCGGCGGCGATATCCCGGTGGAAGAACGCGACGGGGACGAGCTGCGCTTCCTGGCCGGCGTACCGGTAGCGCCCCCGGAGGTAGCGGTATACAACCCCTCCTTTGATATCACGCCGGCGAAGTACGTGACGGGACTGATCACGGAAAAAGGGGTAATTTCTCCTCCCAGCGCGGCGGCGCTGCTGAAATTGATGACAACTTGAGAGAGAAAAGAGTGGAGAGGAAAGAGGAAAGAGTGGGAAGAGGAAAGAGTGGGAAGAGGAAAGAGTGCCAGGACGCCGAGGGCGGCGTCCCCTACGGCAATACCGCCCGATTCGGCGTATACGGGACGATTGCGAGAGACTTACCCAGCGAGTCTCCGAGCTGTTGGTAAGCCCTCTGCAACAGGCTCCCGGCGAGTCTCCGAGCCGTTGGAGCCGAACTGCCATCGTCCCC
>JAISWK010000005.1 GCA_031270805.1 Gracilibacteraceae bacterium
CGAGAGCGACGCATTCGCGCCGCTCTCTACACGTCGGGGTGGTCTTGGCTCATAGCGGCATTGGTCGCTCTGCTCGCTGCCGCTCGCATTGCTCCCGCCGCTATGGCCGCTCCCGCGCCTTCTCCTGCCACCGGCAGCGGCCGCGGGAGCAAGACCGCCCGTTCGAATCCACCCTCTTATTTAGTTTTTGGTGGGCAGGGGTGGATTCGAACCACCGTACCTTTCGGAACAGATTTACAGTCTGCCGCCTTTAACCACTCGGCCACCTACCCAAGTATTCTCCACGGAATTATATTTTACCACAGAAAAAATCTTTGTCAATGCCCGGGGAAAAATTACGGAGAAAAAACCGAAGAAACCGAAGCGGTTAATCGGCGCCGTCTTTGCCCGGCCGCTCACGCCGCCGACCGAGGTACAGGGCGATCGCCAGGCCCAGCGCGCCCAGGGACGCGATCACCTTGCCGGTGGGGGCGGGGGAAGGCGGGGCGCCGGTTTTCGGGTTGAAGGGAACGGGGGCTTCCTGTCCGCCTTCCCGGTCGCCCGGCGGCAGAGCCGGCTTTACGGGGGCCGGAGGCGTCGGGGCGGGAAGGACAGCCGGAGGCCTAGGCTCAGGAATGGCGGGCGGTGGCGCAGGAACGGCGGGCAATGGCTCAGGGACGGCGCCCGGGACGGGCGGGGCCGGCGGATTGGGATAGGTCGGGCCTTCAGCGTCGGGGGCAGTCCCAGGGCCGGAAGCACCGCCGCCGGAACCGGACGCGCTGCCGGAACTGCCGGAGCCAACGCCCGCGCCCCCGCCGGAGCCGCCGCCGGCCTCGGATTCGGATTCCAGGTTGATCACCGAGGTGGCGTACAGGATCGCGTAAGTGGAAAAGTGATTTGTCTCAAACTGCAGACTCATCCCGTCCTGCAGGCGGGCGCCCAGCAGGGTCAGGCGTTGGCCGCCGTTCGCCGCCTGGTCGACGCGGCCGAGCCAGTACCGGGGAAAACCCCGCAGGTCGGGCGGCAGTTCCGCTTGCAGCGTGAGGCTGGCGCCGTCGGGCAGCGCGCCGAGCAGGACGGGCGGATTATTGCCCACGGTCTTGCGCAGGGTGAGATCGAACAGGGCGCCGACGGTGCGCGTTCCGGCGCCGGCGGCCGCCGCCTCAGCGTCGCCGGGGCGGCGCAGACCGGACACCAGCAATTCGATCTTAATATCGTAACCGTTGCCCAGAATCGTTTTTTCCTGGCGCTCCAAAACCACCCCGGCTACCTGTTCCCCGCTCAGGGGCGTCGTGACGGCGATCACGCCGGGCTGAACCGTTTTTTCCACTGTCACCAGCCCCCGGGCCACCTCGACCCGCAGGGCGTATTCCCCGCCGCCGGCGGTGACCCGGATCTCCCGCTCACCGGGCGGGATGGTGTCCATAAACTCTTTGCTCAGGATCAGCCGGCCGTTCTCCGCCCGGTAATCCCGGCCCTCCGCCAGCGCGCGGGGCGCGAGGCCGGGGATGAGCGGCGCGTACACCACCTGGCTGAAGGGGGCCTGGCTCAGGATAGAGTCGGCCTCTACCGGCAGATCCCCGTCCGTAGTCTTGCGGTAGGGCAGCACGCCGGAATCGGCCCGCGTCCCCTGCACCACGCTCAAAGGCGCTTCCCGGCTCCCGCTGAGGCCGGTGGGGGTATGGGTTACTGTGACGCGCACGTTCAGCGTCCGGCCCGCGCTCCGGGCATTGGCCACGAGGGCGACCGGGGCCGGATAGATTCCCTCAATCCCCGCGCCCGGGTGTTCGCCGGCAAATTCATAGCGCAGGTCAAATATCCGGCCGTGGACGGAGCAGGGGCTGAATTCCCATTCCGCCGCCAGCGGGTGTTCGGCCTGCAGGCGGAAATAGTCGATGGTCAGGGCGGCGGCGTCCAGACTGACCGCCCCCAGGGCGCAGTCACAGGGAATGATCCGGAAATCCGCCCTTGTTTGGCCGCCCTTGTAATTCACGGTTTCCGCCGCGGCGACCTCCAGCGTATACTCGCCCACCGCCCGGGGCGGCGTGGGGGAAGGGCCGTAGACCGTGCCGCCGCGCCCCCGCCAGGTATAGGTCAGCAGACCGCCGCTCTCATTTACCGCGACGGTCGCGCCGACCGGCTGCCCGAATTTCGTCTCGGGAACGCTCACGGCGAGCGCGTTCTCTTTTTTCTCCACAATGACCAACAGATCGGCGGAAGCGGAATTATAGTTCTCGTCGCCGTCCTGCACCGCCCGGATCACCGCCCGGCCTGCCCGCAGGATACTGACGTCGTCGGTGATGCGGTAAAACGAAATCACCGTGTCGTCCGTGACGAGGTAGTAGCCGACCTGACCGGAACTTTCCCCGCCGCTGGCGGCCTCCAGCTTGAAATCAGGATCGCCGTAAGTTTTCCTTATCGTCGACTGGCGGAAGCCGAAATTCTGCTGGTTGTTTTTTTGCACCTCATACCGGGCCAGAATATCAACGCCGCCGATATAATTATCCCTGGCGGCCGGCTCGTATTCGGCCCGGATATCGTGGGCCCCCGCCCTGCTCTCCCAGTCATACACGGCGGTATAGCCCCCGCCCGCCGCCGCGGTCACGGCCACCTCCGCCAGCGGGGCGCCGGAACAGGTGAAGGTAACAGTTCCCGGCGGCAGATCGGGCGCGTTGCGGATGACCGCCGTCAGGCGCACGACCTCCCCGCCGCTCGGCGTGCCGGAGGGGGGATTGGTCTCCAGCTTGAGGACGAGCCAGCGCGGCAGGATTTCAAACGGGGCCTGGTGGGTTTTGACCTGATAATCCTTATCGGTCGTCGTCACGATGACCTCATAACGGCCGGCGGCGACGGGCGGCTGCGGGCTGAGGGGGTAGCCGGGCCCCCGGTACTCAATCTTGTGGCTGCGGGCGCCGCTGACGCTGATCTGGGCAGCCTCATACGGGCGGCCGTTGTATTCCCGGCTGATTTGCCCGCCGATCTCCACCCGGGCCTCCTCGCTCGGCTTGATCGCGTAAGGCAGGGTGGCGGAGCTGGCTTTATGCGTCCGGCTCTCCTGAAAACGCGCCTCATACAGCACGTTTTTCGCGCCGTCGGGCTGGCAGACGAGGGTGGCTTTGTTGCCGATTATGGGCGCGCTGCCGATCGAATCGCCGTCCGCGAAGAAGCTCACGTAACTCTTAGGTTCGTAAGCCCCCGCGGCCAGTTCCGCCGTCAGGACAAATTCTTTGCCGTAGAACTGGCTGCCCGCCGGCTGGGCGCTCAGCACCAGGTCGCTGACATTTTTATCCAAAATATAGGGGCCGAAAGAGCCCGCCGCCTTATTCCCGGCCGCGTCCGTCGCCTGCCAGTGGATATAGTACGTCCCATCCTGGGTCAGGGCGACCGCGCGGGAGAGGGATGGGGAAAAAAGGCTCCACTTGTCCGCCGGCGTGGTGGTGGGCGAAGTCGTCAGCGCGACGCTCTGCTCCCGCAGCCCGCTGCCGCCCGTATCGCTGAAACGGAGCGTGACGGCGCTCTCGGCCGTAAACTTCAGCGGCGCGACCGGTTCGATTTTGGCCGTCGGCGCGTTCCTGTCCTGCCGGATTTCAAAGGCGCGGACAAAAGGCAGGGATTCCCCGCGCGGGCTTTTCACCGTCAGCGCGACCCGGTAGTCGCCCGGGGGCAGAGCGGAAACGTCGTAGCGGCCTTCGCCGGCGCCCGTCAGTTGCAGGCCGCCGTATGGGGCGCCGTCCTTGCTGACCGTAAAATCATAGGCGGTCAGCGGAGCGCCGTAAAGATCGTAGCTGCCGTTGACCAGCGTGAGGGTCTGGGCGGGCGTACCCTGAATGATCAGCGCCGGTTCCAGGGTAAAATAAGCGAAGGGCGGATTTGTTCCGCTGCCGCTGCTTAACTGCCGCGTAACCGCGGCGCCGGCGCCGTGCTTGTCCGTCACGGTCAGCGTGACCAGGCAGGTGTGCCCGTTCGGCAATGCCCCGGGCAGCCCGGGCGCCGGCTCGCTCATAGCGGCGTCGTCCATGTCAATCCAGCTGTATTCCTTTTTAACGATACCGGCCCGGCGGTCGTCCGGGTCGAAGGATTCCGCGTCGCTGAAAACAGGCTGCGCCGGGTTGCTCAGATCGACCCCGATCCGGGGGGTGGGGGCCCGATGGACGGTGAGGCTGTTGATCAGCGCTTCCCGGTAGTAAATATCATAAACCCCGGGCAGGTAGAAGCGGAAATCCAGGTCGGACATATACTGTCCGCTCAGGACATGCTCGCCCTCCGTCCCGTCGTCCCAGCCCAGTTCCTGCGTCGGGTGGTGAACGATTTTCCACTTCCCTTCCGGCCAGTCGGCGTCGGCCGTGTTATAGCGCGGGGCGCCGCTCACCTCCAGCACGACATTGTCGGTGACGAGAAAAACCGGCGCCGCGGTGTCCCGCCAGTAGCGTTCATATATTTTGGCGGCGATTTTGCCGATCTGACTCTGATAACTATCCGTCGCCGGATCGTCGGTATTGATGATCGCGCCTTTGCGGTTGTGTTTTTGCAGGAATTTTTCCGAGTCGGCGGCGTTGGCCTGACTGCACCAGCCGAGATAATATATATCGTCTGTGATCAGGCGGGCCAGCAATTCCCCGGAAACGCTGCCGCTGGAAAAATCCTCGATTTTATCATCGTTCAGATTGACGAGGTATTTCTGCGTATTCTGATGCCAGGCCGGTTCCCGCACGACTTCCGGCAGACGGCGCATCGTTTCCATATCCATGGAGAGATGCTGCAGGCGCAAATGCGTAGGCCGGTCGCAACTGTGGCTGCGGTAGGAGATCAGGGGGCCGAAGCCGAAGGATGTGGTAAAAGAGCGGTCGAGGATGATCTGCTCTTCGGCCGGGGCGGCGGGGGCCGTAGTCCAGCTGACCGGAGGGGCGTTCTCCGCTATGGCCGTGGTCAGCACATTGTGGTCGGTGGGACTCCCCTTGTACCACACTTTCACGGCGCCGGGGCGGGCCTCGATCTTGACCCGCCGGTACTTGTCGCCTGAGCTGTAGGCGGTGCTGGCGGCAATGTGCCGGATATTGGGGGCCTCGTTCACTAGGGTCATTTTGCCGTGATGGAGGGATTTTGTATCGACGCCATCCAATTTATACAAAACCATCCGCTGCCCTTTGCCCGAGTTACTGTACTCCAGAAAGAGCAGGTAGCCGGTCATCACCTGATCCGCGCCATACGTTCCCCGGATGTCCAGGTTAAAGAGAAAGCCGACGCCGTCGAGGGCGTCATAGGCCACATCCTCGTGGATGGCGAATTCAAAGGTCTTTTTCGTCTGCTGCTCGTTGGGCAGGAAGCGAAAATCCGTGTACCCGCCCCGGGGATAGCCGTAAAAATCCATGCTGGCCCCGTTGTCGCTCTCGACCATGTGGCGGGAGTAGAAAAGATACGGATGCTTGCTGTTCTCGCCGCCGACGTCATTCTCAATGTAATGGTGTTTAGCTTCATCGATCTCCTCCTTGCCCTCTTTGGCGGTGTGGTCGTACACCCACCATTGGAAGGCGGAGGTCGTGTCCGTGTTCACCCCCCGCGCCGCCATGATGAAAATATCCTGGGCGGGTATGGCGGGGGTTTTGGCCGCCAGAGCCTGGCGCAGGTCAGTCTCAAAATTGGAGTAATCCACGTCAGTGGGGCCCACCGCCAGGGCCACGTCCACCTGGTTCGCCACATGGACGCCCACAGTCGGCAGAGCGGCGGCGGCGGCCGGCTCGGGAACCGCCGCAGCAGTCGTCGGCAGGGGAAACGGCGCCAAAAGCAAAGCCGCGACCATCAACAGGGCGATTGATTTTTCTCTGTGCATATAGATGCTCCTTTCTCAGGCATAATCAAAGCAAGTTGTCTCTTTTGTCTACATATTATCAACACTTTTGTGTTTTCTGAAAAGTATCTATTCTAAAGGGCGGAATATTTTCTGTTATTCCATACGTTCAGTTGCTTTGATTTTATATTAACATATTTATCAGAGAAAATCAAGGTTATGCCGAGAATATTCTCGTTTTTTCGCTGAAAATTCTCTATAATCTAAATAAAATTCAAATAATACCCGGTTAGGAACTGTCGATAAATAACTTGTGAAGTTGGCGCAGCAATTTTGTGCTCTGGCAAGGCGCCAGGTTCCGCTAATACTGGTTGTATTTGCGGGCTCTGGCAACGCAGCCAGAGTGCAAAAGGGCAAGTCAAATGTATAAGTTATTTGAGGACAGTTCCTAAGCCTGCCTTTCCGCATACGTAGATTGTATGGAGAAAATGGATTCACTGACCACTATATCTTAGGCGGCCCGTGTTCTGCTATTCCCGCCTGCTGCGCCGGTCGTTTTGCTTGTTCAGGTACATACTGCCGTCCGCCCGGGCAATACATTCCCGCAGATCCTGTTCCTCTGTTTCCTTTGTCGCGATGCCCAGCGCGATTGAGGCGCGGTAGGGAGAACCGCTGTTATGCCGCGCAAGGGCGGTGTGGATGGCGTCCGCGATACCGGCGGCGGCCGGCGCCGGCGTGCGGGGCAGGAGCAGGACAAACTCGTCGCCGCCGATGCGGAAGGCGCGCGTACCTTCCGGGCAGGCGTCGTTTAAGGCTTGGGCGACGTTGCGCAACAGTCCGTCCCCGACGGCGTGGCCCATGTTATCATTGACGAACTTGAGCCCGTTGACATCGCCCAGGATTACCGAAAAAGGCAGAGAAGACGGTTCGTCCAAATCCTGGAGCGCCTCATCATAGCTGCGGCGATTGCCCAGGTTGGTGAGCGGATCGATGCCGGCCGTCTGCTCAATATGCCGGATAAGGAGCGTGTAACGCGTGATATCGGTAAATATTGTAAAAGCGCCGATCTGCCGGCCGGATTGGTCGATGATCGGGCGTTCTTTAATATTGTAGTTCGAGACCCGCTGATTGATCATGAGGCGAAAATCCTGCTCGCCCGCCTTGTCCACGTACAAAGCGCCTTTATTCTCGGAGACAAGCTGTTGGATGAGGTCGTCAAAACAGGCGGGTTCCGAGCTGAGACCCAGGCTGCGCAGCCAGCGCTGGGCCGCAGGGTTTATCTCTATGATGGTACGATTACCGTTAAGAATGAATATGTAGTCCTCCAGATAAGCGAAGATATTGTCCAGGGCCTGCACCAGAAGGCTGCTCTCATCGGAAATAGCGACGCCGGCGCAAGTAAAGACCAGGGCCACGCAGAGGCCCACCACAGTGAGGTCTATATTCTGAAAATAAGGTGTAAAAACCACCACCAGATTGCTTAAAAGGGCAATCGTGCTGCCGAGGGCGGCAAGAAGCGAGGAGACGCGATATCCCTTGGGGAGTTTGGAACGTTGGTAAAGGATGACGAAAATGGACGACGCCATCAGGATATAGGAATAAGCGGAGTGAACCCAGAACCACAGGCCGCGGACATTGTGCAGGGTACGGAGCGGCGTGGTCTGTTCCCAAAAAAGCTCTGCCCGCAGTAAGTTATGCCAGGGCGCGGTGATGGCCAACACGGCGGTGATGGCAGGGATAATGCACAACAAGATGAATAGCAGCCGGCCTTTGCGCGAGGATTTGGCGCTGAAAAACTTGACGCTCAACAAGAGCAGCTGCAAGGGAGCAAAGGCGACAAACACGAGCTTGGCGTCGAACAGCCACAGAGCCAGAGTTTCGTCCTCGACGAGAAAAAACAAGGCGCTGCTAATCTGCCAGCCCAGGGAAATCAGACACAAACGGATCAAGTGCTTTGTGACCAGCTTTTGCCTGTTCCTGATATAGGCGAACAGGATCGTAAACACGGTGACGACGACCAGCATGAAGTAGATAATGGCGGCGATAAGATTTGTCACGTTCGCGCCCTCTTTTGTTCTCCCCTTGGGAATGAAGTAAATTTGGATATGAGTATATCACATTTTGAGGGCCCGCGCAATTCCCGCGAAAAAATAGATTGGTAACTATCAAAAGGTGTACCTTTTGATAGCCGCTGATTGTTTTCAGCGTATCACAAATCCAGTACAAAAACAAGAGTTTTTAGCGTGTTTCCGCAAAAATTTTGCCGGGACGACTTGCAAAAACAAAAAATCGAGAGGTGAAATGTTCGACAATGGCAAGGTGAGGTAACTATCAAAAGGTACACCTTTTGATAGCCTTCGGATGCTTACCCCGATATTTTCCAGTGTCCGTTCTTGTTTGAGCCGACACGAAGTAGTTTACCAGAGGCTTTCAGTTCGGCTAAGTGACGCTCAGCCGTTCGCTGTGAGCAATTAAGTTTCTCGTCAAGTTGCCTTGCGGTAATTGCCGGAAACTTCTTCACCTCGTCAAGAATCCGCACTTTTATTCCGTCATTTATTCCGCCATTTATACCGTCATTTATCCCGTCTCAATCGGCATCCAAGCGAACACGGCGTTCCACTTCGAAAGCACCAGCGTCTGCCACAGCCGCCCGATTCTACCGTTGCCATCGCGGAACGGGTGAATGTGTTCGAGCATAAAGTGTATGGCGGAGCTTTTAATCAGCGGGTGCGCCAAGCTCTCGCGCCCCCAGTCAAGCAGTTCCGCAACAAGATGCGGCACATGCGCCGGCGCCGCGCCCCTGTGCATAACAACCCCGTCACTGCGCACAACAGCGACATCGACAGACTGTGTGGAAAAGCATTGACAGCAACCCCCGGTATCGTAGGGGCGCGCATTGCCGTAGGGGACGATGGCAATCGTCCCGTATACGCCGGATCGGGCGGTATTGCCGTAGGGGACGATGGCAATCGTCCCGAAACCAAACGGGTGGATTGCGAGAGACTTACCCAGCGAGTCTCCGAGCTGTTGGTAAGTCCTCTGCAACAGGCACCCGGCGAGTCTCCGAGCCGTTGGTGCCGAACTGCCATCCGCCCCTGCGACTCCCTTTCTCACACAGTCTGTCGACTGAGCGGAATGCGCCGGATTCGCCGATAAGCTCACTTGTCATCAGCGAGTGCGCTTTCAGCAAGTCCTCAATACTCCACGGGTCATAATTGTCGAGTTCATTGTAGGCTTGCCAGGCGTTCTGCACTTCCTTGATGTCTTTTGGCGGCCCCCAAACAGGAGCGCCGTTGATTACGTCTGTTACTTGACCGAGCGTGAGCCTGTTGCCCAATGATCTGCGACTGGTCAATAAACGAGTTGCCCTTCATCCGATGCTCCTCGACGGTTTGCCAGCCTATATCCGTATCTGTCAAAGTATTTCAGACGTACGCATATCAATAACTGTGTTTCCAATTCTGCCCTTGATCCTCGCGCTATTTTCAGAAATTGAACGAACTCCCTCGTTGTAATACGCCGCTCTTTTTTCGTTCTGACATAAACTAAGGAATTGTTAAGAAATAACTAATACGTTTTCCGTGGGAATATCTGGTAATTCCACTCGCCGTGATACTCGTCTGGTTGCAGCGACAGTCCCTCCATATCCTCGTCCGTGACCTTTAGGCCGGTCTCGTAGTCCCTGTCGTCGACCGCACATCTGATCGCAATGCCCTGCTGAGTCGTGGTCGCAGCTATCAGGCTGACAATCACCTCCAGGCTGACGAGCGGCCGCCCTCTCCAGTTCTTGCTGATCTGCGAGAACATTCTGTGCTCGATCCTGTTCCACTTGCTTGTGCCTGGAGGGAAGTGCAGCATATGGATCACGAGTCCCGTCTCGTCGGCCAGACGCTGCAGCTCCACTTTCCAAAGCCTGCGCCTGTAGCCGTTTGAGCCGCCGCTGTCAGCGGTTATCTGCAGCTCGGTCGCGTTTGGGTAGGTGTCTTTGCCCATCTCCTCCCACCAGCTGCGCACGCTGTTGGCCGCAAACTGGGATATGTCTTTCGTGATGCCGACGCTGACCCATCCGTTATTGGCGCTCAGGTCATACACGCCAAACGGTATGGCATGCCCAAGTTCTTTGTCCTCGAAGTCATGGGTATCTACCACCGTGGGCGCCCCCTTAGGGTGCCACTCCCTGCCGTTGTTCTTGAACTCGCCCACAAGCTCGCGTTTCTTCGTGTCCACAGAGATCACCGGCAGTCCCTTCGACTGGGTCTTTCGAGTGGTGGCATAGATGTATTCGAACTGCTCGTTACGATCGGGATGCTGCCCAGGCTCGAGGTTCTTATAGTCCGCCTGCAGCGAGAAGCCCATGTCTTTGAGTAGCGTGCCCACCGTGACGTGGCTGGTCTTGTGCCCCTTCTTCCTCAGCTCGTCAGCCAGGTTCCGAAGGCTTTTTGACGTCCAGAGAAGGGGCGACTCGGGATCTCCCCGCGTTATGGGCTCAAGGATACCGGTCAGGTCGGCGACGATGGTGGGGTCGGTCTGTGTGATGAGCTTTCTGCCGCCGCCCGGGTTTCGTATGCGGTCGTCGTTGCCGGTCGGCCCACCGCCACTTTCGACATCAGTGCTTAATTCCGCGATGCCTCTGGTGATTGTCGGACGCGTCACGCCCGTTATTCTGCTTACATCGGTGATCCCGCCGAATCCAAGGGCAATGGCTTCGTTTGCAACGAACAGCCTCTTTGTCCGCTCGTCCAAAAAGGGACTTATCCTCTCGTACCTTTCCTTCAGCTTGGTTTCCATATACTGTACCACCTCCAGGAAAAGTATACAACATAGGGCGATAAATGTAAAGATTATTTTTTAACAGTTCCTAAGCTCTAAGTTCTCAACCGGCAGGGGAGAAGAGGGGAACCACCCCGCCGCTTCGCGGCACCCCTCCAAAGGAGGGGAATCTAATCCCTAATCCCTAACCACTAACCACTAACCACTAAGCTCTCCCAACTAAGCTCTCCAAACTAGTCCCGTTTGTGGGCCGAAAACCAGGCGTAGGTCATCGGTGCGCCGCCGCCGTCGTACCAGGCCTCCGTCACTTCGCATAAAAACAAGGTGTGCGTACCGGCGTCCAGGCTGGAGAGTACGCGCGTCTCGATGGCGGCCAGCCCTCCCGCCGGATACAGTATCCCGGCCGCGCTGCGCCGCGTGGTCAGGCCGGCGAATTTATCCCGCTCCCGGCCGGAACTGTAGCCGAAATTCCGCACCAAATCAATATTGCCCTCGTGCAACACCGTAATCCCGGCGGCCCCGCTTTGCTTGATGAGTTCGTGCGTGTAGTTTTTCTTGTTGATTCCCAGCGCGAGGCGCAGCGGTTCCGCTGTGATCTGAAAACAGGTGTTCGCGGTCTGGCCGTTGTCGATTGTCCGCCCGTCCAATGTGGCGCGCGCCGTGATGACATATAGTCCGTAACTGAGGGCCGCTACGGCTTTAAGCCTGTCCGCCGCCCCGGCAGAAGCGGCGAACGCGGCCTCGCTTGCCACAGCCCCGCTTGCCGGCGCTTCCCCGCTTTCCAGCTGAAACTCCGTGGCGGCTACGCCGCAGAGCGGGCAATTGTCCGGCGGATTAGGCCCCTCATGCCTGTAGCCGCAGACATTGCAAATCCATACCATTGTTTTTCCGTCCTTTCCCGGCTGGGATATTTTCAGGCGTCCGTCCCGCGCAGTTTGAAACGGGCGACGATTTCATTGAGCAGTGCGGCCTGCGAAGACATTTCCTCGGCGGAGGCGGCTGTTTCCTCCGAAGTGGCGGAATTGGACTGCACCACGCCGGAGAGTTGGGTAATCGCCACCGTCACCTCCGCCATCGCGTCGCTTTGGCGGCGGGAAGAATTATATAGCGTCTCAATGGAGGTGGCGTTTTTCAGGGAAATATCGCCGACAGCCCGGAGACTGCCGTTTACTTTTTCCACTATATGGTTGCCCGTATCCACGCTCTGGGAGCTGCTTTCGATCAGAACCGCGGTTTCTTTGGCCGCGTCGGCGGATTTGGAAGCCAGGCTGCGCACCTCGTCCGCCACGACAGCAAAGCCCTTGCCGTGCTGACCGGCCCGGGCCGCTTCCACGGCGGCGTTCAGGGCCAGGATATTCGTCTGAAAAGCGATATCGTCGATTACCTTGATCACGCGGGAAATACTCTGAGATTTTTCATCAATATCCTGCATGGCGCGCAACATGCGATCCATTTCGTTCGTGCATTCATCCATCAGGCGACCGGCATCGCGGACATCGTCCAAAGTCGCCGTCGATGTCTTCGTATTTTCATCCGCCATGCCCTGAATTTCCGTGATGGTGGCAGAAAACTGCTCAATGGTCGCCGCCTGTTCGCTGGCCCCTATTGCCAAATTCTGGGAGGCCTGGGCCACCTGATCCGCGCCGGACGATACCTGCAAAGCGGAGACATTGACTTCGCTGAAGCTGTCGTTCAGATTGTCCAGCATTTGTTTGAGCGCATTGCCGCATGTGTCTTTGCCGCTCAGGGTGTTGACCGCCACGGTCATATCCCGCGCCGCCACGGCGGAAAGGCACTTGCCATAATAAACGAATTGCTCAAGCATTTTGACAAAGGCCGCGAGCGAGAGCCCGATCTCGTCCTTGTACACCATCGCCGCCCGCGCCTGACGCCATTCGTCCTCCGCAAACTCCAAGTCGCCGCTTTCGCCCACCTGCTGCAAAAAGCGCAGCATTACTCTGAGCGGCCGGCTGATAATGCGGGCGGTGTAAATCGCCAGGATCACGGCCACAACAAGCGCCAGCACGACAATGGCGATCTGAACGATAAAGAGGAACGTCGTCAGTTTGTCCGTCTCCACGTTCCTGTCGGCGGATTTGCTCCGTACTGCTTCATTGGCCGCCTGGCCGGTTTCAATCATAGAATCGACCAGATCCTTCAGTTCAGCCAGTTCCGCGAAAATAGCGTCGGAATCCTGCGCCCGCAAAGCGGCGTAGTATCCGTTCAAGCCCTGTTTGTAGGTGTTCCACTGGGCGGTGTAATTGTCCACCGCGGCATCGTCAAGCGCCAATTCCTTCCATTGAGTCACTTTGCTTTCCACTTCTTCAATGGCCGACTGGATACTGGCCACGCTGTCTTCGATGGTGGTCGCGTCATAGTAAAGGTAGGCGGAACGATAAACCTCAGCGCGCAGCCTCTGGTAGTAAGCTCTGGCGCCGGCCACGACGTCCATCACCTGCACGTCCTCGGCGTACATGGCGCTGATTGCCTTATTCAGGCTGCTGGTACCCCAGATGCCAAAAACGCCGATCAGAAGTCCGAGCAGGGCGATCAGGCAAAAGGTCAGGATCAGCCGGGGGGCGACCTTCATATTTCTCATGTTTTTCCAGTCCTTTCTTTGACGCAATCAAGCAGACGTGAATTACCATTATATCTTATTGTACGCAAATATGGGGTAAAATACAAGAGCTTATCCAAAAAAAAATCCACAAAAATTGCGGATTTTGCCTGGCTTTACGGTGAAGCGCCGGGGTGGTTCCCCTCCCTTGGAGGGGTGCCGCGAAGCGGCGGGGTGGTTCCCCTTCAAAGGAGGAAAGAGTGAATAGGAAAGAGTAAAGAGTGAGACGAGAACTCTCTTTTCTCTTTACTCTCCTCTCTTTCCTAGTTGTAGGCAATGCTATAGATCGGGATTTGCAGCCCGCCCACAATGGGCGCAACCCGACTGTAAAGATACCCTTCGTTTTGCTGGCCGTCACTCAGAACAAACAGCATGAGTTTCGCCTCGGGCAGCTCCTGTTGTTTTTTCAGCAGCATACTGAGCCCCACCAAGACGGCGTCATAGGTCGCGGTGCCCCCGCCGGCTGAAAGTGATTTGACGCCGCCGGAGAAGTAAGCGCGCTGCAAGTCGTCAAATTCCCCTATTTCCAGGTTGACGTAGACATTGCTATCGTAGCTCACAAGGCCGACGTAGTTGTTGGCGCCGATAAAATTGGACGCACTGACCAAAGACTCCTTCAGCCCATTCAAGGGGAGACCATCCATGCTGCCGGAGATGTCCGCCACGAAAACCGCGATGATCGGACGTCCGCCGTCTTTGCTTTGTTTCCACAGCTTTTGGGCAGAAATAAAGCCCGCGCCATCCAACCCGGAAGATTGTTCCCGGTATTCATTGTGCAGGTTAAAACCCTTTTCATCCCCGAGTTTTTGACTCTGGGCCGACAGGCAATATTCTGCGAAAAGCCGCGCGGCCTCCTGCCGTTCCGGCGATACATAATCGAAAGTATAGACAGGATGATCGTGCCGGATGCCCTGCGGGATATAGACATAGTCTTTTAGTTCCGGCGTGTTGTGATAGGCCTGCTCTTCCATGACCATGGCTTTGATAATGCCCTTGCTTGCCTGGTCGCGCAGCACTGCGGTGGTATACGCCACCGGAGGGGATTTCCGCTGGTATGCCAAGAGTTTTTCTGACGCCGCGGCGGAGAGCGGGTTGTCCGGGTCGAACGCGTGCAGCATGGCTGTAAAAATATTCAGTCCGGTGCTGCTTGTGAACGGATTGGTGTAGGCAAAGGTCAGATCACCGGCCAAACTGGCCTCCAGCACTTTGTCCACAGTGACGTCTCCGTATTTAGCGGTAAATGTCTCATGCGTTTTTTTCTCCATCAATATGCCGGCGGTATTGCCCAGAAGGCGATCAGCCAGCGTGATGACGTTAAAGCCGTGCGCTTTGAGCATTTCGCCCCAAGCATAATTGGAAGGAGCATAGAGATCGGGTCTATAGCCGCCGTCCGTCATATAGGTGACAACTTCGCCGGAAGTGATCTTGCGTATAGACACACTGACAGTCTTGCCCCCTATGGTGCGGTTTTCCCCGTTGAATCTTTCGGCTATGACGTTCATCCAGTCATCCGGCGCTGCGGCGCTCATCTCGGTGGCGGCCGCAATCTCAATGTCGATCTGCCCACTTCCCGCCACCATAATCGGGAATGTGTCAATATCCGCCAAGACGCTGGCGGCATCGGGTTCCGCTATATTGATATCGAGCGGGGCCGAGATGCTTTCCGGAGCAATATCCTTGACAAAAATTTCCAATTCCTGCACGGCATTGTCATAACTGAGAGCATTTTCGCGGTCTGTATTGGTACTGCTCACGTTGCAGCCGACCAGGGCGGCAAACAGAAGCAGCATCGCCGGCAAGGCGAGTTTTTTCCTTTTGCACAAACTAAATTTCCTCCTTTTTGAGCGAGTCACGGATGACTTGCATCCACGCTTGCAAGGTAGTTTCACTATTGTCATTCTGCTCACTGACAAGGTCAGCGAGGTCTGCCAAAAATTTTTTAGTATTGTCCAACTCGGTTTGATTACCGACTAACACCGCTTCAATGAGCTCCAGATCTGTGGAGTATTTTTCATCTCGGGCAAAGACATCGTCGTCCTCCAGATCAGATACGATGCCGCGGTTGATGATTTTGCGAAAATTTTTGCAGATAAACTGTTCCACTTCGTCGAGAAGCCCTTCTGTTGCGCGCAGGTATTCCGCCTCATTGAGATCCAATAAATCCTTGAGTTTGGCCTGGCGTCTGTCCATGGCGTCCATTTGCGCCTCGCATCTTGCAAGCACTCCTGCAAGATCCGGCCTTTGTTCCCCCAACCGCCTCAGCCGCCGTCTGATGTCGGTCGGGTCGTAGGCGCCGGCGGAATAAGACAGCGTGGGCCTGGATTCGACTCTCTTTTCCACTGCTTCCCGCCGGCTCTTGGCCCGGGCTGCCAGCCGCGCCTTGATAGCCGGGACAAAACCGACAGCCAAGGCGATAATTCCGGCGCCAATGGACAAGAATGGAAAAACAGCAAGAGCAGAAAAAGCCCGAATCCCCATCTGGATGATAATCGTGGATTTGGCCACGCTGGTCAGCACCATCAAGACCGCACCGAGAATTATCAGGCCGAGACCGATTTTTTTCATCATAGGCCCCCTCGTTTTATAATTGGCCTGCTCTCATAACGCCGGATTGCGCACAGCCAGGAGTCGGGCTTTGAGCTGGTTTTCGATGTCAGCCAGCTGCTGTTCAGCCTCGCGGCGGCGTTGTTTTCCCTCCTGCTGAATGAGCAGAACTTCATCAAGCGTCGTGACAATGCTCTCGTTTGTATGAACAAGGGTTTCGATATCTACGATGCCGCGTTCAGATTCACGGGCAGCCTCGATGGTGTTCATTTTCAGCTTGTCGGCATTCTCGCGCAGCAGCTGGTTTGTAATGTCGCTGACTTGCCGCTGCGCCTTAATGGCGCGTTTGCTGTGTTCCAGGCCCAAAGCCAACAGGATCTGGTTTTTCCACAGCGGGATTGTGTTGGCGATGCTTGTCTGGATTTTGTCAGCCATGATGACATTCGTGTTTTGTACCATGCGAATTTGCGGCGCCATCTGGATGCAGATCGTGCGGGTGAGTTCGAGGTCGTATATACGCTTCTCAAATCTGTTGCACTGTTCAGCCAGATCGTTGACCCGCTGGGCATCCTCTTGCAAGCCGCTTTCGGCCGCGGCGCGCTGCAACTCCTGCAACTCGCCGTTTTCCACGGCGGCCAGTTTTTGTTTGCCGGCCAGAATGTACATGGTGAGCTCTTTGAAATATTGCAGATTGCTTTCAAAAAGCTTGTCCAGCACAGTCACATCGGCGAGCAGCGTGATGCGATGGCCCTTTAGCGTATCGCTGATCCGGTCAATGTTCTTGCTGACGTCAGTGTACTGGGCGCGCAGCTCCTCCAGATGGTTCTTGCCTTTCTGAAATAGACGCAACAATCCTTTTTTCTCATCCTCAGGTTTGAAGCCTTTGATTTGAACGACGAGACTCGTGATCATATCGCCGACTGCGTCCAAATCTTTGCCTCTGACGCCATGAAGAGCGGACTCAGAGAACTGAGCGGATTTGGTCTGGGCGGATTCTCCGTAACGGGCGATTACCGTGGTGTCATGTATGTTGATCTTGGCCGCGAAATCGTCGATTTTTTGCCGTTCCTCCGGCGTCAGTTTCGAGGCCTGCTGTTCGATAACAGCCAAGTCCGCGGTTTTTGCGGCGCCAACCGGCGCAGAGCCGACCTCTGGGGCGCCGACGTCCAGCGCGAGTTCAATGTCAGCCATGGATACTTCCTATTCCGTTTGCCCTTGCTTATAATTTGTAGGTCTCAGACGCACATACATGGTACGACTATCCCACCGTCCTGTCAACCGTTATCATTTTTCAGCGCGGTCATTATTTTTGCCTTGCCGAACATCATCATCAAGCCCGCGCAAAAGGCCGAGTTTGTCGTACATGTTCAAAAAACTATCGGCCAGTTTATCGCTGTCAATCAATTCATCGCTTTGGTCCCGGACAATATAATCAAAATGCTCAATACCCTTGTGGGCAACAGCATTGCGGACAGCCAATATAAGCGCATTCGGCAAAGAGTCCCAATAGCGGTCACAAATAAAGGACAGATCGTACAAATCTCTTATCCTGTCCCGGCCGGAATAGGCCATAGCTTTCATCGCGCAAATGGTCTCAATTGTGTACACCGCTATCCCGTTTATTTCCGTTTTTTCCTCCGGGCCAATGATTTTTCTTCTAAAAGATGTCTTCACTTTCAGCGGCTTTTCTTGGTTCCCGTAATTCACCAAATATCTCTTAACGGTTTCGGTATCCTTCGCCGTTCGGTAAAAATACCCCTCTTGGGCGCAATATTCCGCAATATATTCCCCAATAGATTTGTCTGTTGTTCCATCCAAATCAATATCTTCCGAAAATCTGTCTAAACCATAACATGTCACAAGCGCAGTACCGTCTTTCAGGATAAAGGCATCCGTTTTACTGTTCAGGTACTTGAGAAAAGAGCATATTATTTCCAGGTTCCTGCGTTTTCTGGTATTATTTTACCGCGCTTAATTCCATAATCCTTGTAGACACTCTGTTCACTTTCCAGAAATGTGAGATTTATCCATTGCAATCCGGGCAGATGCCAATCACCGCAAGTAGCCAAAGCGCACGGTAAATTGAGAGCGTGTATTCCCGACAGATACAGCATTGCCAATCACCGTCTTTCATAAATCATCACTTTACTTTAATCACGCACCGTCCACTTACCTGATGTGCCGTAAAGCCCCCTCCTTTAGGCGTGGGGATATAAGCAAGTGGATGAAGAAAGTTGCCGGGAAGGATTGCCTTTACTACGGCCTGACGAGCGTCAGCTCTTACTCGAAGCAAAACGAGCGTCCGCAGATCAACCTCGGAATGCTGTTCGGCCAAGAGAGTGGGCTGCCCGTACTACAGGCGGCTGCCCGACTCTGTCGGCGACGTGTCATCGCTAAGAAAGACAATGCAGGTGGGGCAAGACAGCAGACGCGGCATACATGGGCTTGCTGAGCACGGCGACGACACGCCGTCATTCTAACGAAGGGAGGGGCGACGATGGACAAAGGCGCAATCTACGCGATAAAGAAAGCGGACGAAAAAGACTACAAGGAAGTAGCAATCCAAGTTGAAATCCGCGACTATTTCAACGGGGTATGCTACGTCGTGCCGCCCGAACGAGGACACATGATAGACGGAATGGTCACGAAAGAAACCGACGAAGGCTTCAAGTTCAACTCCACAGGCTACGCGCCGGGGGAGTGGACATTCACGCTGGTAACGCTTGCGAATTTTCGCAAGGACTTTCACAGGCTCATAATAGGCGGGGCGAAGATAGGGCAGGAAGTGAACTCCACGGAGGAACTCAACCAATGGTTCAATGACCAAAGCCCCGCCTAACCATACACAACAACACGCAAACAGACACCAATCGTCACCCGAAAGGGCGGCGGTTTTTTCATGCCCGCGTACAGGAAAGGAGGACGACCGATGGGGGCAAAGACATTCACACAGACGATTACCAAAAGCGGCGACACCCGCGCATTCTCCGTCGTAAAGAGCGACGACGACAAGCGTCAAGTGTTCGGCTGGACTTCCATGGCGGTACGCGTCGACGGCGAAACCATAGTGGACTGGCAGATGGATATTACTTTATTTATAGAAAGGATATTCCGGGATATAAAAATCCTCATCACTTTTCCATACGGCCGCAATACCACTGGACAGACACGAATATTTTTTCAGAAAGCGAATGGTCGTTTCCGAAGTGCTGACGTCTACGATATTACCGGTGCTTATTCCGGCCGGATCCGGCCGGCGCACATAACTGGAGGGTGTGTGGTGCAAAATATGGTGGGAATTACGGGTTATACTATACAGCCTGCGGATCCACAACCCACTGCCATCAAGCAGTACAGCCGTTTTTGCTTTCATGCGTAGGAAACTCAGGTTAAAATGTCAGACTCTTTTTTGTTGCCCTCAAAGTGGGCTTCGCTCGCAACTGAAGACTTACCCGGCGAGTCTCCGAGCCGCTGGTAAGTCACGTGCAACAGGCTCCCGGCGAGTCTCCGAGGTAGGAACCAAGCCGCAGTAACCCGCATGAACATTCCTCTCGGGGGGTTGCCGGGAACAGCGGCTAGGTTCCTGCACAAGTTCGACTAACCATTCGGCGAGGCCGAATGGAGTCTCCTATGCCGCCTGAGCCGAACTGCGACGCGTATGCTGCGCAGTCGTGCAACCCAAGAGGTTACATTTTGGAGATATGTTTAGCTCTCCGTCGGCTGCTGCACCGGGTCGGGATTCGCATAAGGATTCATCTCGCGAACTGAGCAAAAATGCAAGATTTGTGTTCTTGCAACGCTGGAAATATAGTTCACGGACTAGTTTTAAGGCCTATTTCCCAACTTTTTCCAGCAAAAACACCCGAAAACGCTCCTCTCAACCGATTTTTCTGCACAAATTCTGCATTTTTGCTCAGTTCAGCGCCGCCCTGCTGCTGCGGTAGCCGCCAGTACCGCCTCAAGCACGCTATCGGGTGGAACCACCGCCGCAGGCCAGCGGCAAAACCAGCCCCAGTCCCAGTCCCAGCCCCAGTCCCAGTCCCAGGATCAAAAGCCCGCATTATTCGAGAGCCGCAAGGCGAACTCGCTCGGAGTACAATCCAGACTTGGACAGCACGCCCGAACCCGTAGGGGTGGCCTGCGTGCTAAACAACTTGTTTTTTATTGGCGCTACGGAAGGGTAAGTTATTATTGAACAGATTGTTCCGTCCATGAGACATAATTATGGATATAATTGTAGTTTTGAGGGTGCATGACAAATAAGTAAGTAGCATATAGTATGATGATACTTTCCACTGTTGCGTTAACCGTATAGCGCACTCAACTGCCGTTGCCAGTTCTCTTCCGTATGTAACACCAATCACGCCCCCAAATGAAACTGGGCGCGACCCAGTATAATCGCCACCACGGCATTTATGCGGCTATTGCATACCTCACGCTCGCCCCTTGCGAAAGATCGTCACATCTTAAGGCCAGCATGGCATTAGCCCCGTCCAGCGACCAGAACATCCCAGACTGTTTGAAGCGTTGCCCGACAATACTCTTGCAAGCTGCTTCCACAACACCCGAGCCGACGAAGTATCCTTTTGCCTTATACTCCGGATAACGCATTCTTGCAGCGTTTTCTTTGAAATAGCCAGCAGCAGTCTCGGCCTGCTCCGAAACACCCCCGGTTGCCGGAAATCCGCGAATCTGCTTTGCCAAAATCTCAGCCCCTCCGTCCTCCAACAAAGCGCACCACCTGTCTGCAAGACACTTGTGGCAAGCCGGGCGTAACAACTTAGCGATGTCATTGACGTGTTCCTTGGCATGGTAAAGATCGAGGATCTGGGTTGCCTGCGGAAACTGCTCGTCGGCGATGCTCCATATCCATTTTGCACCATCACCGATAATGACCACCTGCCTGGCCGCATTTATCCCTCTCATGACCGCGTTCGCATATGCCCGTTCTCCAAAATCATGGCAGTCTTCTATGAAACCGAAATAACTCGTGCTGCCGGAGTCGCGCACGGGTTTCGAGCCGAAGTCGATCGCCGACTGCGTGAACACGCAACCGATTTTCGCTTCGCGGGTTTTGCTTGACCCGTCTTTCTGTTTTCCTTTGCGACCAGCGATATCCCGTCTTACCATCGGCACGCCGGTGCCGTCCATCTCAATCGTCATGACCTCCACTTTTTTTGCGGTCTCGTTGCCAGGCGGATCCTCACCGCCCAAAATGGCATTTCTCACCGACTGAAATCCATTTTCGATGCAGAAGCCGGCATTTTCAGCAATCCGCTGGACTTCTTTGCCGGAAATGTGTACGTCTGTGAGCTCGTCCAGCACCCTGCTTGCCCACTCGAAAGGAGCCTCGCTGGCCAGGGTGGCCACGGCCGCTCTCACGCTCGGCATGAAGGATGTTCTTGACACTCCCACGACTTCGTCCTTCGGAATGGTGTGTGCGCCGCATCGCCGACATTCGTAGTAGCCCCGACTGAATTTTGTAACGCCAACTAAGCCCACGATGTCCTTTGCTCTGCGCGCGAGAAGTCTCATGGGGCCATCGCAGCGCGGACATGCCGGCGCCGTTTCAGGGATGGCGGACAGAATATCGCCCAAGGCTCTGGCGGCATCATTCATGGCGGCGCGGCGCAGGGTTAGTTCCACAGTACTGATGTC
>JAISWK010000144.1 GCA_031270805.1 Gracilibacteraceae bacterium
CCGGGGGTTGCTGCCAATGCTTTTTCCACACAGTCTGACGGCCCCATTTTGTTGGGCGGGCGCCAAATGGGCGCCCCTACGACTCCCTTTCTCACACAGTCTGCCGTCCCCATTTAGTCCTGGAACCAACAAATGCTTTTTATTTTTATCATCGGGGTCTTTTTTGTACCCATAGGGCGGGTTAGGGCAAAAGTGTTCGCCGGATTTACCCTTTGACGTGGATAGTATTTTGAAATCAGACCCGGACAAAGTTCGGGAAAAAGATATTGAAATATAAGGTAATTTCTAACCACATCCAATTGATTTTTGCTTTTGCGTCCGATATAATAAATAAAGCTATGCGATATATGCCATAATACAAAAACTGTCGTCCTGTTTGCAGGGGGTGAAAGTGAATGACACGCAAGGATATAATAAAAGACTTTTTCAAAAAAACCGTGTTGCCGGTAGCACTCGCCGCGCTACTCTTTACCATGTGCAAGCCAAGTTTCACAAAGGACGGCGTAACTGATTACATGATGGTTTGGCTTATTAGCGGTATTCCGTTCGGCATTTGGCGTTTGCGCCTGTGGCTTATCCCGCGTAATTTTGATATTGGCGGTACTGCGGGCATATGGGCGCTTAACTTCATCATTGGTGGTCTGATTGGCGGGGTTATCATTGTATGGCGGCTGCTTGTCGCCGCCTGGTATCTCATTCTGACCGTGTACCGGCTTGCAACCTACAACAACGAAAGCAACCGCGTTGCGCGGGAAGTCGATACAATGGTAGCCGATACAAATAAAAATAAATAGCGCACAAAAAAGCAGACTTTGGATTGAGGCCGCAAAACTTCCGAAAAGCCTTTTCCGCCATGTCCTCCGCGCGCCGAGATAATTTATGTTGAAAAAGGGCGGATTTTCTGTTATAGTGACTTGGGAACTAGCGGAACCTGGCGCCTTGCCAGAGCACAAAATTGCTGCGTCAACTGCACAAGTTATTTGAGGGCAGTCCCTTACGGACGCGAAACCGCAAAGAAGCGGCCAGTCTCAGTTGTGGGCGTTGGTCCGCTTTAGTGTGTGTGGCGCAGATCATGACAAAATGGGGGTAAAAATCATGCCGGCGGTAGTGTTAATCGGAGCGCAATGGGGAGATGAAGGCAAGGGAAAAATAACGGATTTTTTGGCGGAAAAATCTCAGGTCGTCGTTCGTTATCAGGGGGGCAGCAATGCCGGGCATACCATAGTCCTGGGGCCGGAGGTCTATAAACTGCACCTGGTGCCCTCGGGTATTTTTTACCCGGAAAAACTGTGCCTGATCGCGGGCGGCGTCGTCCTGGATCCGGCGGTACTGCTCGCGGAACTCGCCTCTCTGCGGCTAAGAGGCGTCAGCGCCGCGAACTTGCGCGTCAGCACGAACGCGCACGTGATTATGCCGTACCACCGCCTGCTGGACGAATTGGAGGAAAACGCGCGCGGCGCGGCCAGGATCGGCACGACGGGCCGCGGCATCGGGCCGGCTTACCGTGATAAAATCAACCGCTCGGGGATCCGGGTGCAGGATTTGCTCGAACCGGATCTGTTGAGCGCGAAGCTCGACGAGAACCTGGCGGAGAAAAACGCCCTGCTGACGAAAATTTACGGACATGATCCATTGCCGGCGGAGGCCATCCGCCGGGAATACTTGGAGTACGGCGCGCGGCTGGCGCCCTCTGTCACGGACACGGCGCTGCTGGTTAATGAAAGGCTGGCGCGCGGGGAGCGCGTTTTGTTCGAGGGAGCGCAGGGGATCATGCTCGATCTCGATCACGGCACCTACCCCTTTGTCACTTCCTCCAATCCCGTAGCCGGCGGCGCCTGCACGGGGGCCGGCGTCGGGCCGCTCTGCATCGACTCGGTGGTCGGCGTGCTGAAAGCCTATACGACGCGGGTCGGCTCCGGGCCGTTTCCGACGGAGCTGGCGGGGGAAAAAGGGGATCTGCTCCGGCAGCGCGGCGGTGAATACGGCACCACCACCGGCCGGGCCAGGCGCTGCGGCTGGCTGGACGCGGTCGTGGCGCGCTACGCGGTCAGAATCAGCGGTTTATCGCACCTGGCTCTCATGAAACTGGATGTGCTGACCGGGTTTGGCCCTTTAAAAATATGCACGGGCTACCGTCTGCCGGACGGCACCATACTGACGGAATTTCCCCAAAGCGCGCGGGTCTTGAGCCAAATTACCCCTGTGTATGAAGAACTGGCCGGCTGGGACGAGGACGTGAGCGGGATCCGGGATTTTGACCGCCTACCGGCCACGGCCCGGGCCTATGTCCGCAGGGTGGAGGAATTAGCGGGGGCGCCGGTGACGCTGCTCGCCGTGGGTCCGGAGCGGGAACAGACCATAGCGCGGGGCCATGTGTTTGCCCCGGAGCCCGGGGGCCAATAAACTGCGCGTTTTTATTTGGCCCAGCTGAGAATTAAGGAAGCGAGGTGTTTCCTTGGAAGACGAAAAGAAATTTGCCGTACTGATTGACGCGGATAATATTTCCGAGCGCTATATTAAATTTATTTTAGACGAAATATCAAACGAGGGTCTGGCCACCTACAAGCGTATTTACGGCGACTGGACCACGCCGAATCTGAACCCCTGGAAAACGGCGCTGCTCAACAATTCCATCCTGCCGTTCCAGCAATTCGCCTACACGAGCGGCAAAAACGCCACGGATTCGGCCATGATCATCGACGCGATGGATATTTTTTATTCCGGCCAGGTCAACGGGTTCTGCATAGTGTCCTCGGACAGCGATTTTACCCGGCTGGCCGCGCGGCTGCGCGAGGGCGGCATGATTGTCATCGGCATGGGGGAGAAAAAAACCCCGAACTCGTTCATTTCCGCCTGCAACCGTTTTAAGTATTTGGATATTCTGGCCGCAGAATCAGCGAAAACGGATCCGGAGGAAAAAACGACCGAAGGCGGGGCGCTGCGACCGAAGGTGGAGGCGGGCGCGGCCAAGGCGGATAAATCAGCGGCGGACAAACGCACGATTAAAGCGGCCATCCTCGCTATCGTCGGGGAAAGCTCCGACGACAACGGCTGGCTCAATATCAGCGAGTTGGGCAATCGGCTGGTCAAGCGTTACCCGGACTTTGACGTCCGCAACTTCAATTTTTCCAAATTGTCGATGTTTGTGCAGTCATTGGATTACTTGGTGACCAAAAAAGTGCAAAACGGCGTCTATATCAAAATCAAGCCGTGAGCAGGGGAAGGATGCTCCCATGGAAAAAATTATTCCGTATGATAATTGAAGAAAGGAGTTGACAGTATGAAAAAAGGAAAAGCGGGTATTCCAGCCGCCGCCCTCACGCTTTTTTGCCTGCTGGCCCTGGCCCTGCCGGCCTCGGCTTACGACACCGTAGTCTACAGACCGCTGCGCCTTGAGGGCGCCGACCGCATCGCCACGGCGATTGAAGTGGCCCGTTACGGCTGGGAAAAAGAAGGCGCTTTTCGGGTGGTAATCGTCCCGGCCAATCAGGAAAACCTGATTGATTCCGTGGCGGTGGCGCCCCTGGCGACGCAGTTTGACGCTCCGATCCTGCTGACGGATAAAAACAAACTCGATCCCCGCGTCAGGATGGAACTACAGAATTGGGGCACGCACACGGTTTACGCCGTCGGTGGTTTATCGGACGGCCTGATTGCCGAACTGCGCGGCATGGCGGGGGTTTATGTCGAAGTCATCAGGGGGCGTGACCGCTGGGAAACGTCCCGGTTGCTCAACGCGAGGATGTCCGCGCCGGAAGGCGCCTTTGTCGTCGGCTATAATTCCGTGGCCGACGCGCTGATGATATCCTCCTTTGCCGGGAAAAATTCCTACCGCGTGGTTTTGGCGGACAGAAACGGCGCTGTCGATATGTCTCAGCTTATCGGTTCCCGCATCTACCTGCTGGGCGACGAGCGAACCGTGGCCGGCGTCGACGCCGCCAAAATACCGGGCGGCGTGGTTGTGCGCATCGCCGAGTTCGAAAAGACTATTTACGACCGCAACTGGGAAGTCCTGCGCACGTTTAATTTTGATTATGATTATGTTTTTGTGGCCAACGGAGACTCGCTCGTGGACGCCCTCTCCGTCTCCTCGCTGGCGGGGCGGACGGGGGCCCCCATCGCTTTTGCCAATAAATACCATGTGCCGGCGATGGAGTTTGGCCAGTTCGAGGGCAATCTGCGGATGCATCTGAGCAAGTGCATCATCCTCGGAGGGCCGAGTGTTCTCGACGACCAGGTCATGCAGGATTTGACCTTTGTCCGCGAAATTCCCAAAGAATGAGAGGACGAGCGCCAATCGGACGGGATGTGGAAATATGAGAGTCGGGGTAATGGGAGCGACCGGATATACGGGACATGAACTTTTGCGGCTGCTGCGCGGGCACCCGGAGGCGGAAACGGTTTTTCTGGGTTCTGCCGCTCACGTCGGCGCCGACATCCGGGAGATTTATCCCGGCTTGCCCGGGCAATGGCCAACATTGCGGGCGGAAGAAACGCCGGCGGTGGATATTCTGTTCTGCGCCCTGCCCTCCGGGACGACCGCCGCCCGCGCCGGCCGTTTTTTGGCCGCCGGCATTAAGGTCATAGACCTCAGCGCGGACTTCCGTCTGCGCGATGCGGCGGAGTATGAAGCCTGGTACGGTCTGCGCCATCCGGCGCCGGATCTGCTCGAGGAAGCCGTTTACGGTCTGCCGGAGTTTTACCGGGCTGATATCAGCGCCGCCCGGCTCGTCGCCAATCCGGGCTGCTACCCGACGGCGGCGCTCTTAGCCTTGCGCCCCTTGCTCCAAGCCGGCTTGCTCGAGGCGTCCTCGCTCATCATCGACGCCGCTTCCGGCGTTTCCGGAGCGGGCCGGACAGTGGCGGCGGACTATCTTTTCTCGGAAATAAACGAAAATTACAAACCCTACGGCGTGGGCGTCCATCGGCACACGCCGGAGATAGAGCAGGAATTGAGCCTGGCGGCGGGCCAAGCCCTGCGGGTCAGTTTCACTCCGCATTTGCTGCCGATAACGCGGGGCATCCTGGCGACGATTTACGCCCGGCCGGCGCCGGGCGTCAGCGAAGCGGATCTGCGCCGCTCTTGGGAAGAAGCTTACGCGGATGAAAGTTTTGTTCTGCCGCTGCCGCCGGGGGTGTGGCCGCAGACCAAATTCGCCGCCGCGAGCAATTATGTTTTTTTGCAGCTTAGGCTGGATGAACGCACGGGGCGCGTCGTTATCGCCGCCGCCATCGATAACCTGGTGCGCGGCGCGGCGGGGCAGGCGGTGCAAAATATGAACCTCATGCTGGGCCGGCCGGAGCGGCTGGGCCTGGAGCAGGCCGGGCTGTGGCCCTAAGGAACAATATCGGGAGGCATTATGCGGGAAATTGAAGGCGGCGTCGCCGCACCGGCCGGTTTTTGGGCCGCGGGAGCGCAGGCCGGGCTCAAAGCCGCCGGCGGCTACGACGTCGCGTTATTGTATTCCGATTGTCCGGCGGCGGGCGCGGCGGTTTACACGCGCAACGCGGTGCGGGCCCACCCGCTGGCCCTGACTGCGGCCCACCTCGCGGACGGCGCGGCCCGGGCCGTGGTCGTCAATAGCGGCAACGCCAACGCCTGTATGGGAGAGCGGGGCGAGCGGGACGCCCGGGCAATGGCTCAGGCGGCGGCCCGGGCGCTGGAACTGCCGGAAACGGATGTTCTCGCGGCTTCGACCGGCGTGATCGGGCAGCCGTTGCCGCTGGAGAGAGTGTGCGCCGGCATCGCGGCGGCGGCGGCGGCGATCGGGACTCTGCGCGCCGGAGCGGGGGAGGCGGGCCTCGCGGCCCGGAAGGCGGAGGCGGCGCGCACGGCGGCGCTGGCGATCATGACCACGGACCTGGCGGTCAAGGAGCAGGCTTGGGAAATGGCCGGCCCGGCCGGGCCGGTGCGGCTGGGTATTATGGCCAAGGGTTCGGGGATGATTCACCCGAATATGGGCACCATGCTTGGCTTCATCACGACCGACGCCGATCTGCCGCCGCCGCTGATGCAGGATATGCTGCGGGCGGCTGTGGACGACAGCTTTAACATGGCGACGGTGGACGGAGACACCAGCACGAACGACATGGTTATTATGCTGGCCAACGGCCGCTCCGGCGTCCGCCCGGCCGCCGGGGCAGAAGATAGATTCCGCCGCCTGCTGAACGCGGCTTGCGTCGCGATGGCCCGGGCGATCGCCCGGGACGGCGAAGGCGCGACTAAACTGCTGGAGACGCGGGTGCGCGGCGCGGCCTCCCGGGTGGACGCCCGCCGCATTGCCCGCGCCGTCTGCGGTTCCAGCCTGGTGAAGACCGCCATGTACGGGGAAGACGCCAATTGGGGCCGGATTATCGCCGCCGCCGGTTATGCCGGCGCCGATTTCAACCCGGATGGATTTGCCCTCAGCCTGAACGGGCTGGCCGTGGCGGCGGCGGGGCGGGGCCTGCCCTTCGCCGAGGCGGAGGCGAAAGCGCGCCTCAGCTCGGCGGAAATCGTTATAGATATTTCTCTCGCGGACGGCGAGGCAGAAGCCGTGGCCTGGGGCTGCGACCTGACGCCCGGGTATGTGGATATCAACGCCGCCTACAGGTCGTAAGAAAGGGGTAATATGCCGACGGTCAGCGACAGGGAGCGGGCGAACATTCTGGCGGAAGCGCTGCCCTATATCCAAAAATTCGCCGGCGCCGTGATTGTGATCAAGTACGGCGGCCACGCCATGATCGAGCCGGCGCTGAAAGAAAAAGTCATTCTCGACATCTTGCTCCTCCAATCAGTCGGCTTAAAGCCGGTGGTTGTACACGGCGGCGGCCCGGAAATCAGCGCCATGCTGAAACGGGTCGGCAAAGAGAGCGCGTTTGCTCACGGACTGCGCGTAACGGACGCCGAAACCATGGAAATAACCTCCATGGTGCTGGTCGGCAAACTGAACACGGAGATCGTATCGCTTTTGAACGGACGCGGCGGCCGGGCCGTCGGTCTTTCCGGGCACGACGCCCGTCTGCTCGTAGCGGAAAAAATACAAATGACAGACGTCGATCTCGGTTTTGTCGGCGAAATCAAACAGGTCAACCCGGCGATCATTCACTCTTTGCTCGCGGAGGGCTATATCCCGGTCATATCGCCTTTGGCCGGCGGCGAAGGGCATGAGGCGTACAATGTCAACGCCGACACGGCGGCCGGCTGCATCGCCGGGGCCCTGAACGCGGACAAGCTGCTCCTTTTGACCGACGTGCGCGGGATCATGCGTGACGTCAGCGATGCGGACACGCTGCTGCCGTTTATCAGCCGCGGCGACATCCCGGCTCTGATCGCGGACGGCACGCTGCAGGGCGGCATGATTCCCAAGGCGGAATGTGCCCTGAACGCCCTGAACCTGGGGGTGGGCGGCGTACAAATTATCGACGGGCGGGAACCGCACGCCATATTGCTGGAACTTTTTACCGCCGGCGGCGTCGGCACGATGATCGGCTGAGGGGAGAAGGGAAAAATTGGATATCGCAACACTGATGGAGACGGGCGAACAATGCCTGATGCGCACGAACGCCCGTCTGCCCCTGGCGCTTTGCCGGGGGGAAGGTTCCTGGGTCTGGGATACGGACGGCAAGCGTTACTTGGATTTTGTCACGGGGCTGGCCGTCACATCGCTCGGACACGCGCACCCGGAGCTCGTCCGGGTGATCCGGGAACAGGCCGGCCTGATGCTTCATTCATCCAATTTATATTGGAATGAGCCGCAGGTGCGGCTGGCCCGGGCCCTGACGGAACACTCCTTCGCCGAGAGGGCGTTTTTTTGCAACAGCGGGGCGGAAGCGAACGAGGGCGCGATCAAACTGGCGCGCAAACACGCCAAACAGCATTACGGCAGCCATAAAACGAAAATAATCAGCCTGCGCGGGTCGTTTCACGGGCGGACGCTGGCCGCGCTGACCGCCACCGGCCAGGAAAAATACCGTCGGGGCTTCGAGCCTTTGCCCGCCGATTTCGCCTATGCGGAACGTGACGACGTCGCCGCCCTGGAAGAAATATTGGACGAAAACACGGCGGCCTTTTTTCTGGAACCGGTGCTGGGCGAGGGCGGCGTGTTCCCGTTGAGCAAGGAATTTATGCTTGCCGCGAGAAATATTTGCACGAAAAAAGGAATTTTGCTGGTCTTTGACGAAATACAGACCGGTATGGGCAGAAGCGGGTACTTGTTTGCGCATGAGACATATGGCGTAACCCCCGATGTCATGACGCTGGCCAAGGCTCTGGCTAACGGCATCCCCGTCGGCGCCCTGCTGGCGGGCGGGTCGGCGGCGGAAACCTTTGCCCCCGGAGATCATGCTTCGACCTTCGGCGGCAATCTTCTGGCTGCGGCCGTCGCGAACCGGGTGGTGGAGATCATGACGGAGGAAGGTTTTTTGCCTGCGGTGCGGGCCAAAAGCGCCTGGTTCGCCGCCGAACTGGGCAAACTGGCCCGGGCGGCCGGGATCGACGGAGAAGTGCGGGGACTTGGTTTTATGCTCGGCCTGCCGGTCGGGGAACGCGGGGCGCGGGTTACGGAATCCTGCCGCCGGCGAGGGCTGCTCCTGAATTGCATCGGCGGCGAAACGCTGCGTTTTTTACCGCCGCTGACCGTGTCGGAAACGGAGCTGGCGGCGGCGCTGGACATTCTGGCCCAAGCGTTGGCCGAAGCCTGAATATATTATTTTGCGGAGGATTAAGGAAAGTCGATGAAACTCTCTCGAAGGATCATGGCGATCCAACCGTCAGCCACGCTGGCGGTGGACGCTAAGGCCAAGGAATTAAGCGCGCTGGGCAAAGACGTTATCTCTTTCGGCGCCGGCGAGCCGGATTTTATTTCACCGCCGGCGGCATTCGCCTACGCGCGCCGGGCCATGGAGGAAGGACGGACGCATTATCCGCCCACGCCGGGCATCCCGGAATTGCGCCAAGCCATAAGCGATTATTATCGGGAGCGTTTCGGCCTGACGATCGCGCCGGCCCAGATCGTCGTGGGCTGCGGCGCGAAGCCGATGATATATGAAGCGCTGGCGGCCATTGTCGATCCGGGGGACGAGGTAATTCTCCTCGCACCGACCTGGGTCAGCTATATCGAGCAAGTGCGGCTCGCGGACGGCAAAATCGTTATCGTCGATACGGAAAAAACGAATTTTATCCCCGCGATCCGGGAAGTGGAACAAGCGATTACACCGCGGACAGCGGCGATATTGCTCAACTCGCCCTCCAATCCGACCGGGGTAATGTACGACGCGGATACCTTAAAAAAAATTGGCGCGCTGGCGGTTAAACATGATTTATGGCTTATATGGGATGAAATATATGAACAACTGGTCTATGGCGACAATCGGCATTTTCACCCCCTGCAGCTCATGCCGGAATTGGCGGAGCGCGTCATTACGATCAACGGCGTGAGCAAATCCCATGCCATGACTGGCTGGCGCATCGGCTACGCCTTCGGCCCGCAGGAGGTAATGAATAAGATCAACGCTTTGCAGAGTCATTTTACGTCCGGAGCGACGTCGATCGCCCAGTGGGCGGCGCTGGGCGCCATGCGCGAGGGCGGGGGCGAGAGCCAAAAAATGCGGGAAGCGTTCCAGGCCCGTCGCGCCCTCATCTGCGGGCTGCTGGCCGCTATGCCGCATATCAGTTTCCCGGAACCGCAGGGAGCTTTCTATGTTTTCGTAAATATCAAAAATTGCCTCGGCAAGTCATATAAAGGACAATTATTAAAAGATGATATTGAATTTTGCGCGTCCCTGCTGGAGGCGGAATTAGTGGCCGTCGTGCCGGGCGGCGCATTTTTTGCTCCCGGATATATCCGGGTTTCCTACGCTGTCGCGGATGGGGTAATCCGAGAGGGAATGGCAAGGTTGGGAAGATTTTTGGCGGAAATCACATAAATAGGATAAAAAAATATCTTTTTTACAAAAAAACTATAGACAAACGAAAGTGGTTAGTGTTAAAATCAGAGCATGGCCCGTCCCGGACAGGGGACGGCAGGGAAGGAGGAGCGCGTATGGCCCTTGGTCAACCCAAGAGGCGCGGGAAAACTGATTCGTTGACAGATTTTTTTCGCCGGCACAGGATGTGGCGCATTCTGTTGCCGTTGGCGGTGGTTTCCGTTTTGACGGTTGTTCTTTTAGTTAATATGGCGCCGCGGCCGGAATCGCCGCCGGAAAAAGAAGCGATTCCCGTCCTGGCCGCCTCCGGCAATGAAAACCTCGTGGAAATCCTGCCTCAGACGGAACGGGAGGACGACGCCCCCGCCTTTGACGGGGAGGATGGAGAGGGAACGGCCGGAGAAGGGACTGAGGGCGAACTGATTGACGAGTCGGGTAACAGGCTTTATCCCACGAAAGATCCGTTTGCCGACGCCGAATTAACAAATATTACCTTCGTCGGCGCCCTCTTGAGCGGCGATGGTTCCGGCGTGGCTATGCTGAGGGGAGGCGACACCTCCTACATAGTGAGGACGGGCGACTTCGTCGGCAAATCCGCCTGGCAGATCGCTTCGCTGACGGCGGATAGCGTAACGCTGAAAAACGGGGCGGTAACCAGAGTCTTGTATATGGATAAACCGGATTTAACAGATATAATAAAATAGAAAAATAAGGAAGGGGAGGGTATAAGTTGTTTGTCGCGAAATGGCGCAAGGGTATGGCCGGAGGACTGATAGTTTTTATATTTTTGAGCCTGGCCTTGGCCCCGCTTCCGGCCGGAGCTTCCGAGACCGCGGCCGACTCGGATCTGGGGGAGGCGGAATATGTGGTCAGGGCGGGCGATACGCTGGAGGGCATCGCCCGGCAGTACGGCGTTGGGGTGGACGAGCTGGCCGAACTGAACGGCATCACGAACAAAAGCCTCATCAATACGGGGCAGGTGCTGAAGCTCCCGGGCATAGAGCCGCCGAGCACCGCCGGGGAGGGAGTGCCGAGCGCCCCCTCTGTCTCCATGGATTCCTCTCTCATCTCCATTGACGTGCGCGATGTGGATATCAGGGATGTGCTTTCGGCTTTGGCGATCAGCGCGGGAATAAATATCGTGTATAAAGGCGGTTCCGTGAGGGTCACCCTGCGCCTGGAGAATGTCACGCCGACAGCGGTGTTGGATTATATCACCCGGATCGCCAATGTGGTGTACCAGCGCAGCGGTTCGACGATCATCGTCGCCACCCGCGGCGACTTTACCAATTATTTTTACGAGCAGGAAGCGATCGCCTCTTTCAGACTGCATTACCTGAACGGGGAGCAGGTGACGGAAAAACTCCAGGACGGGTTTTTACCCAACTCAATCAGCATCCTGTACCATGAAGGCGGGAGTCGTTATCTGTGGGTCAAGGGTCTGCCGGAGGAACTGGCGCGGGTGAGACAGGTGCTGGATTTGTTGGACACTTCGGAGAATATTCAGAGCGGCAGCGACGCTGTACCGGAGCATTTGAAGTTTATCCACCTTTCTTACCTGACCGGCGTGGAATTCAGCACCATATTGTCCAGCCTCGGTTTTGGCTCGGGCATAGCCATGCAGTCTGATTCGATGAACCTGCTCTACGTGGGCAACGACGATGATTTTGCCGTTATCGCCAAAATCCAGGAAATCGTGGATGTGAAGCAGTCGTCCACGACGGTCAAGCGCGTGATAGATTTTGCCGACAACGAGGAAGGCTATACGCGTCTGCAGATCCGCCGCGATTTGATCTGTGAAATGACGGGCATATCGCCGTCGCGTTTCTATATATCGAGCAATATCGCCAAGTCTGAGAGCGGCTACCGCTATATTATGTATTTGCGCGGCACGCCGGAGGAAGCGGCGGAGGTCGGGCGAGTCGTGTCTCAAATCGGCGGCTGACAGGTGGCGTGATGGAGTGGAATGTCAACGAACTGCTGAGGCGCACCGTACAGAAAAAGGGATCCGATCTGCACATCGCCGTGGCCAAGAAACCATGCATCCGCATCAACGGCGCTCTGACGGAGGAAGAAGATTGGCCGCCGCTGAAACCGCAGGATGTGGAGAATCTCTTGCTGCCGCTGCTGAAAGAGGAGCAGCAGGCACGGCTGCGCGAAAGCTGGGAACTGGACTTTTCCTACGCCATTCAAGACTGCGGCCGCTTCCGCGGCAATATTATCTGGCAGCGCGGCACTCTGGCGGCGGTTTTTCGGGCCGTGCCCTTTCGCATCCCGAAATTTGACGATCTCGGTCTGCCGGAAGACGCGCGCCGCCTCTGTTCGCTGCCGCGGGGTCTCGTGCTTGTGACCGGGCCGACCGGCAGCGGCAAATCCACGACGCTGGCGGCCATGATCAATTTGATTAACGAGACTTACGCCCATAATATCGTTACGGTGGAAGACCCGATTGAGTTTTTGCACAGCCATAAACGCTCCATCGTCCGGCAGCGGGAGATTGGCACGGACACCCACAGTTTTGCCAACGCCTTGCGCCAGGTGCTAAGACATGATCCCGACGTGATTATGATCGGGGAAATGCGGGATATTGAGAGCATCGGCATCGCCGTGACCGCGGCGGAAACCGGCCATCTCGTTTTTTCCACTTTGCATACCCAGACGGCGCCGCTGACGATTTCCCGCATCATCGACTCGTTCCCCGAGGGCCAGCGCCAGCAGATAAGGCAGCAACTCTCCAATTCGCTCCGGGCGGTGATCTCGCAAAAACTCATGCCGACGGCGGACGGGCAGGGCCGGGTCGCGGCCATTGAGTATATGATCGATACGCCGGCCGTGCGGAGCATTATCCGGGAAGGCAAGGAACATCAACTGTACAGCAGTATTCAGACCGGACAAAATATTGGGATGCAGACCCTCGATCAGGCCTTGCTCCGCCTTATGCAGCAGGGCCGGGTGGCGCGGCGGGACGCGCTGGAAAACGCCGTCGATCGGAGCGAACTGGAGCGGCTGATACAGCAGGCGGTGTTTTAACGGAGGTTATTATGGCGTTATTTAGGTATGAAGCGTTTAATATACAGGGGCAGGTCGTTACGGGCGAGATAAGCGCCGATACGCAAACGGCGGCTTTGAGCCGCCTGCAGGAAGGCGGTCTCACCGCTTATGATCTGCAGGAAACAAAAGAAAAAACCAAGAAAAAAAGTTCGGCCCTGTTCAGCGCCCGGAAAGTCACTTTCGGCGATCTTTCCGTGTTCAGCCGCCAGCTGGGCGTGATGATTAACGCCGGCATCCCGGTGACGCGGGCGATCTCCACCTTGAGCAAGCAGACCTCAAACCCGACGATGGCCGGCGCGCTGGAGGCGATAGCCCGCGACGTGGAGGGCGGTTCCGGTCTCGGGGACGCCTTCGAGCGCCACCCCAAGGTTTTTAACGAATTGTACGTGTCGATGCTGCGGGCGGGCGAACTCGGCGGCATATTAGAAACGACGCTCTTGCGCCTGGCGGAGCAGCTGCGCCGGGACAAACAGCTGACCGATAGCGTCAAAAGCGCGATGAATTATCCGAAGATCATCATGATTTTTGCCTCGGTGGTTTTTCTGGCCATGCTGGTTTTTCTCGTGCCTATTTTTCAGGGCATGATGGTCGAAGGAGCGGAGGTACCGGCCATTTCCGCCTTTATTTTCGCCTGGTCGGCCAGTATCCGCAAATTCTGGTATTTCTGGATTCTCGGCGCCACCGTACTCGTGGTTATCCTGCTGACCTTTATCAGCAGCAAAACCGGACACCGGATTTACGAAAATCACAAATTGCACTTGCCGGTTTTCGGGGAGATCAACCTCAAGTCGGTTATCGCCCGGTTCTGCCGCACGCTGGCGACTTTGCTTGAGGGCGGCATCCCGATTGTCCAGGCGCTGCAGAGCGCCGGCCCCACCGCCGGCAGCGACGTGCTGGCCGCAGTGGTGGCGACGGCGGCCCATCAGATTGAAGAAGGGCGCAGCATATCGGCCCCGCTGGAACAGAGCGGCGTGTTCCCGCCGATGGTCACCCACATGATAGCCGTCGGCGAGGAATCCGGTACGCTGCCGGAGCTGCTCGACCGGATCGCTGATTTTTACGAGGAGGATGTGGCGCTGCTTTCGCGCCAGCTGGCGCAGCTGCTGGAGCCATTCATGCTGATCGGTATCGGTCTGCTGGTCGGCAGCATGCTCATCGCCATGTATATTCCCATGTTCTCATCGCTGGTCGGCAGCGCCGCCACCGGCGGTTGAGAAAACGGAGTGATTATTTGGAAAGAGGTGTGGTATGGCCAAAAAAATGATCGGCCTCGAATTCGACGTACATGAACTGCGGGCGGTGGAAATGAACGGCGACCGGGTGGAGGCTTACGGCAAGGCGCCGATGGCGCCGGGCGTGGTCGAAGAAGGGTTTATCGCCCGGCCGGAGGAAGCCGGTCGGGCCTTGAAAGCCCTGCTGAAGCAGAATTCGTTCAAATGCACCGACGTCTGTATCGGCGTCAACAATCAGAACGTCATTGTGCGTATGGCCTCGTTCCGGAAGATGACGCCGGAAAAGCAGCGCAACCTCATAATGCTCCAGGCGCAGGAATTCATCCCCCTGCCGCTGGCGGAGCTGCAGCTGGACTATGTTCCCTGTCAGACGCGCATGAACGGGCAGGAGGAATTTCTGAACGTCCTCCTGGTAGGCGCGCGCAAAAAAATGCTGCAGGAGATCATGCATGTCGCATCAAGCGCCAAACTGCTCATCCACGACATCGACGCCGGTCTGCTGGCGGCGGGCCGGGCCGCTCTGGCCGCCAGCCGGGCGGAAGTATTCGGGGTACTGCAATTTGAAAGCGGCACCTTGAATATTCTGATATACAACGGCGAAACGATCGCTTTTGCCCGCTCCGTACAGATGGCCCCGGGTATCCGGCAGGAGATCATCCGCGGCGGCGCGCTGACGGAAATGTGCCTGACTTCGCTGAAAGAGGTGCTGGCGGCGGAAATGACCTCCTCCGTCAATTACTATCGGATGCAGAACGATAAACCGCTGGAGGAGGTCTATTTGTACGGTATGGCCAGCGAGGACGAACTGCAGCGCATAGCGACGCATGTGGGCGGACAGATAGGCGTCAATGTCAGCGTACCCCGGCTGTACCAGCATGTGGCCAGTATGCTGCCCGTACAGATATACGCCGGCTGTATCAGCCTGGCCAAAAAAGGAATGGGGGTGTAATATGTACGGCGTCAGCTTATTACCGCCTGAATATAAATCGCAGCTGCAGCAGGAAAAGCGCACGCGGCTGATTGTACTCGTCGCTATCCTCGTGGCGGCCCTGATGCTGCTGGTTTTTCTCACCACGATGGTCTTCAAGTGGAGATATTCTATGGAGATAAGCGCGCTGCAAGTGGAGCAGGATCAGCTGCAGACCAGGATCAACGCGCTGAAAGACGAGGAGACTATCGTTAACGACTTGACGAACACCAAGCTGAATATTAACAACTTGGTGGCGTCCGCCAGCAAATTGAGCACCAATATCATCAGGATCGGGGACGCTCTGCCGGACGAGGTGACCGTCACGGAAATAGCGCTCGTATATGATTTGCAGACCATTGCCGGCACATTGAAATTGCAGGCCCCGGACGAACTGACGCTGCGGCAGTGCGTCGACCGGCTGCGCCTGCTGGACGGGGTGACGAGCGTCGGCTGGAGTCAGCTGGTGACCACAGGCGAAGGTCTGACCCCCGTGAGTTGCACCGTGACGATGCAATTGCCGCGCGTCACGTTGAATTAAGGAAGGAGAGAGCATGAGCGTCAAATTGCCGAAAACCACGATAATTGCCCTGGCGCTGCTTTTCCTCGCGATCGTGGCCATGATTGCCCTGTCGGTGCTGAACTATCTTTCGTTTTCCGGTCTGAGCGCCGATCTCGCCACCCTGGAAACGGCTGTCCGCGCTGATAACGCCCGCGTACAGGAACTGCAGGCGGCGATCACTACAAAAGAACAGCTGCAGCAGGAACTGGTGGGGCTGAAACGGCGCGTGCCGGATGATCCGTCCACGATGGATTTTACCTACCTGCTGAAAGAACTGGGCTGGCGCAATCAGGGGGAAATCCGCGACGTCCAGTTCAGCGAGGCGGTACTGGACGGTTCTCTGCTGCGGCATACCTTCACGATGAAGTACGACGGCAAATATTACCCGTTGGCCAACCTGCTGGAGGATATTGAGCGCCTGGAACGTTTTGTCCGCATCGGCAAGGTTACGCTGAAAAACGGCTCCGACACGGCGGCCATCGAAGTGGAAATAACGGCGGATGTATTCAGCCAGCCGCTGCCTGAACCGGTGGCGGAAGAAGCAGCGGCGGAAGCAGCGCCGGCGACGCAATAAACCGAGGCGGCGGCGCTTCCCAAGGAGTGGTTAAATGGCGGTAAGAGTGAATCTGGGGCAGAGACTTCTCGATTTGGGCATCGTGACTGAAGACCAGATTCAGGAGGCCCTCAGAGTACAGGCGGAAACAAAGGAAAAACTCGGCACGATTCTGACGCGGCTCGGTTTTTGTTCGGAAGAAGACGTGGGCCGGGCTATGGCGACCAACCTGGGTCTCGGCTTTATTTCCCTGAACAACCGGGGCGTGAATATGGACGTGGCCAACATGGTCACGCCGGTTTTCGCCCAGAAAAATATGCTTCTGCCCGTCGCGATTGAGGACGGCTGTCTTATGGTCGCGATGCAGAATCCCAATGATATCATGGCCGTAGACAATCTCCGCCTCATGACCGGTTATACCGTAAAGCCCATCGTGGTTTCCGACGAGGAACTGCGAGCCGCGATCGAGCAGTTTGTCAATATGAGTACGAACGTGGTGGAGAAGGAGGAAGAACCGGAAGCCGCGTCGGCGATGGAGACGGAGGCTATAGCCGGTGGCGACGACGAATCGCCGGCCGTGCGTTTTGTCAACCAGATCATTGCCAACGCCGTGCGCTCGGGCACGAGCGATATTCATTTTGAGCCGCAGGAAAAAGTGCTGCGGGTGCGTTTCCGGATTGACGGCGTTCTGCACGAGGTGGCCCAGCAGCCGGTGCGGATTCATCCTTCCGTCTCCTCGCGCGTCAAGGTCATGGGCGGCATGGACATCGCCGAGAGGAGAATCCCCCAGGACGGGCGGGCCACGGTGCGCATGTCGGAAAAAACTTTTGATATCCGCATAGCCAGTCTGCCATCCGTCTACGGTGAAAAGCTGACGCTGCGTATGTTGGAGCGCTCGAACAAGGTTATGACCATGCCGCAGCTCGGCTTTCCGCCCGACCAGTACGAACGCTTCTCGAAAGCGATCCGGCTGCCCTACGGGTTTATTCTCGTCACCGGCCCGACCGGCAGCGGCAAGTCCACGACGCTGTACGCTTCGCTGGCGGAAGTCAATTCGGAAGACCGCAATATTATTACGCTGGAGGATCCGGTCGAGCGCCGCATGGCCGGCATCAACCAGATTCAGATGAATGCCCGGGCCGGCATGACCTTTTCCTCCGGTCTGCGCTCCATTTTGCGCAGTGACCCCGATATTCTGATGATCGGGGAGATCCGCGACGAAGAAACGGCGAAAATAGCCGTAGAATCGGCCCTGACCGGCCACTTGGTTTTTTCGACCCTGCATACGAACGACGCGCCCAGTTCGGTGACCCGCCTGGGTGACATGGGCGTGGAACCGTTCCTGACCTCGTCCTCCCTCCTGGCCGTGGTGGCCCAGCGTTTGCTGCGCGTCCTCTGTCCGCGCTGCAAGACCGCCTATACCCTGACGCGCGAGCAGCTGCTGGAAAGCCTGCCGGATTTTCCCCTGGAACCGGGGCAGCAGGAAGTGAAGCTCTACCGGCCCAAAGGCTGCCTCTCCTGCAATAACACCGGCTACGCCGGCCGGCGCGGCGCCTATGAATTCCTCGTCATATCCGATCAGATCCGGCGCATGATCCTGGAGCGGGCTTCCACACATGAAATCCGCGACATGGGCATCCGGCAGGGGATGCGCACGCTGCGCATGGAAGGACTGCTCAAGGTGCAAAACGGAGAAACCTCCGTAGAAGAACTGCTGCGGACGATTGTTTGAACCTCCGCCCGAAGGCATATATACCAGGATATCGTAGGGGCGCGCGCCCAATACACCCGGGACAAAAAATTCGTAATTTCCCTGAAAAGTTGATGACAAAAAGCGCCACTTGGGCTATAATTAAAGATGTACCTTTGCGCGAGCGAATGGGCGGGAAAACAAGAGAACGGAGGAAGAATAATGGCAAGTTTGGCTGGATTCGCCGAAGGCGCGGCGGCAGTGGGGGGAATCGCCTTGGAAGTGGGCGGCTTTGCCGTGGACGTCGCGAAAGAAAAGATCAAAGAATTTTCGGATGACCCGTCGGGAAAGAGCGGTGAACTTGTAGCCAAAGGCAAGGAAATTGTCCAGAAGTATCCTAATGTCGTGGCCGGCGCCGGCGCAGTCGTCGGTATTCTTATCCTGAGGAAGTTATTTTTCGGAAAATAAGCCGTTTCAAGCCCCGCCGGGAAAAGCCGGCGATTCCTTACGTGACGGAAGCTGAATGAATGACTGACTGACGGCGTACATTCAGCTTTTTTCCTGTTTGTTGCATTGCGGCGCCTCGGACGGAGCGCAATCTATTTCATTTCGAAAGGAAAAAAACAATAAAAATGGTGAGAATGTATTATGACAGCGACGCCGACTTGGGCGTCCTGCAGGGGAAGACGATAGCGGTCATGGGCTGGGGCAGTCAGGGCCACGCCCAGTCGCAGAATTTGCGCGATTCGGGCTTGGACGTAATTGTGGGGCTGCGCCCGGACAGCGCCAGGCGCCCCCAGGCGGAGGCGGCCGGACTGCGGGTGCTGACAGTGGCGGAAGCGGCGCGGGCCGCCGATATCATCCAGATTTTGCTGCCGGACGAGCAGCAGGCCAAGGTATACCGGGAGGAAATCGCCCCGGAACTCAAACCGGGCCGGGCTCTTATCTGCTCGCACGGCTTTAACATACATTTCGGCCAGATCGTTCCGCCGCCCGACGTCGACGTCCTCATGATCGCGCCGAAAAGTCCCGGTCATCTGGTGCGCCGCACTTTTGTCGAGGGCGCGGGTGTGCCCGGGCTGATCGCTGTGCATCAGGACGCGAGCGGCAACGCGTATAAGATCGGCCTGGCTTATGCCCGAGGTATCGGCTGCACGCGGGCCGGACTCCTGGAAACGACGTTCCGGGAAGAAACGGAGACGGATTTGTTCGGGGAACAGGTGGTGCTGTGCGGCGGCATAACGGAGTTGGTGCGCGCGGGATTCGACACGCTGGTTGAGGCGGGCTACGCGCCGGAAAGCGCCTATTTTGAGTGTTTTCACGAGCTGAAACTGATCGTCGATCTCATGTACGAAGGCGGTATCGGCAAAATGCATTACTCCATTTCCGACACGGCCCAATACGGCGACATGATGATCGGGAAGCGCATTATCACGGAAGACACGCGCCGGGAAATGAAAAAAGTACTGGCTGAGATTCAAAGCGGCGAGTTCGCCAAGCAATGGCTGTTGGAAAACCAGACGGGCCGGCCCGTGTTCAACGCCTTGACCAAAAGGGATGAGGGGCATCCGGTGGAAAAAGTCGGCCGGGAATTGCGCGGCATGATGGGCTGGCTGAACAAGTAAGGCGCGGCGCCGGGCGGGGAGGGTATTATTGGAAGAGTTCAGGATTAATCTCCAGAACGAGCAGGAAGCCATGGCGCTGTTCGGCGCCGAAGACGCGCTCTTGCGCCTGATGGAAGAAAAAACCCATTGCCGTTTCGTGGCCCGGGGCACGGAAATTATCGTCACGGGGGAGAGCGACCGTGTCCGGCGGGCAGCCGCCGTAATTGACGAATTGCAGCAGTTGATTCGCGCCGGCAACACGCTGACGCCCGGCGACGTGCTATATGTTATTTCCGACCCGGAAGCCGCCAGCGCGGACGGCCGGGAAAGCATGACCGCCAGTCTGACCAAGGTAGTCGCCACCACGCAGCGCGGACGCCCGATCAAAGCGAAAACCATCGGCCAGGATCGCTATATTAAAGCGATGGAGCGCCAATCCGTCATTTTCGGCATCGGGCCGGCCGGGACGGGAAAGACATACCTGGCCGTGGTCATGGCAGTCAAAGCCTTGAGAAACAAGGATGTGAACCGCATCGTCCTGACTCGGCCCGCTGTGGAGGCGGGGGAAAAACTCGGCTTCCTGCCCGGCGATTTGCAGGAAAAGGTCAACCCTTATTTGCGCCCGCTTTACGACGCGCTCTTTGACCAGCTCGGCCCCGAGACGACGGCGCGTTTTTTGGAAAAGGGAATGATTGAGATCGCCCCCCTGGCCTATATGCGCGGCCGCACGCTCGATGATTCCTTTGTCATCCTGGATGAAGCGCAGAACACATCGCCGGAACAGATGAAGATGTTTCTTACCCGCCTCGGCTACGGCTCCAAAGCCGTGGTGACCGGGGACGTTACCCAGACCGATCTGCCGCGGGGGCAGTACTCCGGGTTGGTGGAAGTGCAGCGGATACTGACCGGGATTGAGGACATTTCATTCCATTTTTTTACAGCCAGGGATGTTGTGCGCAACCCGCTGGTGCAAAGTATAATCCACGCTTATGAATCTGAAGAAAGCCGGCGCGACGCCGGTGTCTGAGTTGTTATGAAAGAGCAAACCGGACAATATAAGCGTCATTTTTGGCAAACGCCGAACCTGGCCCGGAAAACGCTGCTGATCATCGCTTTTGCGGCGGCGATCACGCTGCTCTTGTCTTCCGGGCTTATCGTGTCCGGGCAAAATATTTCCATCGGCGAACCCAGCCCGGAGCTGATTCGCGCCCCCTATGACCATGAAGTGACCGACATGGTCACATACGAGCGGGAGGTCGAAGCGGTGCGCGCGGCTGTTCTCCCGGTCTATCGCGTGAACGAGGCCTTCGTTAATATGTTTGCCCAGCGTTTTCGCACTATGTTCGACGTCTTGATCACCCTGGCGGAAACACGGCCGGCCCTCGTGCGGGACAATCCGCCGCCGGTCGACGCCGGACAGGAGGAAGCGGTCGTGCTTCCCCCGGCCGAAGCCGCGGCGGAAGACGCGGGGCCGAAGGCCGAAGCTGCGGTGGAAGACACGGAACCGACGGCCGAAGCCGGGACGCCGGAGCCGCCCTCGGCGGCGGAGCGGCAGAGCGAAGTGGAAGCCCTGCGCGAGAGTAATTATTACGGGGTGCTGGCGGATGAGAGTTTCGCCGCCATTATGGCGATGACGCCGGCGGAACTGAGAGCCGGACGGGACGAGGCCCTCTCGGCCATGCGCCAGGTGATGGAATCCGAGGAAGAAGGCGCGAGGACGGAGGAAGATCTGCCCCAACTGCAGGAGCGCGTGATGACGCGCGTTATGGGCGCCGACCTGCCGGCGCCGCTCATAGAGTTGACCGGCAGTTATGTCGGCCAGGAATTACTCTCGCCGACGCTGGTGATCGACCTCCAGGCCACGGAGTGGGCGCGGGAGCAGGCCGTCGCCTCTGTGACCCCGGAAGTGTACTACTATCGCGCCAATGAAAAAATAGTCGGCCCGGGCGAAATCGTGAACGACCGTATTTTTGCCGCTTTAAGCGCCTACGGTCTGATCAGGACCGAGTCCATTCTCTGGCCGGTACTCGGTATTGCCCTGCTCGTACTTTTGGCCGTCGCCCTCACCATCACTCTGGCCCGGCAGATTTGCCCGCCCATAAAAGAACATTGGCAGAAGATGCTCATTATCGGCGTCCTGGAACTGGTGTTCCTGGTCGTCGCCTTCGGGCTTTTCAATATCAGCCTGGGCGGCGACGCCTGGGATAGTCTGCTTATTTTCCTGGTCCCGGCCGCCTGGACCACGATGACGGTGTCCATTCTGCTCGGCAGCCGCATGGCGGTGGTGGTCTGCGTGATTCAGGCCCTGTTTGTCGCCGTGCTGGCCGAACCGCAGGATTTCATGAACGCCGGCGGGGCCGACGACTTGGTCGTGCTCTTTTCCGGTCTTGTGGGCGCGCAGAGCGCGGCTCGCCTCAACCGGCGTTCGGACTTTGCCCGGGCCGCGCTTTTTGTCGGCCTGACGAATACGCTTTTTCTCTGCGCGCTGGAACTGCTGAGCGGCGGCGATTGGCTGCACCTGACCGCCGGACTGGCGGTCGTCGCCCTGGGGGCCGCGCTGACGATAGTGTTGACCATCGGCGCCCTGCCCGGATTTGAATTTTTCTTTAACATAACCTCTTCGGTGCGCCTGATCGAACTGGGCAACCCGAACAACCCGCTGCTTAAATCCCTGCTGATGGAGGCGCCCGGCACCTACCACCACAGCGTCATGGTCGGCAACCTGGCCGAGACGGCGGCGGAGGTCATCGGGGCCGATTCCGTTCTCGTGCGCATCGGCGCGCTGTACCATGATATAGGCAAGCTGAAGCGGCCCTATTTTTTCATTGAAAACCAGTTTTCCCGCGAAAATCCGCATGACCGGATCGCCCCGTCCCTCAGCGCGCTGATTCTGACTTCCCACACGAAAGACGGGGTGGAAATGGCCAAACAATATAAACTGCCGGAGTCCATCTGCGCCATTATCCAACAGCATCACGGCGACAGTCTGGCGAAATACTTTTATCACAAGGCGCGAGAGGAAACGCCGGATATTTCTGAAGATATCTTTCGCTACTCCGGCCCCAATCCCCAGACCAGGGAGGCGGCGATCGTCATGCTGGCCGACAGTGTGGAAGCGGCCGTGCGGGCGGTCGGCGGCAGCAATCCGGGCAAAATAGAGGGTTTGGTGCGGAAGATTATCAAGGAAAAACTGGAAGAAGGGCATCTGGAGCAATGCGATCTCACTTTCCGTGATTTGGATAAAATAGCCGTTTCCTTTGTCAAAGTGCTGCTGGGCATTTATCACACGCGGATCGTCTATCCGAACGCGCCCCCGGCGCGCAAAGCACTGAAAAAACCGCAGGAACCGCCGGAACCGCAGGCGGCAGGGGAGAGCGATGGAAATTGACGTGATCTGGGAGGCGGAGGAAACCCCGGAGCGCGAGGCCCTGACGGCCGCGCTCCAGGCCGGCGTCGCCGAAGCCCTTCGCCGGGGCGGGGGACCGCCGGACGCCGAAGTCTGCGTTTTGGTGACGGACGACGCGCGCCTGCGCGAGTTGAACCGGGTCTACCGCGGCGTGGACAGGGTGACGGATGTTCTCTCCTTCTCTCTGCGGGAGACCGGGGCCGGGGAGCCGGCGATAGCGGACGCGGACGAGGACGATCCGGCTCTCGGCGACGTCGTCATTTCGGCCCGGCGGGCGGCGGCGCAGGCGGCGGAATACGGGCACAGCCTGCGGCGGGAAATGGTTTTTCTCGCCGTCCACGGGACTTTGCATCTCTTGGGCTATGACCACGGCGCGGCGGAGGACGCGGCGGCCATGCGCGCTTTGGAGAAGATGGTCATGGAAAAAGCCGGCTTCGCGGAGGAAAAACCATGACGTCTTCATTCCACAGCGGCTTTGTCGCGGTGGTCGGGCGGCCCAACGCCGGCAAATCAACCTTGTTGAACACCCTGCTCGGGCAAAAAGTCGTGATTGTCTCCGATAAACCACAGACGACGCGCAACCGGATCCGCTGTATCCTGACGGAAGGGCGAGGGCAAATCATTTTTTTTGATACGCCGGGCGTACACAAGCCGGCGCACCAGCTGGGGGAATACATGCTGACCGCGGCGCTGGGGACGCTCAGCCAGGCCGACGCCGCCCTGCTGGTCGTCGATCTGGCCGCGCCGTTCGGCTCCGGGGACGAGTACCTGCTGGGTTTGGTTCGCGCGAGCTCGCTCCCCTGCGTGCTGGTACTGAACAAGACCGATCTGGCGGCGAGCGGGGATATTGCCGCCCGGAGTGATTTTTACGCCGCCCGGGCGGATTTTCGCGCCATCGTGCCGCTTTCGGCCCTCAGGCGGGAGGAGACGGCGGCCCTGCCGGACTTGCTTTTTCCCCTCCTGCCGCCCGGGCCGCTTTTTTACGGGGAAGACGAGGTGACGGACAAGCCGGAGCGGTTCCTGGCGGCGGAAATGATCCGGGAAAAGCTGATGCTCCTGATGCGGGAGGAAATACCTCATTCCGTGGCGGTGGTTGTTGATCAGATGGAAGAAATGGAAACGCATTCGCGAATCCGGGCGATAATATTCGTGGAGCGCGCTTCGCAAAAGGCTATCATCATAGGCCAGAAGGGGGAGCGGCTGCGGGAGGCGGGGATCCTGGCCCGGCGGGATATAGAGGAAATGCTGGGACGGCGGGTTTATCTGGATCTGTGGGTGAAAGTCCAAAAAGGCTGGCGCAACAACCCGACCGCCTTGCGCGCGGCGGGTTACCGGAGGGAAGAACTGATTTAGATGGCTGTTTTCCAGGCGGACGCTCTGGTGCTGCGCAGCCGGGAATATGGGGAAGCGGACAGAATCCTGACCCTGTTTTCCCGGGAATACGGCAAAATAGAGGCCGTAGCCAAGGGGGTGCGGCGTCCGGCCAGCAAGCAGCGCGGCGGGACGCAGCTTTTTACTTATGCCGATTTTCTCTTGCATCGCGGGCGCACGCTGGCCACCGTGCAGCAGGCCCAGCCGCGGGAGAGCTTCCCTCATCTGTGGGGCGACTGGGAAAAAAGCCGCGCCGCGGCAATAATGGCCGAATTACTGGACGCCGTGACTGTGCGGGAAGAACCGGCGGCGGAGCTGTTCCGCCTGACTTTGGCTGGTTTTTTTCTCATCGCCGCGGTGGAGCCGGATTTGCTGATCACGGCTTACGCCCTGAAAACCCTGGAGGCCCAGGGCCATTGGTCCGCGGCCGCCAGCGATTCGCCGGACGCGCCCCTCGGCCCCGGCAGCCGCGCCATGTTGCGCCGGCTGCTCCTGACCCCGCCGGAACAGCTGGATCGGCTGCGCTGGTCGCGGGAGATGCGGGATGAGATCGTGCCCTTTGTGCGCCGCTGGGCCGAAACGCGGTTGGAGCGCAGACTGGCGGCCTGGAATCTTACAATTGAAATACCTTGCCGGCCGTGATATAATTTTTGCAAACAGCCTTGACTTGCCCGGGTGCGCAGATCAAGGGTGGATTATTGTGACGCGGCGGGAGGAAAAAATGGCCGAAGAAAAAAGATGCCTGGCGGAAAAAGTGATTGTCGCTCTTGATTTTGACCAGCCGGAAGCCGCGCTCCAAACAGCCGAGCGTCTGCGGGGCTCCGGTTGTCAGTTGAAAGTGGGGCTGGAACTGTACGCCCGGGCCGGTCTTTCCATTGTCGCCCGCCTGGCGGAACAGGGTTTTCCCGTTTTCCTTGATCTGAAGCTGCACGATATTCCGACCACCGTGGAAAAAACATTGCGCTGTTTGCTCGCTTCGGAAGCGACGCTGTTCGACGTTCACTGCCTGGGCGGCCTGGAGATGATGACCCGCGCGGCGGATCTGTGCCATGCGGCCGGGAAAAAACTGCTCGGCGTCACGGTACTCACCAGCATGAACGGGCAAACTCTGCGCGACATCGGCTGCGGCGACGGCGTGGCGGAACAGGTGCTGCGCCTGGCCTCTCTGGCCCGGCGGGCGGGTTTGGACGGAGTGGTCGCTTCCCCTTGGGAGGCCGCCGCTTTGCGGGCGGAATGTGGTGAAAATTTTCTCATCGTGACGCCCGGGATTCGCCCGGCCGGCGACGCGGTCCACGACCAGGCCCGGACGGCGACACCGGCGGCAGCGCTGCGCGCCGGCAGTTCCCTCCTGGTAGTAGGCCGCCCCGTTACCCGGGCCCCGGATCCGCGCGCGGCGTTGGAACATCTGTGGGATTAATTTAAGTAATCGGGGTATAAAGGCAATTATGACAAAAATAGACAGTTTATTCACAGCCGGGCGACCGCTTTTCTCGCTGGAAGTATTCCCGCCCAAAAAAGACGGCCCGGCGGATAAAATTTATACCGCCTTGCGGGAGCTGCAAGAACTCCGGCCGGACTTTATCAGCGTGACCTACGGGGCGGGCGGCAATCCGGCCGATACGTCGACCCTGGACATAGCTTCTTATATTCAAGCTGAGCTGGGCGTGCCCGCGGTCACGCACTTGACCTGCGTCAATAGCACGCGGGCCGATGTGAGTCAATACCTGGCCCAAATGCGGGAGCGCGGGATTTGCAATGTGCTGGCGCTGCGCGGCGACTTGAACCCGGAGCGGCAGCGGCAATGGGATTTCCAATACGCGGTCGATCTGATCCGTTTTGTGCGCGGGCAGGGGGATTTCCACCTGAGCGCGGCCTGTTACCCCGAAGGGCACACGGAAGCGGTCTCGCCGGCGGAAGATTTACTCCGGCTGCGGGAAAAAACCGAAGCGGGCGCCGGCCACCTGATTACGCAGCTGTTTTTCGACAATGAGATCTTTTATGATTTTGTCCGCCGGGCGCGGGCGATCGGGATCACGGCGCGGATTGAGGCCGGGGTGATGCCGGTGACGAACGCCCGCCAGCTTCAGCGCTTTGTCTCTTTGTGCGGGGCGAGTTTGCCGCCGGCTCTGACCAAAACCATCAGCCGGCTGGAATACGATCCGCCGGCTCTGCGCCGGGCCGGTATCGACTACGCCGCGGCCCAGATCACCGATTTGTTGGCCCGCGGCGTTGAAGGCATTCATCTCTACACCATGAACGACGCGGCGGTGGCGCGGGAAATCGCCGCCCGCCTGCCCGGACTGACGCCGGCCCGGTGAGCAGCGGCGGAAAAACCTGGCGGATTGACCTGGCGGAAGCCGCGCGCTATCTCGGTTACCCGGAAGCGCCCGACCCGGATATGGGGGAGAGGCTGCAAAGCGCCGCCGAGCGCGTGTCGCAGGCCGCCCGCCCGCGCTATGTTTACGCCGCCTGGCCCCTGCGGCCCGGCGCCGCGGGCTGTGAGCTGGAGGACGCGCTTTTTTTGCCGGGGGCGAGTATTGCCCGCCATCTGAGCGGCTGCGCCGAGGGTATTTTGCTGGCGGCGACGCTGGGAGCCGGCGTGGACTCCCTGATCCGGCGGGCGGCCCCGGTCGACCTCCTGGACAGCGTTATGGCCGACGCCTGCGCCGCCGCTCTGACGGAACAGGTTATGGACGCGGCGGAGGAAGAAATCCACCGGGAGCGGGCCGGCGGGGCGCCCGTTTATTTTACCTCCCGCTTCAGTCCCGGTTACGGCGACCTGCCGCTCCGGCTCCAGCCGGATATTCTCCGCCTGCTGGACGCCCCCCGCCGCATCGGTCTCAGCGTGACGGAATCGCTTATTCTGACGCCGCGCAAATCGGTGACGGCCGTGATCGGTCGGGCGGCGGCCGCTGTCCCCGCTCCGGGCCGCCTGGCCGGGGCGGCCTGCGCGGCAGCCGGCCGCTGTCCCCGTTGCGCCCGCCGGGGACGCTGCCCGTATAACGGCCGCTAACCCCTGTCAAGTCCTAAAACCTGCGCGACGGATTCTGGTCAGCAAAAACAGGCCGAACCCCGTCGCTTATCCTGAAAATACGCTGAAAAAACGGGCCAAATGCCCGGTCGCCTGAGACTTTTTTCCGAAAACCGCGCGACCAGGGCCGGAAAAAGGGCCGAATTACGGCGTTTGCGCCGCCCAAATCCTTCGCTGAAAAAAACCTGAAAAAAATTTAAAAAAAATCGAAAAAGGGGGTTGACATGAGACAAGGATGTGCTATAATGGGTTCCAGTAAAACTTTACCGGGAAATGTGGTTTTATTCAGAAAACGGTTGCAGAGCGCGCGACCGGCCTGGACACCGGAAGGGCGCTTGTAATAAAAACAAAACGGTCTATATTAAAAGGAGGTAAAAAGAGTATGTTAAGGAAATTACACAAAGAAGAGAAAGGTTTCACCCTCGTCGAACTCATGATCGTCGTCGTCATCCTCGGCATCCTGGTAGCCATCGCCGTCCCGATCTTCAATAAGGTGACGGGCGACGCGGAGTACCGCGCCATGCAGGCCAACGCCCGGACTATTGAAGGCGTCCTTGTCCAGATTCAGGCGGCTACGGGCGTCCCCCTTACTCAGGTGACTATTGATGACACCGGTATTCTGACACTGGCAGGCACATTGAATTCCATCGCCGCCTCCATGAATGGTGATGCCTTGGACAATTCCTCAGGGGATGCTTACTATTTCAAAGCCTGGCCTCAGTATAAAGGCGCCGGGTTTAAAGTGGTTAATGGTATTGTTCAGGCGTCAGTTAGCGGAACCTATACGGATGTGACAAGTATAAGCCCTTGATTGTTGCCGGTTGGTAAAGTCAAATTCAGACAAGTAATTTGGAACGCGGGGTCCAGCCCGCGTTCTGTTTCCTTGTTTTTAGAACAGGTGTAAGGAAATAAATGGAAAGTATCCAGGCTACATTACTGGAAGCGCTGGCGCTGAACGCTTCCGATTTGCATCTTGTGCCGGGCATGCCGCCCGTTTTGCGTGTCAGCGGTCTGCTCCAACCGATGAAAGGCGCGCCGCCCCTGACGGCGGCGGACACGGCGGTGGTGGCCCGCGAGCTGCTGAACCGCCATCAGTGGGAACAATTGGAACTCAAAGGGGAAATGGACGCCTCCGTCTCTTCGGTGGGGCATTTTCGCTGTCGCCTCAATGTGTTTCGCCAGCGCAACTCCTACAGCCTCTCCTTCCGGCTGCTGGATCAGAATATCAAATCCTTTGACTCCCTCGGTCTGCCCGAGATCATCAAAGAAATGTGCGTCATGGCCCGCGGGCTTATTCTGATCACCGGTCCGACGGGGACGGGCAAGACCACGACCATCGCCTCCATGCTCCATTACATGAACCAGGTGCGCAACAGCCATATCGTGACATTGGAAGATCCCATTGAGTATACATACCAGCATGGGAACTGCCTGATCAACCAGCGGGAGATCACGCAGGACACGGAGACTTACGCCTCGGGTCTGCGGGCCGCCCTGCGCCAGGACCCGGATGTAATCATGGTCGGGGAAATGCGCGACCTGGACAGCATCTCCATCGCCCTGACGGCGGCGGAGACGGGCCATCTCGTCCTTTCCACCCTCCACACCATCGGCGCGGCCAAGAGCATCGACCGCATTATCGACGTGTTTCCCTACCAGCAGCAGCAGCAGGTGCGGATCCAACTGTCCATGGTGCTGCAGGGCATTGTTTCCCAGCAGCTGATTCCGGGCCGGGAGCCGGGCGCCCGCCACCTGGCCTCGGAGGTGCTGGTCGCCAATAACGCCGTGCGCAACCTGATCCGCAATAACAAAATTCACCAGGTTATTCAGGTGATTGAGACGAGCCGGGACTTGAAGATGCACACGATGGACTCCAGCATCGCCGCCCTGTACCAGGCGGGCAAGATCAGTTACGAGGACGCCCTGATCTATTGCGTCGATCCGGACAGTCTGCAAAAACTGTTCGCCGGCAAGGCCTATTGAGCGGCATGTCTGTTTTGCCTGTTTTTATCGGCGCGGTCGTTTTCTGTTTCGGTCTCTGCGTCGGCAGCTTCCTCAATGTGGTCGTCTACCGTCTGCCGCTCGGTCTGCCCGTCCATAGGGGCTTCTCCCTGTGTCCGGCCTGCGGGCGCCGTCTGCGCGGGCCGGACCTTGTCCCGGTTTTCAGCTGGCTCTTTCTGCGCGGGCGCTGCCGTTACTGCGGCGCGGGGATTTCGCCCCGCTACCCGGCGGTGGAGTTGCTGACGGCTTTTTTATGGCTGGCGGTCTGGCTGGCCCGGGCCGGCGCCCTGCTGCCCCCGGCGGGTTCCTTCCCGCCGGGAGAGGTCTTGCGCGCCGCGGCCATGCTCGTCCTCGTTTCCGCTTTGGTGGCGGTGATTTTTATCGACGCCCGCCATATGATCATCCCCAACTCGCTCGTGCTGGTGATTTTGGCCGCCGGTCTCCTGCTCTGTTTTACGCCGGCCCCGCCGACCCTGGCGGAACGGCTGATCGGTTTGGTCTGCGTCAGCGGGCCGCTCTTCCTGCTGGCGGTGCTTTCCGGCGGACGGGCCATGGGGATGGGCGATATCAAGCTCATGGCCGCCGCCGGGCTCTGTCTCGGCTGGCCCGGTACGGTCGCCGCCTTTTTTATCGGGGCCTTCCTGGGCAGCGTCGTTTCCGTGGCGGCGGCGGCGGGAAAAAGCCGGAAATTGGGCGGCCGCATCCCCTTCGGCCCCTACCTGGCCGGCGGCATCATTATTTGCCTGTTTTACGGCCGGATCCTGATTGATCTGTATTTGAGTTTGTTTTGAAGGAAAGGAAGACGCTGGAAGATGGAAGAAGCAGCGCCGGGGAATAAAACGGCTTGGGGGACATGGGGAGAATACGGCGGCGCTTTCTGTCTACCGGCGCTGATTCTTTTCCTCGTCTACATCGTTTTCGGAATTTACCCCTTCGGGGGAAGAACGCTGTTGCTAACCGACATGTTTTCTTATTATGTCAATTATTACCACCATTTCCGGGAGGCGGTGTTAGGCGACCAAAATTTATTCTATTCCTTCGCCCAAACCCTCGGCGGGGAGTCCATGGGGCTGCTGTTCGGCAACCTGGCCAGCCCGTTGAACGTCGTCTTCCTCCTTTTTCCCGCCGCCATGATCACGGAGGCGATCTTCACGCTGACCTTGCTGAAGGTCGGCTTCTGCGGGCTGACCATGGCCGTCTACCTGAAAAAATCCCCCGGCACCGGGCGGGAAACAACGCTAATCTTCGCTTCCCTCTACGCCCTGATGGGTTATGTCGTCGCTTACGGTTTCAACCTCATGTGGTTGGACGTCTTGATCCTGCTGCCTCTTGTCGTCCTGGGCACGGAGCGCCTTATCCGCGGCCGGGGCTGGCAACTCTTTGTCCTCGCCCTCGCGCTCACCATTGTCGTTAATTACTACCTCGCTTACATGGTGGCGATCTTCACCTTTCTCTATTATTTGTACTACGCTCTTTCTTTCGGCCCTGACCGCAATCTCACGGCCTTCGTCGTCCGGTTTGCCCGTTTCCTGGCCTGGGCGGCTCTGGCCGCTCTCTGCGCCGCCGGCGCCATTCTGCCGGCCCTGTATTCGCTCAGTCTGGGCAAGCTGAATTTTGGGGCGACGGCTGTGGAGTCGACCCAATTATTCTTTGACACGCGGTTTTCCGCCTTGGATTTTATTCCCCAGTTACTGCCTACTGTGTATACTACCGTCCGGTCGGCCGGCTTGCCTGTAGTCTACTGCGGTCTGCTCCCGCTCCTCTTGCTGCCGCTCTATTTTTTGCATGATCGCTTTCCCCTCCGGGAAAGGATCGCTGCGGCCGGGGTATTGCTGGCCCTCTTTTTTTCCATGCAGATTGATTTTCTTAATACTATCTGGCATGGGCTGAGCCAGCCGGCCTGGTTTTCCTACCGCTATTCCTTTGGTTTTTCTTTTTTTGCCCTCGGCCTCAGCGCGCGAACCTTGGGAGCATGGCCGCTTATGCCGCGCCGCCGCCTGCTGGCCGTCCTCGTTTTTTGGCTGGCCGTGTTCGTCCTCCTGGACAAATTCGATTATGCCTATATTAACAACACGGATACATTCACCTGGTGCGTAATATTCTTTCTGGCTTACGTGTTTATTTTAACGGCGCCGGCCCGCCCCGCTCCGCGCCGTTTCCTTCCGGCCCTGCTTTGCGCCGCCGTCGCCCTGGAACTGTTTGTCAACGGCTTGAGTATCACCAGGGCCCTGGATGAAGAGTTTACTTATGTCGACAGGTCTCAGTATTACTCCGTATTGGCTGAATTACAGGCGGTCACAACAGAAATAAAGGAGCGGGACCGTGACCTGTACCGGACGGAAATTAAATATTTTCAAGGGAATTTGTTTCAATTGCCCTTGGGCACCTACAGCTTATCCGGCCATATCTACAGCGCTGCGGCCAATACCTTGCTGCGCAGCCTGGGGTTCTCCGGTTACCGTTATGCGGCCCGGTATAACGGGCAGACGCCGCTGTCCGACGCTTTGCTCGGCTTGAAATATATTGTGCGGAGAAACGACGAAAGCAGTGAGGTTGATGTTTTAGCTCTGGCGGGAACATCTGCGAAAAATGAATATCAGTATGAACAATTATTCAGCCAGGGTGAATATACGGTGTACGAAAACCCCTACGCCCTGCCGCTGGCTTTTCCTGCCGCCGAACCGATTCTCACCCTGCCGCTGCGCCGGGACGCCCCTTTTATTTTTCAGAATGAGGTACTCGGCGCGCTGCTGGGGAAGAGCGCGGAGTATTTTACCCCGGCGGTCGCGGCTGAACCGGTATACACGGCTGTGACCCAGGGTTTTGACGATGCGAAGGGGCACAAGCATTTTCTCGTCACGGGGGAGGAACCCCCAAGTATCAGTTATACCCTGACGGGGCGGGGCGACGATCGTATGTATATGTATATTCCCTCCGACTATGTCAATTTACTCTCTGTCTATGTGGAGGGAGAGTTCTACGCTTATTACATGGAGTCTCTTGTCGTGCCGATAAATTCTTACCAGCATGTGCGCATCCTTGACATGGGAGCGCATCCGGCCGGGGAAGAATTTACGGTGGAGCTGCGCCTGACCGCCGCGGATTTTGGCTTACAGGAATTGGCCCAGGCCGGCCTCTATATGAAAGACCCGCAGTTTTACAGCTTCGACCTGGCCAAGTTCGCAGCCGATATTACCCTGCTGGGGCAGGATGTTACAGTCCGCAAGGAGAGGGACACGCGGCTGATCATCAATACGACGGCGAGGGAAGACCAGGTTCTTTTTACCACCATCCCCTATGAACCGGGCTGGCTGGCCTATGTGGACGATGTGCGGACGGAAACGGTCAAGGTGGTGGACTCCCTCCTGGCCGTGCCGCTCACGCCGGGGGAGCATGAAGTGCGGTTGGAATTCCGCCCCTGGCAGCTTCCGGTCGGGCTGGCCCTCTCCGCCGGCGGGGTCGCCCTCTTTATCGGCCTGAGCCTGGCCGGCGTGCGCCGGGCGCGGCGGGCTAAACAAGCGGCCCCCGCCGGCAGCGGGGAACCGGCGGCCGAGGCGGAGGGCGCCTGAATTGGAGGCCTGGCTGGAGCATATGGTTTACGCGGATAAATTTCGCGGCCGGGACGGTCTGTATATTGACGCCGCCGCGGGAGAAGCGGAAACCGTCTTCGCCAGGGACGCCCATGCTGATCTTTTCCGAGTGGAGGACGGGAGTTTTTGGTTCCGGCACAGAAACAGGGTGATCAGGGCCTGTATCGACAGATGTCCGCCGGAAAACGGCGCGATCATCGAAGTGGGCGGCGGCAACGGCTGCGTAACCGCTTATTTAGAAAAATATGGATATAAAATGGCGATGTTTGAGCCGGGCCTGACCGGAGCGGTCAACGCGAAAAAACGCGGGGTCGGCCATGTGTTCCGCGCCTACTTTAACCGGGAAACCGTCCGCGAGAACTCCGTCCCCGCCATCGGTTTGTTTGACGTGTTGGAGCATATTGAAGACGACCGGGCTTTTCTGCTGGAAATCCGCTCTTTATTGCGGGACGGCGGTCTCATTTATCTGACCGTGCCGGCCTTTCAGGCCCTGTGGTCACAGGCGGACGAAGCCGGCCACTTCCGCCGCTACAGGCGAAAACCGCTGTTGGCCCTGTTGCAATCCTGCGGCTGCGCCGTTAGATACGCTTCTTATTTTTTCTGGTTTCTGCCCCTGCCGGTTTTCCTTTTGCGCTCGCTGCCATACCGGTTAGGCAAACGGGGCGCCGCCTCTCCGCGCCAAAACAGGCTGAATAAAAAAGAGTTCATTATGCCCGGTTGGACGGACAAAATGATCGACCTGCTGCTGGCGCCGGAACTGCAGCGGATCGAAAACGGCAAAACCATGCCGGGCGGCGGCAGTATATTTATAACCGCGCAGAAAAAATAAATTTAACGGGGGATGCGGGCGCGGATCGCGTTCCTGGAAGGCCGGAGGGGGGAAAACATGATTCCGTTTAACTTACCGCCGTATACCGGGGCTGAGCAGGGCTATATCGCTCAAGCCGTGCAAAACCATGTCATCAGCGGCGATGGGGAGTTTACCCGGAGGTGCAGCGCCTGGCTGGAGGCGAAAACCGGCTGCGCGAAGGCGCTTTTGACCACATCCTGCACCCACGCCCTGGAGATGGCGGCTTTCCTCGCCGATATCCGCCCGGGGGACGAGGTCGTCATGCCTTCCTACACCTTCGTTTCCACGGCCAACGCCTTTGTCCTGCGCGGCGCCCGTATCGTTTTCGTCGATATCCGCCCGGATACGATGAATATAGACGAAAAAAAGATCGAGCCGGCTCTGACCCCGCGCACCAAGGCGATCGTGCCCGTGCATTACGCGGGCGTGGCCTGCGCCATGGACGCCATCAACGCCGTCGCCGGAGGTAGATACGTCATTGAAGACGCCGCCCAGGCGGTGATGTCCGCTTATAAGGGGCGGGCGGCCGGCGCGCTCGCTGATTTCGGCTGTTACAGTTTTCACGAGACGAAAAACCTGTCCATGGGCGAAGGCGGCGCTATATTACTCAAGGATAAAGGGCATGTAGAGCGGGCGGAGATCATCCGGGAGAAGGGGACGAACCGCAGCAAGTTCTTTCGCGGAGAGATCGACAAATACTCCTGGGTGGACGTGGGTTCCTCCTATTTGCCCAGCGAGCTGAACGCGGCTTACCTGTACGCGCAGACGGAGCGGGCCGAGGAACTCACGCAGAACCGGCTGGACAGCTGGCGCTATTATTACGCCGAGTTGTCCGCTCTGGCCCGGCGCGGCCTGGTTGAGCTGCCGTTTGTGCCGCCGGAATGTGAGCATAACGCGCATATGTTTTATATAAAAGTGAAAGACTTAGAGGAAAGAACGAAATTATTGACTTTCCTGAAAGAAAAAGGCGTCCACGCCGTGTTCCACTACATTCCGCTCCATTCTTCTCGGGCGGGACGCCAATTCGGCCGTTTCGCCGGAGAGGATCTTTATACGACGCAGGAAAGCGAGCGACTGCTCCGGCTGCCGCTGTATTACGGCTTAACCCCCGCAGATCGCAGCGTTGTGGTCGAAGCGGTCTACGACTTTTTCGGGAGCCGGCGTTTTCTGTCTTGACAAACGAACGCTTGTGAGTTTATAATAGGCGCGAGGGGAGGGAGGGAGGTTTTCATGGAGAAAACCAAGTCAGACACGAAGCGCCGAATCATTGACCGCGCGGTGCAAATGCTCTCCGCCGCCAATTACGAGCGGGTCACCATGCGCGATATCGCCGCCGCCGTAGGCCTGAAACCGGCGTCGCTTTACAGCCATTTTTCCGGCAAAGAGGAAATACTGACCTGTATCTACGCCATGTTTGAAGAACACGCCGCCGAAATCCGGCCCGAGGCCGCCGCTCTTTCCGCGCTGGCCGAAACCGCCCCCCCGCGGGAGGCCGTGCATCGCACTTTTTTTTATTTCCGCCCCACCGATTACGAAAACATGCTGCGCATCCTGAACATAGCCCATATGATGAGCGGCGTCGATCCCCGCAGCCTGGAATTTTTCCAACGCCATGTCTTCGCCGTCCCGCGCTTTTATGCCGGGAACGTGCTGGAAAAACTGCTGCGGCTGGAACGGATTGAACCACTGGACGTCGAGGCTTTCCTCGTCCTGCAGACATATTTTTGCTATGGGGCCGTCCTGCGCAGTTTTACCCCCGGCGCGCCTGTGCGGGAGGAATGGGAACGCGGTCTCGGCGCTTTGCTCAGCCTGATCCGGGCCACGGGGCGCTGAATCCGGGCGCGGGCATGCTCTCCGCGGCGGCCGCTCCATTGCAGACAAGGAGGAAGACATTATGGCCCGTACATTGAGTTTTCAAGTCGGCGACGCCGTCTATTCCGCCACGCCGGTCAAAATAGAGCGGAAGAAGCTCTACGGCTGGACAGAGACGCTCGCTCTGAACGACGACGGAGAAGAGTGTTCCCTCGCTTCCATTGACGAAACGGGCGCCGTCATCATCCCCCGGGGCGGCATCGCTCTGGGCCGCCTCAGCCCGGAGCGGCGCTGGGTCGAACGGGCGGAACTGAAGGCGGTCACGCCCGATGGCGCGGACGCGGTCTGGCGGCAGTCCAGTTACAGCGGGACGATCCCGCTGACCTGCGCGGTGACGGCCGACGAACTCCTCGAACATCATATTACCGGCTTTTATCAGATTGCCGGCGCGGATCCTGCTTTAGCGGCAAGTCTGGCCGGTCAGATCTATAAGTTCGAGTATTTGTACAGCGACGGTTACAGCGGCAAGCAGGCCTTTCTGCTGGAAAGCGGCGGGTTTCTCTACATGCTGGTCGGCGAGGCGGATGATTTTCCCTTTATCGGTCTGGAAGAAAGCGTTCTGATTGAAGCGGAGGATGAAGCCGAGGATGAAGAAGCCGGCGATGATATTGATTTTTCCATGTTTTAGCCTTACTTGATGTGCCGGCGCGCCGCCGCCCTATCGCCTGACGTACTTGGTACTTCGGGCCGAGCCGATTTTTTCAATCGAACCCGCTTTCAGCATTGCCGCGATAACCGCTTCTACGGTGGTCGGGCTCACATCAGGCAAAATATAGCAGACCTCACGCTTGCTGATCGGGAGCAGACTGTTCAGCACGGTCGCCTCGATGCGTTCGCGTTTACTGACTTTTTTGCTGTTTACCAAGGCGAAGCGCTTATTAAGCTCCTTGTGGCAGCGGAGGAGCGTGGCGACAAAGTTCTCAATAAAAGGAAAGTAGCTGTTCTCTCCCGTGTGCCAACCGCTGGAGCTGTCTTTGAGCGCTTGGTAATAACCAGTTTTGTTGCGGTTGATTTGCTCCTCGAAGGAGATATACCGCCCCGCGTCAAAGCCGTTTTTATACAGCAGCAGGAGCGAAAAGATCCGTGAAATTCTGCCGTTGCCGTCCGCAAAGGGATGGACGCAAAGAAAATCGAGAATAAAGCAGGGGATGAGAAGCAGGCGATTGATTGCGGAATTGTCGCGGGCGTCCATATAGGCGAGGATAAGCTGTTCCATCGCTTCGGCGGTTTCGGCGGCGGGCGTGGGCTCGAAACGAACACGCCGCGCGCCGCTCGCGTCGACCTCCATGATCACGTTGTCGCTCTCCTTGTAACGCCCGCCGTTATCGTTCGGCGAGTAGGACAGCATTATCTGGTGCAGGCGCAGAATGTCGCGCTCCCTCAGATCAAGCGCGGCATATTCGGAGTGAATAAGCGCGAGCGCGTCGCGGTATCCGGCAATTTCCGCTTCGTTGTGGTTCAGCGGCGCGGAGTTTTGGTTGACGATTTCGTTAATGCGCTCTTCACTCGTGACTATGCCCTCGATCTCATTCGAACCCTTGACGCTCTGCACCTTGGCGATGCTCTCCAGGCGCGTGAAAACGTCGGGGTAATTTGTTTTGAGCGCGTTTTCGCGCTCGCGCAGTTCGCTGATGGCGCCGACCACGCTCACCAGTCCCGCCGGAAGCATCCCTTGTTCGAGAAACGAGTAATCGAAGTATCTCATATGCACATCTCCCTTGAGTATCTGCATATAATATAAGCGATTATGTGCAGATTGTCAAGAGGGAAAATTAAGTATCTGCATATAGATCCGGGGTTGATATGCAGATGAAGGAAAGGAATGCTTTCGCAAAAGTCTATTGCATTTTGGCACATAGGCGTGTACAATATTAAGTAGGAAAAGTGGGAATTATCCCGCCAGAAAGAGGAGGAATCATTTTGAACATTCCATTGATTGACAACGCAAAAATAATGACAAAAGGGCAAGTCACTATTCCCAAAGAAGTCCGCTCCCTCTTGAAAGTATCTGAGGGTGACAGACTGACATTTATCTGTGAAGGCGATTATGCGATTGTGATGAATGCGAATATCTACGCCATCAAGACACTACAAAAGGCTATGACCGGCGAAGCGGAAAGAGCCGGACTGACATCGGAAGAGGATATTGTCGCGCTCTGCCGTGAGGTTCGGGCAGAGGTAGAGGGATTGTGAGGCTCCTTTCTAAAGTTGCGGGATGACCGTTACTTTGCCCTTCTTTGTCGGGTGTTTGTAGTGGTCACCCATTTTCAAGTGCGCGGCGCAATTCGTCCTTGCTCGGTAGCGCCGTTCGATAACGGGCGGCAAAAATCTGTTCGTCACCTTCCTCCGGCAACATCATTTCGACAAGGGCGTATGACATTATCGCGGCACAAAAGGATTCCAATAGTCTTCCCCTCATCCAGCAGCTTTTTTTTGCGGTCATAATAGTTGACGTACAGCTGCATTTGAGACACGTCAGACTGTGTGGAAAAGCATTGGCAGCAACCCCCGGGTATCGTAGGGGCGCGCAATTAGCGCCCCTGTCCCCCAATATTTTAAGCGGGCGCGCAAATCGCGCCCCAAAAAAACCCAATTTAAAACAAAAATAACACA
>JAISWK010000008.1 GCA_031270805.1 Gracilibacteraceae bacterium
AAGCTCCTTTCACTCCGGCTGCATATGTATTGTACCAGCAGCCGGACCCGTAAAGGTCGCCGCAGGAGCGACATTTTTTCAGACAGCATTTCGTTTTCACCCTTCCATCATACCCCACGAGCCGTCTTTTGTCCATAGATTTTGCCGCGATATAAATATTCTATGCGATGTCAATAATATTATGGCACATAGAGCTTATATATGCTATAATAAGGCAATTCCGACTAAGGAACTGCCCTCAAATAGCTTATACATTTGACTTGCCCTTTTGCACTCTGGCTGCGTTGCCAGAACCCGCAAATACAGCCAGTATTAGCGGAACCTGGCGCCTTGCCAGAGCACAAAATTGCTGCGCCAACTGCACAAGTTATTTATCAACAGTTCCTAAGCGGGGTTACAGCGGGTTGGTTGCTGCCAATGCGCGCCCCTACGATAGCCGGGGATTGCGGGACGAGGACAAAATAGAACCGGTTCACACCGCGGATCCTCTTTATTTGTGGTGCGGGTTGCTTTTCACGATATTGATTCCGGTCGTGATCGCCGAGATAATATCGGCCTTCGCCTGCACGGACATGGCGCGGGCGCGGGCAAAAGCGTTGCCCGCCGAGGAAACGACGTAGCGCGGCGGCAACTGGTTCAGAGCGTAGGCCCGGATGTCCGCCACGCAGCGAGGGCAATTGCAGGCGCCGTGCCGGGACAGACACTCGTCCAGGTAAACATCCACTAAATCTTCGGATACATTTTTGACATCGTACCTATCTTGTATATCGTCAGCCATGCTCTTACCCCAGTCGTTTAATATTTTTTTCCATTATATCATTTCGCCCGGGATTTGCAAAGATAAATTTATCACGGACAAACGCGCCCGAGTTCCGTCCGCCCCTTGACCCTGGCCCTGAATGTGTGCAATAATGTGTCGGGGGGAGCTGAAGCCCCCCGGAAGGGGAAGGCGCGCATATGACGAAGGACAAAGAAAAAAATAAATTATGGCTGTACGACACGACCCTGCGGGACGGCGCCCAGGGGGAAGGGGTGCAGTTTTCGCTGGAAGATAAGCTGGATTATATCCGCGCCATGCAGGATTGGGGGGCGCCGTATATAGAAGCGGGCTGGCCGGGCGCCAATCCCAAGGACGACGACTTGTTCGCGGCGCTGCGGGCGGAAGGCGCGTTCCGGCGGCCGGGGCGCATCGCGGCTTTTGGCAGCACCTGCCGGCCCGGAACCCGGGCGGACCGCAGTCCGGTGCTGCGCAGTCTGGCTGGGGCGGGAGCGGCGACGGCGACAATATTTGGAAAATCATGGGATCTGCACGTGCGCGAGGTGCTGCGCGTGGACGAGGAGGAAAACCTGCGCCTGATCCGCGATTCCGTCGAGTTTCTGGTTCGCGGCGGGCTGGAGGTCTTTTTTGACGCGGAACATTTTTTTGACGGCTGGAAAGAAAACCGGGATTTCGCCCTGCGGGTGCTGGAAGCGGCACTGAGCGGCGGAGCGCGGGGCGTGGCCCTCTGCGATACGAACGGCGGTTCCCTGCCGGAGGAAATAGCGCGAGGCGTGGGCGAGGCGCGGAAAATTTTCGCTCCGGAAATACTCGGGATCCACGCCCATAACGACGGCGGGCTGGCGGCGGCGAATACGCTGGCGGCAATCGCGGCCGGGGCCAATCAGTTTCACTGCTGCTGGAACGGCTACGGCGAGCGTTGCGGCAACGCGGATCTCGGCACCTTGGTTTCGCTTTTGCAGATAAAAATGGGCCATGAGGTAATGAGCGCGGAGCAGATGGCGCGGCTCACTTATTTGAGCCGCTACGTGGCCGAACTGGCCAACATGGTTTTTGACGAACGGCAGCCTTTTCTCGGCCGCAGCGCCTTCGCCCACAAGGCGGGTATGCACGTGGACGCCGTCCTCAAAGACAGCCGCACCTTCGAGCATATCGACCCGGCCCTCGTCGGCAACACGCGCCGCATCCTCATCTCCGAGCAGGCGGGGCGGGCCGGCGTCTGGGAGCGTTTGCACCGGCTTCGGCCGGAGATCGGGAAGGATCATCCCTGGGTCGGGGAAGCGATGCGGCGGATCAAGGAAAAAGAAAATGAAGGCTACCAGTTTGAAGCGGCCGAAGGCAGTTTGGATCTATTGCTGCTCGAGGTTACGGGGGAGTGGCGGGCGCCGTTTGTGCTGGAAGACTACCATGTCTGGAGCGACCCGGCGCGGGGGCAGCTGGACTCGGTCGCCGTGGTCAAAGTGGCGGTGGACGGCGAAGCGCTGCACCTGGCCGCAGAAGGAGACGGCCCGGTCAACGCCTTGGACAAAGCGCTCCGGCGCACGCTGGCCACGTTTTTTCCGGCGCTGGAGCAAAGCGAGCTTATTGACTACAAAGTGCGCGTGCTGGACGGTTCCAGCGGCACGGGCGCGCGGGTGCGCGTGCTGGCGGAAACCCGCTTTGGCCTGGCCAAGTGGGGCACCATCGGGGTATCGGCCAATATCTTGCGCGCGAGCGCCAAAGCCTTGCTCGACGCTCTCTACGTCGTCATACTCCGGGAACGGGGCGATCTTCGCTAGCGGCGCGTCCGCCACTCTGGACTTTACTTTTGCAATTCACCTCATCAAGAAATTTTGAAAAAAGGGGGAAAAAGTTTTGACAGCGGCCTGGTTTTTGTGTATACTAATGTTTGCCGCCGGATGACGGGCGATTAGCTCAGCTGGGAGAGCGCCTGCCTTACAAGCAGGATGTCGGCAGTTCAAGCCTGTCATCGCCCACCAAAATTTAATAATGGCCCCGTGGTGTAGTTGGTCAACATGCCTGCCTGTCACGCAGGAGATCGTCGGTTCAAGTCCGATCGGGGTCGCCATCAAATGCCTCGGTAGCTCAGTCGGTAGAGCAGTGGACTGAAAATCCACGTGTCGGCAGTTCGATTCTGCCCTGAGGCACCATGTTTTGCGGGTGTAACTCAGTGGTAGAGTGTCACCTTGCCAAGGTGAAAGTCGCGAGTTCGAATCTCGTCACCCGCTCCAGCGGCGCCGGGGTTGAGAAGGCGGAACTGAAAATGCGTATATTTGCTGACGGCGCCCGGCGAACTGTTCTGAGGACAGGCGGTTTCAACGGCGGCATAGCCAAGTGGCAAGGCAGAGGTCTGCAAAACCTTTATCCCCAGTTCGAATCTGGGTGCCGCCTCCAGTAATCGGCCGAAGTGGCGGAATTGGCAGACGCACGGGACTTAAAATCCCGCGGGGTAAAACCCGTACCGGTTCGATTCCGGTCTTCGGCACCATATTTACCGTAATTATTCAAGGGTTTGTAGCTCAGTTGGTTAGAGCACCACGTTGACATCGTGGGGGTCGTTGGTTCGAGTCCAATCAAACCCACCATATGCACTTATTCCAACACCCAGCAAAAATAAATGCCGGGTGTTTGCCGTTTTATTCTCGGAACGTCAGTATCCGATCATAAAAACGCGCTGTGGACTCGGCCATTTTTTCCAGGGTAAAATTTTTCGCCCGCTCCGCCGCTTTCTGAGTCAGACGCCGGCTCAGTTCCGGGTCGTCCAGCAGGGCGGAACAGGCGGCGGCAAAGGACAGGCCGTCGCCGGGCGGAACGAGCAGGGCTTCCTGGCGGGGGAACAGCTCCGGGATGCCGCCCGTGCGAGTGGCGACGATCGGAACCCGAGCCTGCGCCGCCTCCAGCAGAACCAATCCCATGCCTTCCTTGTGGGAGGGCAGGCCAAAGAGATCCATCGCCGGCAGGGTTTGCCAGGCGTCGGGCAGGTAGCCCGGCAGGGTATAAGACAGGCCGGAGGATTCCAGTTCCTCCCGCAGTTTTTGGCGCAGCGGCCCGTCGCCGATGATCAGCAGGTGAATTTTTTTTCCGGCCCCGTGCAGGGGGCGGGCGGCTTCTATCAAGGTGGACTGGGCTTTGACCGGGTGGAGGCGCCCGATGGAGCCGAGTACGATCGCGTCGTCGGCAATGCCCCATAACGCCCGGTAGCGCCGGCGCAAATCCGCCGCGGCGGAAAAATCAAAAGTCGGAATCCCGTTATAAATCACCGTCAGGGGCAGCGGTTTTTGCAGGCGCGGCAGCGTGGATTCGTACAGACTGCGGGAAACAGTGATAAGGCCGGCCGAACGGGAAAGGGTCTGGTCATCGAGAAAAACGGCCACCCTGCCCTTGAAGCGGGAGGTGTAATCATGGGCGGCGTCGCTGTGAACGGTCGAGATACAGGGGAGGCGCAGCCGCCTCGCCGCCAGCCGTCCCAGCATATTGCCGCGCATACCGTGCGCGTGAATTAGGTCTATCTTTTCCCGGCGGCAAAAAGCGGTGATCCGAAGCAGGGGGCGCAAATCCATAAAAAAAGCCATCGGGCAGACATCGGCCCGCTGCCCGGCGGCGGCGGCCCGGACGGCCAGGGGCGAGTTTTTGGCCAGACAGATCAGGTGCGGCGTGACCTGGCTGCGGTCAAAATATTCGAACAGGCGCAAAATATGAAGTTCCGCTCCGCCGATTTCACCGCCGCCAATTAAATGCAAAACTTTGTAAGACATGCCGCTTCCTTTCCGTCTATAATAACGGGTTGTATTTTTGCGCAGTAATATAATAACCGGTTTTGCTCAAATTTGCAAATTTGCCGGGTAGAGGGAGGTCGGGGTATGCTATTTCACCTTTTGCGCCGCGCGGGGGCGGCGAAAAAGGATTGGCGGGTTTGCCCGGAAGAGGCGCTGCCCGCTTTTTCGGAGGAGGGGGAGGAGGTTCTGGGCCCGGCGCTGCCACTGGCGGCTGCGCTGGCCTGTCGGGAGGGGGCGCGCCTGCCGGCGGGATGGGTCTGGGAAAAAATTGGGGAGGGGACGGTGGATCATTCGCTCCGGGCCAAAGCCCTGGCCCTGTGGCTGGAAAAACGGGTTTTACTGGAGGGAAGGCAGGCCGGCGAGGCGGAACGGGAACAATGGCGCCGGGCCTGGGAGCTTTCGCCGGCGGAAATGGCCGCCTGCCTGCACACGGGCGTTCTGGGCGGCGAAGCGGAGTGGACGCCCGCCGTAAGCCGCCCGGAGCGGGGCAAGGCTTACTGCGCCCGCTGCGGCGCGGCGGCGATCCTCTGGCCTTCGATCTACGGCCCGGCGGCCACTTGCCCGGCCTGCGCCAGTTTAGGGGCCCTGACCTCACTCCAGGCCTTGTTCCGTTGCGCCCCGGCGGCTACCGGCCGGAAGCCGCCTTTTTCTGGCGGCGGCTTCCCGGCCGGGGAGGACGAGACCGCCTGGCTGGAGAACTGGCCCGGCGGTCTCGTCCTTACGCCGGCGCAGCAGCGGGCCGCGCAGGAGTTCCTGCGCTGGCTGCCCGCGCCGCAGGAAAAAATACTCCTGTGGGCGGCCTGCGGCGCGGGCAAAACAGAAGTCTGTTTTCCGCTGCTGCGCGCGGCGTTAGCCGCCGGGGCGCGGGTGTTGTTTGCCGCCCCGCGCCGGGATGTAATCCACGACGTCCTGCCCCGGCTGGAGCGCGCCTTTCCCGAGACTGAAGTCCTGGCCTTGAGCGGAGCCCTCGGCGCCCCCCTCGGCCCGGCCCGGCTGGTCGCGGCCACCGTCCACCAGGCCATGCGTTTTTACCGGGCCTTTGACCTCATTATTTTTGACGAGATCGACGCCTTCCCCTACAAAAACGACGCCGCCCTCAGCTGCGGGCTAGAGCGGGCCGGCCGGCCGGACTGCAAACGCGCTCTGCTTTCCGCCACCCCGGCCCCGGACACGCTGCTCGCCATGCGGGCGGCCGGGGAAGGGATCGTGCGCCTGCCGGCCCGCCATCACCGCCGGCCCCTGCCGACGCCCGCCTTTGCCCGTCCCGCCGCCTGGCAGACCCTGGCCGCCCGGCTGCGCCCGGTCGGCCCGGTTCTCCTTTTCGTCCCCGTGGTCGCCGCCGTGGCCGAATGGGTGGATCGCCTACAGGCTCTTTACCCGGACGCCGCCGTCGCCGGCAGCCACAGCTCCGACCCGGAACGGGCAGCCAAGGTGGAAGCCCTGAAACGGGGGGAGTATGATTTTTTTGTCAGCACCATGATCCTGGAACGCGGCGTCACCGTGCCCGGCGTTCAGGTGCTGGTACTCGAAGCTGATCACCGTAATTATGACACCCCTACGCTCGTGCAGCTGGCCGGCCGCGCCGGTCGCACCGCCGCCCAGCCGGCAGGGGAGGTGTTTTTCCTGGCCGGGCGTCCCAGCCCGGCTATGCGGGAAGCGGTGCGGCTCATAGCGGAGCAGAACGCCCTGGCCGCCGAACTCGGACTGCTCTCGACGCCGCCTCCGCCGCGCCGCTCCCGCGGATTGGCCTCTCGCTTTGCCCGGCCGGCGCCGCCGCCCTGGTGGCCGCCGCTGCGGGCCGCGCTGCGGGATTTGTGGTACGGCGAAAACGAGTCCTGCCTGCTTTGCGGAGCGCCCGCCGCCGCGGCGCTGTGCCCGGACTGCCAGGGGCTTTATTTTTTGCCGGACTTGCCCCGTTGCCCCGGCTGCGGTAAACTGCTGGAAACAGCGGCCCCTCTGTGCCGCACTTGCGCCGCCGGGGCCGGGCCGCGGGATTTGACCGGGGCTTGCGCCTTGGGCTGGTACGGCGGGGATTATCGCGATCTGATTCGCCGCGTCAAATACCGGGGACAGCCTTTTATCCTGGCCCGCCTCGCCCCCTGCGCCATCCGTCACGCCCTGGGCCGCCTGCCGCCCCCGGACTGGATCGTGCCCACGCCGCTCTCCGCGCAGCGATTGCGCAACCGCGGCTATAACCAGGCCGAAGCGCTGGCTTCCTTTCTCGGCGGCGAGCTGGGGACGCCCGTGCGCTCCGTTCTGCGACGCACCCGCCTGACCGCCCCTCAGGCCGGCCTGTCCCGGAGCGAACGCCTGGCCAATGTGCAAGGCGCGTTTGCCTGCGACCGGGACGCTTCCCTCCGCGGCAAGCGGATCTGGCTGATCGACGACGTGCTGACCACCGGAGCAACCGCGTCCGCCTGCGCCCGGGAGTTGCGCGCCGCCGGCTGCGGCGAGGTTTTTGCCCTGGTTCTGGCCGCCGGGCGGGAGTAGTCAGGCAATTTGATTTGCATGCCGTTTCTTTTGCGGCTGTGGCCGCTCCTTCTACTGCCGCGCCTACGACGCCCCCTACGATATCCTACCCACTCTTTCCTCTTACTCTTAAGGCGTATTAGCGGCCAGGATGGCCGCGCTCCCAGGCACACCCGAGTGACAGCAACCAACCCGCTGTAACCCGCATGAGCATCCTTCTCAGGGGTTGACGGAAATGGCGCACTCAATCAGGTTTTCCAGTTCGCGGACGTTGCCGGGCCAGGAATAACGGCGTGGCTCAGACAGCGGGAACTATCCATGCGCGCCGCTTTTTAGCGCAATGATTTCATCTTGACAAATTAAGTAATTCAGAATATAGTAGAATCAGATTTTCTGACTATACAATTCGTGAGGTGAAAGACTATGCTGATTGAAATGAGGGGGCGGTCGCAGATAACGCTTCCGTTCGAAATCGTTAAAAAGCTGGGTATCAGCGAAGGTGACAAGTTTGAGGTCATGGAGCGTGACGGCGGCGTTTTTCTGTGTCCCGTCGTTGTGTACCCGAAAGCAAAAATGGTGGAAATCGCCAAAGTCATCAAGGACAATAAAAAGAACCCGTCAGCCGTTTACGAGAGTGTCGAGGATATGTTCAAAGCCTTTGATATTGACATAGGGGAGAGCGATGTATAAACTCGAACCGACCAAAGCGTTTGAAAAGGGCCTGAAAAAACTGTCCGGCAACGAACAGCGGGCGGTCGCGGCAAAACTGCGGATTTTGACGCAAGACCCTTTTCACCCGTCAGACTGTGTGGAAAAGCATTGGCAGCACCCCCCGGGTATCGTAGGGGCGCGCATTTCGCGCCCGTGTCCCCCAATTTGTTCTGCGGGCGCGCAATGCGCGCCCCTACGACTCCCTTTCTCACACAGTCTGCCGTCCCTGCGCACGAAAAAGGTGCAGGGGTTACAAGGCGTTTTTGAGTGCAGCATCAATATGGACATCAGGGTTCTATGGACATACAAGGAGGGCAAACTGATACTGCTTATCGACATAGGGCGCCATGACATACTTTAGGGACTGTTGATAAATAACTTGTGCAGTTGACGCAGCAATTTTGTGCTCTGGCAAGGCGCCAGGTTCCGCTAATACTGGATGTATTTGCGGGTTCTGGCAACGCAGCCAGAGTGCAAAAGGGCAAGTCAAATGTATAAGTTATTTGAGGGCAGTTCCTAAGCGGGCGCGATGGTTATTTATATGCTATAAACCACGGGAAATTGAACCACCCCGCCGCTTCGCGGCACCCCTCCAAAGGAGGGGAATTAAACCCCGCCCCTAATCCCTAATCCCTAATCCCTAATCCCTTCCCCTCTCCCTTCCCCTCTCCCTCCCCAACTGTGAACTATGAACTTTGAACTGTGAACTGATCTTGACAGTCGCCCGCATTACGCGTAAAATCCAAAGTGAAAGTACGCCCCTCTTGCGGCAGTGGGCTGAGGTTAATTAATATGCACGAGTACTCCGTCACGCAAGAACTCATAAATATCGCCTGCCGGAAGGCCCGGGAAGCGAATGCGCGCCGGGTGAGTCGGATTCGTCTCGTGGTGGGAGAGCAGTCCGGCTTCGCCCCGGAATCCATTCAAATGTATTTTGCCCTCATCGCCGAGGGGACGCCGTGCGCGGACGCCGCGCTTGAAACAGTCCCGGTTCGGGCTCTCTGGCGCTGCCCGCGCTGCGATATCCGCTACGAGCGCCGCCCCCTTTCCTTTGCCTGCCCGCGCTGCGGGCTGGATGGAGAACCGACCGCCGCCGGCAAGGAATTTTACGTGGATTGTGTCGAAGTGGAGTGACTTCGCGCAAAAAAATGATTTACAAGCGCCTTTGCTTTATGTATACTTACTGATATGCTGGCGTTGTACGGCATTGCCTATTTTTTAACGGGGGAGCTGTGGCCATGCTAAAATTGAGCGAAAAATTCAGGGGCCGGGACTTTCTGACGCTGCAGGATTTTTCCCGCGCCGATCTTCATGTCTTCATCGCGGCGGCCCGCGAACTCAAAGCGCGGCAAAAGGCCGGGGAACCGCACCGGCTGCTGGCGGGGAAAACGCTGGGTATGATTTTCGCCAAGTCTTCGACGCGAACGCGCGTGGCTTTTGAGGTCGGGATCTACCAGCTGGGCGGCGCGGGTCTTTTCCTCAGCGAACGCGACATTCAGCTGGGGCGGGGCGAGTCCATTGCCGACACGGCCCGGGTTCTGTCGCGGATGCTGGACGGGATCATGATTCGCACGTTCAGCCACAGCGAAGTGGAGGCCCTGGCGCGACACGCGGCGATCCCTGTGATCAACGGCCTGACGGATTACCTCCATCCCACCCAGGTGCTGGCCGATTTGATGACGGTGGAGGAACATAAAGGCCGAATCGCCGGCCTGAAACTGGCCTATATCGGCGACGGCAACAATGTGGCCCATTCCCTCTTGCTGGGCTGCAGCATCACAGGCATGGACATCGCCCTAGCCTGCCCGGAGGGATACGAGCCGCAAGCGGCGATCGTCCAAACAGCCCTGGCTAACGCCGCGGCCGGTGGCAGCCGCGTCAGCATCGGGCATGATCCGCTCGCGGCGGCGCGGGAGGCCGACGTTTTGTACACAGACGTCTGGGCCGGTATGGGGCAGGAAGAGGAAGCAGCCAAGCGCCAGGAGGCTTTTAAGGGCTATTGCCTCGATACGGCTCTGCTGAAAGCGGCGCGCCCGGACGCCATAGTCCTGCACTGTTTGCCCGCCCATAAAGGCGAGGAAATCACGGCCGAAGTATTCGAAGGATCGCAGTCAGTGGTGTTCGACGAGGCGGAAAACCGTCTGCACGCGCATAAAGCCGTCATGGCCCTGTTAATGTAGGGGCGGCGATCTAATACAAGGAGAGCAAAAAAATATGAGCAAAAAAGTGGTATTGGCCTATTCCGGCGGCTTGGACACCTCGATCATCATTCCCTGGCTGAAGGAAAATTACGGCTATGAGGTCGTCGCCATGGCCGTCGACCTGGGGCAGGGCGAAGAACTGGCGCCCCTGCGGGAAAAAGCTCTGCGGAGCGGGGCCGCCAAAATTTACATTGAAGACGCGCGCGAAGAATTTGTCACGGACTATATATTCCCGACCCTTAAAGCCGGCGCCGTCTATGAGGGAGAATACCTGCTCGGCACCTCTTTTGCCCGGCCGCTCATCGCCAAGCGGCTGGTGGCCGTCGCCCGCCGGGAGGGCGCGGTAGCGGTGGCCCACGGCGCCACCGGCAAGGGCAACGACCAGGTGCGCTTTGAACTGTCCCTGAAAGCCCTGGCCCCGGATCTGGAGATCATCGCCCCCTGGCGGTTGTGGGACATCCGCTCGCGCGAGGACGCCATGGATTACGCGGCGGAGCGGGATATTCCCGTACCCGCGACCAGGGAGCACCCGTACAGCCTGGATCGCAATATCTGGCACCTGAGCCACGAGGGCGGCGACCTGGAGGACCCGTGGAACGAGCCGCGGGACGATATGTACCTCCTGACGACCCCGCCGCGGCAGGCCCCGGACGAACCGGCTTACGTGGAAATCGAATTCACCCGGGGTGAACCGGTAGCCGTCAACGGAGAAAAACTGAGTCCGCTGGCCCTTGTGACCAAGCTGAACGAAATAGGGGGCGCGCACGGCATCGGCATCACGGACATCGTGGAAAACCGCCTCGTCGGCATGAAATCCCGCGGCGTATACGAAACGCCCGGCGGGACGATTCTGGTCGCGGCCCACCGGGCCCTGGAGCGGCTGACTTTGGATCGGGCCACGCTGCATTTCAAGGAACACACGGCGCTGCGCTACGCGGAACTGGTCTACGACGGCATGTGGTTTTCGCCGCTGCGGGAGGCGCTGGACGCTTTTGTGACCGTGACGCAGGAAAACGTGACCGGTCTGGCGCGCCTCAAGCTTTATAAAGGCCGCTCAAGCCCGGCCGGAACCAAGTCGCCTTATTCCCTGTACAACCAGGAGTTCGTCACTTTCGGCGCCGACGAAGTGTATAATCAGAAAGACGCGGAAGGTTTTATCAACTTGTTCGGCCTGCCGCTGAAAGTTCGGGCGCTGATGAAAAAAGAAGCGGGACTCGCCTGACTTATGGCTGTGAAGGGATTTCTGCAAAAAAAAGGCGTAACCATTTCCATAAAAACATACCTAATTGACGCTATGAGCGCGATGGCCCTCGGACTTTTCGCCTCGCTGCTCATCGGCACGATTTTCGCGACCCTCGGGGATAAACTGCATCTGTCTTTTCTGACGGAGACGGCCGAATTTGCCACCAAAGCGACAGGCCCCGCGCTGGGGCTGGCCATCGCCTACGCCCTGAAGGCCCCGCCGCTCGTGATCTTCAGCGCCGCGGCCGTGGGTGGCGCGGGTTATGCTCTCGGCGGGCCGGTGGGGTCGTATCTGGCGGCCATCGTCGCCGCGGAATGTGGTAAATTGATTTCCAAAGAAACCAAAGTGGACATCCTGGTAACGCCGGCGACGACCCTGCTGACCGGCTGCGCCGTGGCCCGGCTGGTCGGGCCCGGCGTGTCCGCCGTTATGACGGCGCTGGGCGCCCTGATCATGCGGGCGGCGGAGATGGAGCCGCTCTGGGTCGGCGTGATCGTTTCTATTCTCGTGGGCCTGGCTCTGACACTCCCCATCAGCAGCGCCGCTCTCTGCACCATGCTCAGTCTGGGCGGGATCGCGGCCGGCGCGGCCACGGCCGGTTGCTGCGCCCAAATGGTCGGCTTTGCCGTCATGAGTTTTCGGGAAAACCGCTGGGGCGGGCTGGTGGCTCAGGGACTCGGCACTTCGATGCTGCAAATGGCGAACATCATCCGGAATCCGCTGATTTGGATTCCGCCGACGCTGACCTCGGCCATCACGGGCCCCATCGCTACGGTTGTTTTTCGATTGGAAAATATTCCCATAGGGGCCGGCATGGGTACCTGCGGTCTGGTCGGGCCGTTCGGCGTGGCGACGGCGACGCCTCCGGGTCCCCGCTTGTTGATCGGCCTGGTTTTAGTCTGTTTCGTCCTGCCGGCCTTGCTCACGCCGCTGATAGCGGCGCCGCTGCGCAAACTGGGCTGGATCAGGGACGGGGATTTGAAATTACCGGGGTAAGCGGCATGTATGTAGTAGGTCTGACCGGCGGCATCGGCAGCGGAAAAAGCAGCGTGGCCGCCTGGCTGCGGGAACGCGGTCTGGACGTGTTTGACGCCGACCGGGAAATTCACGCCCTTTACGCCGATCCGGCCCTGCGGGCCCAAATCGCCGGGCAGTTGGGCGGAACCGGCGCGGGGCCGGAAGGCGTTGACCGGCGGCAAATCGCGGCCTTGGTCTTTGCCGATCCGGCCGCGCTCAGCCGGCTGGAAAATATTCTTTACCCCGCATTGAAGGCCAGGTGGCAGGCGGCGCGGGCGGCGGCGGCCATGAGGGGCGCGCCGGCGCTGATTTACGACGTGCCGCTTTTATATGAAAAAGGTCTGACGGCGGATGTCGACGCTGTGTGGGTCGTGTACGCCACGCCGGCGCAGCAGTTGGAGCGGACAATGGCCCGAAGCGGCCTCACGGCGGTCGAGGTCGAAGCCCGCCTGGCGGCGCAAATGCCTCTGGCGGCCAAAGTCCGGCGCGCCGATACGGTTATCCGCAACGACGGCACCTGGGCGGAAACGGAAGCCCAGTTGCTTAATCTGCTGGCTACGCTGCCGGGCGGAGGCCCCATGCCCCCACGGAATACGGACTTCGCCCGCAACGGGACGCCGTAGGCGGGGGTTCCCCTCCTTTGGAGGGGTGCCCCGAAGGGGCGGGGTGGTCTCTTTTCTTACTTCCCTCCCCCGAAGGCATACACCATGGTTTCCGGGGTAATCCCGCCGAAGTCCGCGCCCGTGGGGTCGCCCGCCGGGATGAGGACGATGGCGGCCTTGGTCTTGGCCGCCAGGGCCGAGCCGGTCAGGGCGTCGACGAGGGTGGCGCCGTCGGCCGTGTAAATATTCGTGTACTCAAAGGTCAAAGCCTCACGGATGGCCTTGTTCGTGGCATAGCGGTCAGGGCCGTAAAGCCGGGTCGCTCCGGCCACGTCGCCCACGAGGGCCGGGCCGCCTAAGATATAGTGGTCAGTGGGCAGTGGGTAGTGGTCAGTCGTGAGAGTACCGTCCGGTTGAGCTATCTGGATCAAGTACCCGTTGGCGGCGGCGTAAGAGGCCGCGCTGACGGCGTCGGCGATGGCGTTGTAACCGACGATAAATGTCCCTTTCGGGTTTTGCACTTTGGCGTTAATCAGGGCCGCCGTTTCAAAGCGGTTCGCGCCGCGCAAGGTCTCAACCGTGAGACCGGGCAGCGCGGCCTTGAGGGCCTCGATCACAGTCTCGCTCAGGGCGCCGACGGCGTAGACTTTCTTCGCCCCCAGGCGCTCTATCTCCGCGATTACCGCCGGGTCAAGGCCGCCGACGCAGAGGAGGATCGGGGCGTTCTCCTGCCCGGCCAGCGGGGCCACGGCCAGGGCGTCGATCAAATTGTTCGCTCCGCCCGGGGCGAGGATCACGGTATCGGCGCTCGGCCAGCCCTGGCGGGAAATGGCGACGGAGGTCAGCACCCGATCCGCGCCGGAGATATAGCTGAGACGGGCCTTACTCACCGTGAGCGGAGTCTCCGCCGGCACATTGTTGACCGGAGGGGCCGGGGCTTTCTCCCCGCTGCCGCCGCTCGGCGTGGGTCGCTCCGGGATTACGGGCGATTCTTCCGGTGCGGATGCATTTTGAATGAACGCGGTATTATTAACCGGATTCCCATCGCCGTCTGCAGATGCTACAGCGTAAATGTCTGAACCGGCAGGAAGGGCGAATTTGGCTGTCGCCATGCCGCCCTCGTTTATATTCGCGATATCGGCGGCAGACAATCTATACGGCGTTGTGCCGGCCACCGCTTGCCCGCCCAATGAATCCGCGTACAGGCCAAGGGATACCGCGCTATTACTTGCGAGCGCAAATTGGGCTTCATTCGTCAGCCCCGCAATTGCGGAACGCTGCCCTGTACCATCTTCCTCAATGGCAAGAACTTTTACGGCCACATCGGCGGCGGCAATATTCGCCGTTGCTTCGTATGTGTAATCTGTGCTGTCCGCAAAGTACGCCTTGATGGAGATGCTTGTGGCCCCGGCTGTGGCGGGCGGCGCGTAATTCGCGCTGTATTCGCCCACCGCCAGCGGCGCGAAAGCAAGTGAGTCAAAAGTCGTTGTTTCTCCGTCCATTGTTATTTCCAGTTTCGTTATGCTTGACGCGCCCGCGTTCACGATATTGAATGAAACCGGAAACTCGACCGCCGGCGCGGCGATTTCGCCGGTGTATATCGGCGCGCTCACGATGATTTCATTGGCGAATACGTCTGTTGCGCTTTGAATCGTTCCGTTTATGCCGTCTGTGTCCACATGGAGTACGGCGGCGGAGACTGCACCATTGTTGATATATGCGTCAAAGGCCGGGATTAAATCGCCGCTTGCGTCGCTTACCAGTTCTTTCGCGGCGGACAGCGCGAAACCCGCGCCGCTCTCGACAAAGCGCGCTATATGCAGGGTGTTGCTCGTTCTTGCTCCGTTTTCTTCAAGGATAATATCAGACGTCTGCCAAATGATACCCGATTCATCAATGCCGCTTTCACCCTTGAGGAAGCGAAAGCCGGTGCCGGGGTTGGCGATACCCGCGCTAAAGCTGAGCAGGGGATCACTTTGCCCATCGGTCTCAAAGCCCGTGAAGCTGTAGTCCGGGACGACATTGCCGGCAGCGTCCGTCGTTTCGGAGCGATAGCCGATCAGGAAGCGTTCCCCTCCGTTTACAGTTACGAGAGCGACCTGCGGGGCAGCGCCTTTCTCCCCGTTTTGTATCAGTGTAACATCACCCTGCGCGTCAATCAGCGCGTAAACCAATTCCGCGCCGTTACCCCGGTCCAGCTCTATCGCAACCAGCGCGGCGCCGTCCGAGGCCATCGCCGCGTCGTATGCAGCAACCCGCGTTCCCGCATCCAGTTCCATAATCTCTGTCATTGCCGACCAGCCGCTGGCATAGCGCGAGAATACCAGCCGCCCATCAAAAGAAAGCGGATTGGCCGCATTGTTCAAATCCACGCCCATCACCGCGCCCTGCTGCCAAACGACAAGGGCATCGGTAGCATTCGCTGCGGTTTTGGGGGACAAATCGGCCAGGCTGTTGTCAGATAGCTGCGTCACGGTAAAACCGCTGCCCGTACTGACGCCCGCAAAGATTTCGGCCGGCATGATGACGCCGGCAAAAAACGCGGCCATTGCGTCCGG
>JAISWK010000017.1 GCA_031270805.1 Gracilibacteraceae bacterium
TCTCGCTCAGAGCGCCCACGGCGATGATTTTCTTTGCGCCCAGGCGCTGGATCTCCGCGACTACCGCCGGGTCAAGGCTGCCCGTGACGAGCAGGATCGGGGCGTTCTCCTGCCCGGCCAGCGGGGCCGCTGCCAGAGCGTCCACGAGGTTGGCCGGGGCCGCCGGGGCCAGGATTACTGTCGCCGCGCTGCTCCAGCCCTGACGGGCGATGGCGGCCGAGGTGGCGACGCGGTTTTCCCCGCCGATCCTGCTGAAGCTGGCCCGGTTGATAGTTGGCGTCGGGGCCGCAGCCAGAGGCGTCTCCGGCTCGGCTACGGTCACGGTCACGGTCGCGGTGGGCGCGGGAACGGGGGCGCTGCCGCCGTTAGGCGTCGGCCGTTTCGGAATAACCGGCGTAACCGGATCAGTCGGGTCGGTCGGATCAGTGGGAACTGTGGGGTCTGTGGGATCAGTCGGATCGGTGGGATCCGTGGGATCAGTGGGGACTGTGGGATCGGTCGGGTCTATCGGGTCTGTGGGGTCTGTCGGATCTATCGGATCGGTCGGATCGGTCGGGTCTGTTGGATCGGTCGGGTCGGTCGGCTCAGCGAGCGGGAGCAAGGCTTCGATCGCCGCCCGAATGGCCGCCGCCCGTTTGTCCGCCATATCCTGGGTAACGGTCAGCGTTTCATTCACGGCGACAAGCTGCTCGCCCGCCGCGGCCGAGGCCGCCAGCGCCGCCAGGGATTCCGCGCTGTAAAGGCTTTCGTCCGCGTTCTCCGCTTCAGCCACAGCGGCCGCCAAGTCGTCCGTGTCCGCAATTTCCGCGCCGGCCGGCAGCTCAAACCCGCTCCAGTTCAGGCGCAGCAGGGCCGGCTTCGTTCCCGCTCCCGGCGTCAGCGATTCCATGACCGGGACAAAAACCTCAAGCACAATCTCTGTTTCGCCTATTGTGACCGGGATGCCCAGCATCTGCGGATAGGGACCGCCGAACTCGTCCTCGAGTTCATACCAATCGTAAATCGTTGCGGGCGTAGTTTCCCCGTCGTCCACCCGAGCCAGGCTCTCCAAGTAGCCCTCGAGGGCGCCTATGGTCAGCGGCTTCAGGGTCAGCAGCAGTTCGGCCCGCCCTTCTTCGTCAATTACTATCTGGGATTCGGGATGATCAATGGCGTTATTGGCCATGGAGTTCTGGCTGGGCGTATTGTAATCCCGCACATTCGTCCGCCCGGCAAAGGAGTATTCACCCTCCGGCGAAACTTCGGAACGGGGAACCAAGTCGGCGCTCGCCGCCAGCGCGGCCTGTTCGGCCAGGAGGGCGGTCGTCTGTTTGTCCGCCTGGGCCTGGGTCAGCCCCGGTCTTTGCAGGGCGGCTTCGGCCGCAGCGACGGCCGCGTTGAGGGCTTCATAGGAGCTGGGCTCATAATCTTCCCCATCCAGGGCCTGGGCCGCTTCCACGGCCGCTGTCAGGGCGGCGGTGTCCACCGGCTCGCCCGGATCAGTGGGGTCAGTCGGATCAGTTGGATCAGTTGGATCGGTCGGATCGGTTGGATCAGTTGGGTCAGTCGGAGTCCCGGCTTCCTCCAGCGCGGCAATGGCCGCTTCGAGCGCCACAACCTGGGCGTCTACGGCTTCCTGGGTCGCTTCCGCGTCGGCCAGCACGGCCTCGGCGGCCTCAATGGCTGCCGTCAGCGCGGCATAGCTCTCCTCCGTGTAGCCCTCGGCATCTATCGCCTGCGCCTCCGCCAGCTTGGCGGCTAACGCGACGGTGTCTGCCGGCTGGGCTGTGACTGGCTCTAAGGTGCTTAGGTCGAAGTTCAAGCGGATTGCCATAACGGATCCCATCATGGAGACGTTTATGGCGAGCTTTGGCTTCTCCAGGGTCGAGAGCGGGAAGGTGAAGGAATTGGTGCCTTCGCCCACAACGCCAGTGATCCCCGTCCCCGCATCGTCGAGGGTGGGCTTTGTCTCATACTCCGGCCACACCTCGGGAATTCCGGACGATGCCACAGGCACCCCCATGATGCTCCCATCGATGAAGGTGATCGTCGCGGTCATCTCTCCGTCTTCTACCGTCAGTTTAGCCGTTGGGCTCAGCAGCGAGGCCATCATCGACGCCGCGTCGTTTGTCTCGTGCCAGGCCCGAACACTGATGGTGTAGTCGCCGTTCTCAATGCCTTCGCTTTCTATCTCATCCCAATATATCTTCGCAAAGCAGATTGCGTCAAACGTTCCGTTGTTAAAGCTTATGCCTTCGAATTCCCCCGTGAGGTTTTTCATCGCGGGCACATAGAGGCGCGCGTTCGTGGCGTAGAGCTTGGCCGGCTCCCCCACAAGCGGGAAGGCCACCTTGGTCACGACCTGTGTCTCTGCCGCAAAGTTCTCGTCGGAAAAGGCGGTGTCGCCCATCGTTACCGCCGCGTCCGTGAGAAGCGCCTTTGTGGTATCGTTGTCCTCGTAGTAGCCATTGAACGCAAGGACGTACAGCGGTTCTTTATCCGTGCCGCTGATTATATCCGTGGTGAGGGTCATGTTGCCGTCCGCGTCAATTTCTAAGGTTGCGACGCGCTTCTTTTCCTCCACCAGGCTGTGATAGACAACATCGCTGTAGAGGTCGATGGGAACAGTGTAGGTTCCCTCGGCCGGCGCCTGTGCCGGGACCGTTATGATCTCCTCTTCATAGCTGAGGCCGAGCGCATCCATGACCGCGTCGCGCAGGGCCTTGCTTGAGACTGTCGCGCCCGAGACGGCATCCACCTTGTAGACCTGCTCGGCATTGTCCTGGCCTGCGCTCATCCCAACCCACTTATCCACCATGCCGCTGATGGCGGTGGCAAGGATCGATCTGTTTGTTTCCTCATAGGTCCCGCCGAAGTTCTTGCCCTCGGCGGTGACTTCCGTTATCTTGCCGTCAAGGACGGTCACCACAACGTCAACGTCATATTTCCCAAACTGCTCGACCTGCGCCGTGCCGTTAAATACGTGGTCGCCGGGCTGTGTGCCCGTCGGCGTCAGGCTGTCAAGGTCGAAGTTCAGGCGTACCGTCTGGATAGAGTTCATCGGCGCGCCGACGTTGATCGCCAGCGCTGGCATGTCGAGGGTTGAGAGGGCCAGCGTGATCGTCTTTACGGCACCGGCCTCATCGGTCACGACCGTCCCGGCGTTCCCTGTGCCGATCGTGGGCGTGCCCTCGGGTTCGGCCCACACTTCAATGACCGAATTGCCGTCCACGGAGAGCCCCATGATGCTCGCCGGCACAAAGCGCAGCGTCGCGGTATAAGCGCCTTCCGCCACACTGAGCCGGGCATCCGGCGCCAGCACCGGCGCCATCATGGAGGGCGCGTCACTGGAAGCGTTCCATGCGCGCACCTGTATGGTGTATTCGCCGTCAGCCAAGGCCCCGGGCCCGCCGGCTTCCTCCAGCGCGGCTATAGCTGCTTCCAGCGCCTCAACTTGCGCGTCCACGGCGTCCTGCGTGGCGGCTGCGTCGGCCAGCACGGCCTCGGCGGCTTCAATCGCCTCTTGCAGCGCGGCAAAGCTCTCCTCCGTGTAGCCCTCGGCCTCTATCGCCTTGGCTTCTGCCAGTTTGGTCTCCAGAGCCGTCTTATCTGCGGAAAGCGGCGCCCGGTGCACGGCGACGGTTCTGGTCGCCGGGTCAAAGGAATAGCCCTGGCTTGTGGGCGCCAGCGTGACGGCGACCTCCTCACCTTCCGCCACCGTGAGGTCGGTGATGGTCAGCGTGCGGGTCAGGCTGGCCGCAGTGCCGGACAGCAGGTATTTTGTCGCCCCCTCCACCGTAACAGCGGCAATATTGATGCCCGTGGGCGCCTCGGCAAAGGTCAGCGTCAACACGGTGCTGTCTTGCTCGCCCGCCACGCCGTTGGCGCTCAGGCCTGTCCAGCTCACCGTTGGAGAGCGCCAGCCGGGCACGGTCTTTGAGCTTGGCGAGATGAAGATGCCCTCCGGGCTTGTGATGCTCACCGTCAGGTTGGCGTTGTTGCCTATGGTGAGGCCCGATACCGCCAGCGTGCGCACCGTGCCCTCGCCGCTCAGCGCGCCCTTTGTGGCACCGGTCAGCGTGATATGCTCCGCCTTAAGGCCCACCGGGTCGGCATTGAAGGTCAGTGTCAACTCCGTTGTGCTCGTGGTCAGCGACTCCCCGTTGGCGGTCAGCTCTGTCCAGCCGACTTCGGGCGTGCCCGCCAGTTCGTCCATGGCGGATTGCAGCTCCGCGACCATCGCGTCCGTCATTGTTTGCGTCACATACGAATTGGCGTAATTCGCCCGCGCCTTCGTCAGCGCGACGCTAAACTGAGCCCACAGCCCGGGTTTTTCGCTGTTTCCCGTTATCTGTTCCGCGTCCGCGATCAAGGCACCGAGTGCGCTTTTGTCCACAAGAAGCGTCGCGCCGTCAAACTTCACGATCGCTGCGTCCGAGCCGCCGCGGATCAATCCGGAGAATAAACCGGCGGAAACCATGCTCCTGCCCACCGCCAGAATGCTCCCGTCCGCCGCGCAGCCAAAATCCCAGAGCTGGTCGTTTTGATCCGCCGCTTCGTAGTGTTTTTTATAGACGATCTCCCCGGTTTCGGCTTTCAGCTTCACGAAAGCGTGACGGCTCTTGTAATCACCGCCATAGAAAACATCGCCAAAGTCATCGGCGTGAGGCGTGCCGGTAGTCGAGCCCCCCGCCTGGATAAGCGCGATGATGTCGCCGTCCGGCGCCTGAACGGCCGTTCGCAGCGTATCCGTACTCGGATTGCCTAGCGTCGCGCTCCAGAGTACGTCGCCGTCCTCGCCGACTTTCAGGTAAGCCAAATCCTTGTTGCCCTTGTTCTTGTCTTGGAACATCATGTCTTTGGAGGCATAGTTCAGCGAAAGCAAGTACCCGCCGCCGCCGAGCCGGATAAGACCGACGCCCGTGTCGGCGAGCGAGCCGCCGTAGGTTTTCGCCCATTGGAAAACCCCGTCATCCGTCAATTTGACCAAGTAGGCGTCGTCTCGGCCCCGGTTCAGTCCGGCAAAATCATCCGTGTTGGAGGTGCTGCTCCCTGCTGCAAGATAGCCGCCGCTATCCGCCCGAACTGCCGCACTGGCGGTGTCGGCTCCCGCGCCGCCCCAAGAGTTCCGCCAAATCATATTGCCGCTGTCGTCGTATCTCGCGGCGAAAGCCTCTGTCGAGCCTCGGTAGGGTAAGGCAGCGAAATCATTGTCCGCTGCGCCAAAACTCCCAAAGGCCGTAAAGCCATCCTCGTCTATGACGAGGCCGTTCAGTTGGTCCGTGCCGGAGCTGCCAATGTTTTTGACAAATTCCAGCTCGCCCACGGGAGACAGCTTGAGGATAAAGGCGTCGTAGCCGCCACGGTTGAGCCCCGCGAACAGACCGTCGGCGGCGTTGGTTTGACCCACCGCGATAATAGACCCATTGGGTAGCTCTTGAATATCAGAGAAAGTGAATGTGCCACCTGCTGTAAACATCCATTCCGGTTCAGCCTCCGCGCCAAATTTGGCGATGAGCCCCTTGGGGCCGGAGTCCCGTCCGGCCAGGTCGCCGTCAGCTGAGCGGGATGTCCCGGCGGCGACAAGACCGCCGTCGCCGGTCAGAGTCATCACGCTGAACGTGTCCGTCTCCGCTCCGCCGAAAGTCGCGGTCCAATTAACCTGAGGCAAGCCGGAAACCGATTCTGTCGCGATGATAAAATCACCGGTGGCCACAGTAAAAAATACCGCCGCTTGCTCAGGAATCACGGAGGAGGTAAGCAGGAAGGAAGCCTCTTTTTTTATCAGGCTGCCCTTGATTTCGTCGTAAGAATAGAGCGTGTTGCGGTTATAGTTTTTCAGCGCGTCTGCTTCCTCGTCTATCAGAGCCGTCGCAACACGGATTTCCCCGCCGATATCCGCCAGCGCCACGCGCTCGCTTTCTTCGTCCTCCGGCGCTCTGTAGATGGAAAGCCCGAAGCCTTTCACGCTCTGCTGCTCGCCCGGAAGGAGAGACTCCATCTCGGTCATACGTCCAGGCTCCGCCGCAGACACAGAAAATTCCAGTTTTGCACCGGGGAACTCTGCCAGCGCCGCGTCCACATAGGCGACGGGCACAAGGATCCACCATCCGTCCGCTTTAATCAGCACATTTTTGTTCCAAGCCAGTCCGTCCAAATCCTGCTGAGAAACCGCAGAGACGGTGAGGGTGCGCGCCGGAGAGTTGGGATACCCTCTCACTGTCTGCACGGAGGGATCATAGCTTTTTTGCCCGTTCCGCGGATAATAGTCACGCAAGTTCGGTATGCCATCGCCGTCAAAATCCCCGTCGGCCGGTTCCACAATCTCGCCCGGCGTGTCCATGCCCTGAATCAAGTGCCCCAGTTCGAGCTTCAGGCGCACACTGCTCATGGCGCCGTCCATTTGGCCGTTTAATTTCAAGGGTGTCGGTTCCAGCACGTTAAACACCCGCACCCGGAAAACGCGTTCATCTTCCGTCGCGGAGAGCAACACCGCCGCCTCCGTGTAAACGCCCCAGACTGCGGTGAGTCCCTCAATATAGCTCGCGGGAATCGGCTGGCCCATGATAGTCGCGTTGACAAATTTTACTTGGGCATAGACCCTGCCATCGTCCAGGACTTCCAGCACAGCTTTATCGGCGCCCAGAGCCGCCATCATGGAGGGGCGTGGTTCCGAGGCGTGCCACATGGCGGAGCCGATATTTTCATAAACACCCGGCTCTATCCGGGGCAGAGCGTTGGCCTTGAGCAAAGCCTGTCCCGTCGCTTCCAGGATGCCGTTGCTTGATAGGGTGGCGCCCGTGACAGCGTCCACTTCGACGGACTGCGCCGCGATAATTCGGTTTGGCATTGCCGGATAAGCGATTCCCCAAAACGCGGGCGTTTGTCCGTCAAAACTCGTCGCTTCGATGTTTTTGATCTCATCGTCCGCAACGGTCACAGCCACCTCAATTTTATTGCCGCCGTATCCGGCCCCGCTTCCGGTGTATATACCGCCATAGTATTTACTGCCCGCGGCCGGCGGTTCCGGCTCCTCCGCCAACACCGCTCCGGCCGGCAGCACCGTCAGCAGCATGAGAAAAGCCAGAAAAACCGCTGTGATATTCCTTTTCTTTTGCACCTTCATTCCTCCTACTTTTTCTGTTAAAATAAATTTGGCCCCGTAACAAGCCCGGGAATCAAGAATTCAAGGGGATTTCACCCTTCAGCCCCCCATGTAACATTTTTAATAAAATGTTACATCGACGCTCTTTTACTTGAGTTATTCGGTGTTTCCGCCTCCTTTGCCCCTGCTTCCGCGGCGGGAATTTCGCCTGAGCCGTCTGCTGTTGCCCTTGCTCTGTCCGGGGTTGCCGGCCCCATGTAACATTTTATTAAAAATGTTACATGGGCGCTCGTGGAAATGTCTACCGCCCAGAGGGCCCGAGCCGATTAGCGCAAGCTAATCAATATGTAAAATACCACACATCGCCCCCGCTGTCAATACCTCGCGCTAACTGGAATATCTCGCCCGATTTTTTCCATTTATTAGGCGAAAATCGCCTCGACCCCCGCCCGACTTTCCGCTGAAATCAAGGGGTTGCGCGATTGACCCCAGGCCAAAAAAGTGACAACTCCAGTTGACAAATTTGCCCGTTTGGCGGAAAATTTTTTATTTTTTTTTCGGGGCAGGCGGCTCCCTCAGGCGAGAAGAACATTTACCCCTTCGCCAGGGAACACCGGATCGACCTCCGGGGCGCCCTCACCCCACACGCTCAAGCTGGGGACGGACATCCACGGCAATACTACGCGCCTTGACATTATCATAAAGTAACCACAAGTTCACCTATTTCCGGTTGATTTTTGGTCTGGAATCAGGTACACTATTATGAGAAAGAAGGTTGGGCATGAATATTGGCGGCATTGAAGTCAAGCTACACCACTTGAGTTACGACAAGATACTCAAGAAGACCTTGGAGCGAAGCGACGAACTGACAATTCGTTTTATCAACGGCCTGTTCGGGGGCGGCGTGCCGCTTGACGCGAAGGTGGAGT
>JAISWK010000034.1 GCA_031270805.1 Gracilibacteraceae bacterium
CCAGACCCCGAAAAAGCTCTTTTTTTCCCTCGAAATAGGCTTTAAGCGTTGACACGAGCAGGCTTTTCCCGAACCGGCGCGGACGTCCCAGAAAATAGTTTTTGCCCTCTGTGGCCAACCTGTAAACCAAATCTGTTTTATCCACATAGAGAAAGTTATTTGTCCGCAGGTCTTCAAAATCCTGTATGCCGACCGGCAGCTTGCGCATATCCGTCGCCCTCCTTTCCCTGTGTTTTCACTGTTTTTGATCTTCCTGATACAATTAGTATAGTGCTAATCGCCGCGAATTTCAAGATTTTTTTGATTGATTATCTTTTCTTGATCGCTTTTGTTATACGCCGGTCACGCATCTTTCGGCCCTTTTTCAGATGATGTTCATCTTGCATTCACCTTATTGTGCTAATATAATTAGAGCGAGGCGGCCCGGAACCGGCGCGCTTCCGACTAAAGCAAAAGGAGGTATTTTCATGTCAAAAAGAGCCAGTGTAATTATCGCCCTCTTCCTGGGCGCCGCATTGGGATTGAGCGGCGGTCTCACCTTCGGCGGCGACGCCTTCGTGGCCGAGCCCCCCGCCGAGCCGGGTGAGCGCGAGGTCGTCGCGGCGCCGGTCGCCGCGAACCTGGGTGCCGCCCTCTCTGTGCGGGAAATCGCCGCCAAAAACGCCGCCTCCGTAGTGGAAATCAATACGGAAACAATGACGATGGGAGGCTGGGTCGGCCAGTTCATCTCCGAAGGCGCAGGGAGCGGCGTCGTCGTCTCCGCCGACGGGTATATCGCCACTAACAACCACGTGGTGTCCGACGCCCGCAAGATCACCGTGCGCCTGAGCGACGGAGAGACGTATGAAGCCCGGTTGATCGGCACGGACGCCAAGACCGATATCGCGATAATCAAGATTGAGGCCTCCGCCCTGACCCCCGTGGTTTTCGGTGATTCCACCCAATTGCAGGTCGGCGATCCCGCCGTCGTCGTCGGCAACCCGCTCGGCCAGTTAGGCGGCACCGTGACCAGCGGCATCATCAGCGCCCTTGATCGCTCCATCACGCTGGACAACCAGAGCATGCGCCTGCTGCAAACCGACGCGGCCGTAAATCCGGGCAATTCCGGCGGCGGCTTGTTTAACGCCTACGGCGAACTGGTTGGCATCGTAGTGGCCAAAACCGCCGGCTCCGGCGTCGAGGGCCTGGGCTTTGCCATCCCGACCCGGGAAGCGGAACCGGTAATTGAAAGCATTATGAACTACGGGTTTGTCAAAGGCCGCGTCTATCTCGGCGTCAACTTGACCGATATCAACGCTTTTTCCTACCAGTTCCAAAACATGCCCCCCGGTCTTTACGTGACCTCGGTCGTGCCGAATTCGCCGGCGGATCAGGCGGGCTTCCGGGCCTACGACCACATTATCCGGGCCGGGGACACGGAGATCACGAATTACGCCGACTTGCAGACATTCCTCCAGGGCTGCGCCGTCGGTGATGAAGTGACATTCCGCGTCAACCGCGACGACAAGGAAGTGGAGTTGCGCACTGTCCTCGGGGAATACACCCCGGAGCCGCAGAATAATGTCTGAATCATACCATCTGCTTGTCGTGGACGACGAACCGGGTATCCGGGAAATAATCAGAAAATACGCCGAATTTGAAGGGCACCGGGTGACGGAATGCGGCGACGGCATGGAAGCGGTGGATCTGTGCCGACGGGAGACCTTCGACCTGATCGTGCTGGATATTATGATGCCGGAACTGGATGGATTCGCCGTCTGCAAGGAAATACGCAAAACGAGGCAAACCCCCGTCATCATGCTGTCGGCCCGGGGCGAGGAATACGATAAAATCCACGGTTTTGAGCTGGGGATTGACGATTATGTCGTAAAACCGTTTTCCCCCCGGGAACTGATGATGCGGGTGCAGGCGGTCATGAACCGCAGCCGCCCCGCCCCCAGCGACACCCTCTCTTTCCCCGGCCTGCTCGTGGATGCCGGCGCACGCCTGCTCTACGTGGACGGACGCCAGGTGGACATGTCGCCGAAAGAATTCGACCTGCTCCATTACATGGCCCGCAACAACGGCCGGGCTCTGACGCGGGAAAAATTAATCCACGACGTCTGGGGGTACGATTTTTTCGGGGACGATCGCACCCTGGACACGCATGTCAAGCTGCTGCGCCGGAGCCTGGGCCCGTACAGCGGCTATATCGTCACGCTCCGAGGGGTGGGATACCGTTTTGCGGCTTGACCAAGTGAGCATAAAATGGCGGCTCTGCGGTTATCTGGCCGCTTTTGTTCTCGTACTCCTCGCCCTGCTCTGGCTTTCGCAGACAGTTTTTTTGGATAAATTTTACAAATCAATCAAGACCAACACGGTTAAAAACGCCGCCGCCGCAGTGGTGCGCGGCCTGAGTACGGCGAAAAACGCGGAGGAGTTCACCTCCCTCCTGGATCGGGTTTCCCGCAACGCGGACGCCTGCATCCGCATTGTCAATAATCGGGGGATGACGCTGTACTCAGTGGAAACCACGGTGGATTGCACCATCCACAAAATGCTTCCCGGCGCGCTGCAGCGTTATTTTCGCACGGCGGAACACCAGGGCGCGGTGATGGATTTTTTCGAGCGATACCCGGCCTATGACATCAATATCGCGGAGCGGGGGACGATCGCGATCAAACCGTCGGGCCGGGCCCGGCAAAACCTGATCGCCGCCCAAACCGCTGCTCTGCCCGATGGAACCACCGTCCTCGTGCTACTGGATTCCGCCGTCACCCCCGTGGACGCGACCGTACAGACGCTGCGCGTACAACTAACGGTAATTACGCTGGTGCTGCTCCTGCTGGCCGTACTCCTGGCGGTCTATCTCTCCCGCAAAATCTCCGCCCCGATTATCCGGCTGAACGCCGGGGCCCGGGAACTGGCCCAGGGCAATTACGAGACCCGTTTCGACGGGCGGGGCTACCGGGAGATCGCCGAGCTTTCCGACATCCTGAACCACGCGGCGACAGAACTGGCCAAGGTGGAAACGCTGCGGCGGGAACTGATCGCCAATGTTTCCCATGATCTGCGCACCCCGCTGACGATGATCAAGGGCTACGGCGAGGTTATGCGCGACTTGCCCGGTGAAAACACGGCGACCAATGTCCAAGTCATCATCGACGAAGCGGAAAGACTGTCCCGCCTGGTCAGCGATCTCTTGGATCTGTCCCGTCTGCAGGCCGGCGCGCAGGAGATAACGCCCCGGATCTTCAACCTGACGCGCAATCTGCGCCTGACGCTGGAGCGTTTTTCCCGGCTGACGGAACAGAGCGGTTACCGGATCGACTTCGCGGCGGAAGAAGAAGTGTTCGTGTCCGCCGATGAGATGAAAATATCTCAGGTGCTATACAATCTGATCAGCAACGCGATTCATTACACCGGCCCGGATCGGATCGTGCGGATCCGGCAGACGGTCGAGGCGGAGCGCGGCGCCGTCCGCGTGGCGATCAGCAACAGCGGGGAGGGGATCGCCCCGGAACACCTGCCCTATATTTGGGATCGCTACTACAGAATCGACAAGACGCACCGGCAGTTGGACACGGGTTCCGGCCTGGGGCTGTTTATTGTAAAAAACGTCCTCCAGGCTCACGCCGCCTCCTTTGGCGTAGAAAGCGCGAACGGAAACACCACCTTCTGGTTTGAACTGCCCCGAGCGGCGGCTTTGACAGTACACAATGCACAGTTCACAGTTCTATAACCCTCTCGGCTTCAGGTTCAGGTTATTCGTTTCGTAAAAGACAAATTCTCCGAATCTCATATATCGCCGCACTTTCTGACAATACGCTTCATTTATAATTATTTATCATGTTTCCATCCTACTACCCTATTAAATAGGGTTTGTCAATGCCGGATCGAGTCAAAACAAATGTCCATGTGTCTTTCCCGGCGCGGATATTCTGGCTCCAATGTCGGGAAAGTCCATCAAGCTGCGGATGGCTTTGACAATCTTTGAAACTGTGTTGACGGCTGCGGCAGGGCTATCAAGCTCTGATGTGATGTACTTCTTGATTTCATGCAAATCTTTTTGCGCTTCGGGCGAGATATGGAGCTTTGCCATATTACACCCCCAAAGATTTTTCGACTTCCTCAATCGAGAGCCAGCCGTTTTCGCGTCCGGCTTTTTCGCCTTGTGCGAGCTGTGACACGAGCTTGATGGCAGCCTGTGTCCTTTCGTATTCGGATATATCGACAAGCACATAGCGCCCTCTGCCGTTTTTCGTCAAGAAAACAGGCTCGCCAACGGCTACATCCCGCAATACTTCGTTGTAGTTCCGCAAATCGGAAACAGGTTTGATCATCGGCATAATATCAATCCTCCTTGTAGATATTATATCCTTATTCTTCGTAAAATTCAACATCATATTGCACAGCGGGTGTAGATAAAAATTATGGGTAAGTAGCCAAAGCTTAGAGGAGATAGAGCATTGTGAACGGTTGGCATCTACGCATCTGCGAAGCTGTATCGTTACTGCTCTCCTTGCCTCTTGCAATTGCCGGCGCGGTATGTTATACTCATTTTAACTAACTAGCGTTCGTTAGTGGGGGCGATCCGAAACGGGCGTTTGAAGACAGCGGTCGCCTGGTTTTTGATTTTCAAGGAAAGGAACGGAGCAATGAAAAACTTAAAGGTGAAATATAAATTACTGGCGTCGTTTCTGGTCATGGCGCTTATGGCGGCGGTAATAGGGATTTACGGGATCACGGCTTTGCAGCGCGGCCTGAGTTCGCTGCAAGAAGTCAACCTGGTCGCCGCCAACAATGTAGTGGCCGGCAAATTGAACAGCAATCTGAGCAAGCAGCAGGCCGCCTACCGCGGGATGTCGCTGCGTCAGGCCTACGGGGTGGATTGGGACATGAGTGAGCTGGATAATTTGGACAAGGAGTTCACGGCTATAGAAGCGCAGCTGCGCCAGATGATCCAGGCAAAGGACGCGGGGGCTCTGCTGGATAAAGTTGAAGCCGCCTACCGGGATTACGGCGTGGAAAAGAAGAAGTATCTGGAGAGTTTTGCCCTGGAGATGTCCGGACCGGAAAGGATTAAGACGGTAAGCGATATGGCCGTGCCCATTACCGCGGCGATAGCGGCGGTGGAAGAATTAGTCGCCCTGGAAGACGAGGTGAACAGACAGGCGGAAATCGCGCAGGAAAAATCTGTGCGCAAAGATATTATATTTCAGGGCGGCCTCCTGGTTCTGATCCTGGTCGTCTCCATTACCCTGTCCCTGGTGGTGTCCAATCAGATAGTCGGGCCGGTGCGTAAATTGGTGCTGGCGGCCGAGCAGTTATCCATAGGCGATATTGAGGTCAGCCTGAACGCCAACAGCAAAGACGAAGTCGGCGAACTGGCCTCGGCTTTTATTACGATGGCGGAAGGGGTCAAGGAGCAGGCCGAAGTGCTCAGCGCCCTGGCGCAGGGCAATTATCGCGTGCGCGTAAGGGAGCGCTCCGCCGGGGATGTGATGAACCAATCCATCAACCTTTTTATCGAAAAAAACAATCTCGTCCTGCTGGGGATGAAAGAGTCGGCGGCTCAGGTGATGGCGGGCGCGTCCCAGATCGCCTCCGTCGCCCAGGGGCTGGCTACCGGCGCCACAGAACAGGCGGCCGAACTGCAGCAGTTTACAGCCACGATCTCCGAAGTTCTCACCCAGTCGCAGGAAAACACCGGCAACGCCCAGACCGCTTTCAGCGAAGTGCGGGAGGCGAGCCGCACTATGGCCGGCAGCATGGAGTCCATGCGGGAAATGACGCAAGCCATGTACGAAATAAACGAAGGGGCGTCGAATATCGCACGCGTGATCAAGGTGATCGACGATATAGCCTTTCAGACTAATATCCTGGCCTTGAACGCGGCGGTGGAAGCGGCGCGGGCCGGTCAGCACGGCAAGGGCTTCGCTGTGGTGGCCGACGAGGTGCGCAATCTCGCTTCCAAATCTGCGCGAGCGGCGAAGGAAACGGCCGCGCTGATCGAAAGCAGCACGCAGAAGGTGACGGAGGGCAACACCATCGCTGCCCGTACCGGCGAGGACATGGAAAAAGCCAACAGCATATCGGAGCGCAACGCGCAATATATGCAAAAAATCAGCGATTCCTCCCAGAAGCAGAGCCTGTCCGTCTCGGAACTGACCGTCAGTATCAACCACGTTTCCGATATAGTGCAGTCGAATTCCGCCACGGCCGAGGAGTCCGCCGCCGCGTCCCAGGAACTTTCGGCCCAGGCCACGGCTATGTTCGATATTATTAACGGTTTTCAGCTGCAGGAATGATCGCTCCGCCGCGATTGCCCAGCCCGGACAGCAGGGCGGCCATGTCCTCCGGCAGCGGGGCACTGAGGCGCACCATTCGCCCGGCGCGCGGGTGAGGAAAAGAACAGATCGAGGCGTGCAGGGCCTGGCGCTTGATTAATTCCCGGCTGCCGCCGTACATGTCGTCACCCAGGAGCGGGTGGCCGGCGGCGGCGGCGTGAGCACGAATCTGGTGGGTGCGTCCGGTCAGCAGCCTGAATTCTACCAGGGCAAAACCGTCGCCCCCGGCGCGAAGGCGAAAAAGCGTCCGGGCCGGCTGCCCGTCCGGACGTACGGCGCGGCGCGTGCCGCCGCCGGGGTGAAAGCCGAGCGGCATGTCCCACAATCCTTCCCGCTGCGCCGGGACGCCGCTGACAAGGCCGAGATAGATTTTTTCCATCCGCCCCTGCCGGTGCAGCCGGTCGATCTGCTGGTGCGCGTAACGGCTGAGCGCCACGAGGACGATCCCGGACGTATCCCGGTCGAGGCGGGAGGTGGGGCGAAAAAGGCGGCTCTCCCCCCTGGTCGCCCAATAATGGGTCACGGCGTTGCCGAGACTGCCGGTCGGATAATGGGCGTTCGGGTGGACTATTTGCCCGGCCGGCTTGTTCAGGGCGAGATAATAATCGTCCTCGTACAGCACGGAGACGGGCAGATTTTCCGGCGTGAGCAGCGCCGGCTCCCGGCCGGCGATATCGGCGCTCAGATGCTGCCCGGCCCGCCCGCACGTTTTCAGGAAAACGAACTGCCCGTCCAGCCAGACCCGCTCGCCGTCTTTCAGCTGCCGCAGCAGTTTTTGGGAAAAATGAAAGCGCGTCTTGAGAATATGTTCCAGGCGCCGGCCTTCATCCTCGGCGTCTAATATATGGGAAAACAGGGGTTCATTCCCCACGGCGAAGTCTCAATTCTCCGATGCCAGCCATTTCTCCATTTCTTCCCAATCATTGATCCGCCGGCGCAGTTCCGCCAGCCGTTCCGGCGCGGCCGGGGCGCGGCCCGCTTTTTCCAGCCGGACGGCCGCCCGGCGCGTGCGGTCGATCTCGTCCCGCAAAACCCGGTGAAACAGGGGCCCGGCGGCGGCGGGCAACAACGGCCCGTATTCCGCCCAGACCTCCGGGCAGCGGCGGCCGGCCGCCCAGTCGGGCGCCGCCCGCGCTTCTCCGTCGTCCGTCCCCGGGCCGCGCTCCCAGCGCATAATCGTGTAAATACGCCCGTTTTCCGCCGTCAGTTCTTCCGCCGCCAGGCGCCAGCCGCGGGCCGCCATGGTTCGGCGCAACGGGCCGGCGCCGCTCTGGGGCTGCAGAACCAGGGTATGCGTCCCGGCCAAAGCCTCGCGCGCCGGGTCCAATATCTCCAGCATCAAGCCGCCGCCCATGCCGGCGATAGTCACGACGTCCGCTTCGCCTCGGCGAATGGGCATGAGCCCGTCGCCGAGGCGCAAGGCGATCCGGCTGCTCAGGCCCCAGCGCTCGACATTGCGCCGGCCGGCCCCCAGAGGGCCGGGGCGGACGTCCGTGCCTATCGCCGAACGGATTACGCCCCGCCGGGCCAGGTAAATCGGGAGTAGGGCGTGATCCGTGCCGACATCGCCCAACCGGGCGTCAGGCGGCACATGGGCGGCGACGGTCGCGAGACGAGAGCCGGGTTTTATCATGGGTGTCTCTCTTTCGGGCGGATTTGCGCCACACCTCTTTCCGGTAATACTGCCCACTAACCACTGATCACTAACCACTGCCCACGCTTTAGATATTCAGCATAAACGCCTGTTCGGCCTGCTGTTTTTCGGCTGTATCCAGCAAGTTTTGCACTGTGACGCCGGAGAGGAAAGAGCGGATGGTTTTATCCAAAGGGGTAAAGATAACTTCTTTCATCGCTATTTCAATACCGGGCGCGTTTTCCGCCACCGTGGCTTCCGTGACCTCAGTGAGCGCGGCTTCCAGAGAGGAAAGGACATCCCAGGCCGTGACGGAGACGGGGGAGCGGGCTAGCTGGTAGCCTCCGCGCGAACCTTTAACCGCCGACAGGATTCCGTTTTTTTTCAGCTGCGTGAATACCTGCTCCAAGTATATTTTTGATATGCCCAGCTGGTTGGCAATATTGACGGCGGCGATATTCTCTCCGCTTTTGTTTTGGGCCATTGCGATCACTGCGGCTAAAGCGTAGCGTCCTTTAACAGAAATCCTCATACTGTTCCTTCCTGCCTGGCATAATGTCCCACAGCCGGCCCGGTTCCGCGCTCCGGCGGTCGGTCGTCGTCAGAAGCGCACGGTTCTCGGTTCGGCGGTAAAAGTGTAGAATGTCGCCGTCGCGTTCTGCAAGTACAGCACCTGCGTATTGCCGTCGTCGGCCGAATACCGGCCTTGCAGGGTCGGATAGGCGTCCAGCATATGCTGCCTGGCCTCGCGCCTGTCGTCCTCCACGGCGGTAGCGGTCACACGCACCCATTTTTCGCCGTCAAAGGCGCAAATCTCAATTTTGGGGTTTGCCGCCATCTGTTTGGAAACGTCTTTGCTCTTGCCGGTCTGAATGTACAGCTTGCCCTCGAAAATGTTCACTGTGCCAAACGGACGCACTCGCGGCTGATCGCCCTCCACCGTGGCGATATAGTAAGCCTGGCATTTCTTCAAAAAATCATGCACTTCCTGCATATCGGCGCCTCCTTTTTCTAACGCGGTTCTGAAAAACCGCGAATGGTAATAAACCTATTCTACCACAAACACGGCCGGGATTCAATAATAATAAACTCCGCTCTTGACGGAAACTCTCTTTTATGCTACTCTCAACACATACTCGTTTAAATAAATAGCGGAAGGGATGAGGAAATATATGGAAAGCGCGAATCTTCACGAAGCGCGGCGCGCGCGGTCGACCCCGCTCCGGCTGGTAAGGCCGGACGACGCTCCGCCGACGGAGGAATTGTATCTGAGCGACACCATTCGCTACCTGAAGGAAGTCAAGGACGGCTTTCACGACCGCAGCCAGATTCCGCACCGCGATGAAGTGTACAGAAAGGTTTTTGCGGAAAATCCGGACGATCTGACGGCGCTGAAATTCGCGAAAGCCTTCGCGGCCTTTGTCCGGGTCAAGAAAATATATATTGATAAACGTGACATCCTGGCCGGGTTCACGTATCGCTACACCTACGGCACGACGCTGCCCGTGAAAATGCCGGATGATTATGACCCCCTGTACCGGCCGCCGATCTCGCCCGATTCCGACCGGGAGTACGAGACGACGCTGGAATATCACGGACTGCGCCCGGATTCCCGGGAAGCGGCGGAATTGCGGACATTTCTCAAGGGCGTCGACGCCTGGTTGTACAAACACTGGTTTTCCGGGCATATCCTCCCCGGCTACGAGCGCCTGGTAAATATTGGGTTTACGGGCCTCGCGCAAATGGGCCGGGAAGCCGTAGCCCGCCTGGAAGGGGTAAACCGGGATTTTGCCCGGGCCATGCTGATCACGAATGAAGCGGCGCTGGAATATATCGGCCGTTACGCGGATCTGGCGGCGGAGATGGCGGACGCCGCCACGGATCCCGTTTGCCGGCGCAATCTCCGGCGCATGGCCGAGTCCTGCCGCTGGCTCACCCGGAGCGCGCCGCGTAATTTCTATGACGCGGTGCAGCTATTGTGGTTCGGTCAGGAACTGATGATGGTGGAAAACGTCCCCGTTTCCGAGTCCCTCGGGCGCATGGACAAATATCTCTGGCCTTTTTACGAGCGGGATACGCACGCCGGCCAGCTGACTTACGACGAGGCGAGTGAATTGCTCGACGCCCTGTGGATAAAATTCAGCGGCAACCTGCACGCCTATCAGGCGGTGACGGTCGGCGGCTGTGACGAGAACGGCGCTAATTTTGAAAACGACCTCACTTACCTCATCCTCCAGTCCACGCGCAAGCTCATGTTCGACCAGCCCCTGATCGATCTGCGCTATACGGATGGCATGTCGCGGCGTCTGTGGAACGAGACGGCGGCCCTGATCAAGACTGGCACGGGCTTCCCCGGGATCTTTTACGACCCCATTTGTATTCAGGCCAAATTGGATGTCGGTCAGACCCTGGAGGACGCGCGCGATTACGCGATCATCGGCTGCGTGGAAACGGGCTGCGCCGGGCATGAATACACGCCGACGGAACTGGTGCATCTGAACTGGCCCAAACTTTTTGAACTGATGTTCAACGACGGACAGGCGCAGATGCAGGATTATTACGCCCCGCTTTTTGACCCGAAACCCTTGGACGATATCAAGACTTTTGAAGAGTTTTATGCCTGGTATAAGAGCGAGTTTGTCCAGTTCACGGAGCTGGCGATGAGGGCGATTGAACTGGTGGAAACCATGATTCCCTGGCGTTTTCCGACCCCGTACCTCTCCTCGCTCATGATCGGCTGCTACGAGCGGGGCATGGATGTGACCGGCGGCCCCTGCCGCTACAACAACACCGGCATCAGCACCTGCGGCATGGCGACGGCGGTGGATTCACTGGCGGCGATCCGTCAGGTCGTTTTTGAGGAAAAAAAGCTCACGCTTTCCCAGTTCCGCGACGCGCTGAACGCCAATTACCAAGGCTATGGGGAACTCTACCACTATGTCAACAATCATTGCCCGAAATTCGGCAATGACGACGATTCCGTTGATTTTATCATGAGCGATCTCGTGGCGGCTTTCAGCAGCGTGATCAACGCGCGCCGCAATCCGCGCGGCGGCCACTATATGACGGGGCTCTATTCCGTCGAGGATCACGCCAAGGCCGGGATGCTGACGGCGGCGACGCCGGACGGTCGTTTGGCCGGCTCGTTTGAATCCAATTCGATGGCTTCCGTCCAAGGCAAGGACCTGCAAGGGCCGACGGCGCTCGTCAACTCCGTGGTCAAAACCGATCTCCGGGTGGCGCAGAACGGTATGGTGCTGGACATCAAGTTCAGCCCCAGTTTCCTGGAAAACCCGAAACATGTGGAAGCGCTGCACAACCTAGTCGACGCTTATTTTCACGGCGGCGGCATGGAAATCCAATTCAGCGTGGTTTCCCGGGAAACCCTGCTGGCCGCCCAGCGGGAACCGGAGAAGTACCGCAACCTGGTCGTGCGCGTCTCCGGCTTCAGCGCCTACTTCCGCTCGCTGAACAAAACCACCCAGGATGAAATTATCGCCCGCACCGAGCATGCCGCTATCTGAGCTTCCGCCGGACAGGCGCCCCATACATTCTCCCCGGCCGCTGGTTAGCAATATCCAGCGGTTTTCTCTCGACGACGGGCCCGGCATCCGCACCACTGTTTTTCTGAAAGGCTGCAATTTACGCTGCGTCTGGTGCCATAACCCGGAATGTCTGGAGCCGGGATATTCCGTCCAGTTCCAGGCCGCAGCCTGTACGGCCTGCGGTCGCTGCGTCGCCGTCTGTCCCCGGGGCTGCCACCGTCTGCCGGACGGGCGGCATCAGTTGGCGCCGGCGGCCTGCATCGGCTGCGACGCCTGCGCCCGGCATTGTTTGGCCGGCGCGCTGCGGGTGATCGGCCGTTATTACCCGCCGGGGGAACTCCCGGCCCTGCTGGGACGCGATCGCCGCTACTACGCCGAATCGGGCGGCGGAGTGACTTTTTCCGGCGGCGAACCGCTGCTTTTTCCCGCCTGGCTGCGGGAAACGGCGGCGCTGTGCCAAGCGGAAGGCATGTCCGTGGCGGTCGATACCGCGGGCAATGTGCCTTACACGGCTTTCGCCGCCCTGCGCCCCCTGACCGACCTTTTTTTGTTCGACGTCAAGTTTTTTGACCCGGCAGCCCACCGCGCCGCCACGGGCGCCGCCAACGGGCGCATCCGCGCCAACCTGACCCGGCTCTGCCGGGAGGGGACGCGTCTCTGGGTGCGGATACCGGTCGTCGCGGGCTATAACGCTGATCTGGCCGAATTGGAACGGATTGCCGCTTTTCTGGCCGCTCTGCCCGGACGGGAGGCGATTGAACGCGTGGATTTGCTGCCTTACCATAGTTACGGCGCCGGCAAGTACGAAAGCCTCGCTCTGATCCGCTCCGGCGCCCCCGCTGTGCCGGAGGCGGATTTTATGCGGGCGGCCCCGGCCCTTTTTCGGGAGCGCGGTCTGCCGGCGCAGAGCGGTTGAGACTATTGCCATGTGGCGGCGTTGCCGCTGTTCAGTCGCCGCCTGTTTGCTGCAATAAGGCGGGAGCGCCGAGTGCGGGCGCCTCCGCACCTTGGTTTTGCGGTATGGCCTCGCTTTCGGTCGGGTAGAGATTTTTGATCATGTCGGCTGCTTTAGCGGAATCGGCAAGGCCGGCCTCCATTGGCAGCGCGAAGACGGCGCTCGCTCCGGCGAAATCAGGATTGACGGCCACTGTGCCGGCGGTCTCGTCATAAACGAAGGCTTCATTATTGAAAAATGAACCTGTGTTAACCGCGAAATACAAACCCCGATCGGCAAAAACGGCCACATTGTCGCACTGGACTAACCGATAGAGAATACCATCCGTCACTTTTTCGCTGTAGGAGCCATGAAGCGTTGCGGCGTTGACCAACCAAGGCATCAAGCCCTTCACCAGGGGTGAGGCAAAAAATGTAATGTCGTTGTAGTAAGCGTCAGACATAGCGGTACCGTCCGCGTTCTCAATCGCCAGCACGGCGTAGGTCCTGTCGTTTTGCAAGTCCCCGTTGCTATAATGTGGCATATCTGATATATCTTGGCCGTTTACCACTGCCAGCAGGGTGAAAATGTAGTCGCCGGATCTGACTGATTGGTTGATATTGATGGCGCTATCGCTATTGAAAGCGGCGACCAGCGCATTATCCCCCACCTGCTCCGCGACATCAGCGGGCTGCAAAAATTGCCAGGCGGCGTAGGCGGTCGCCGTTACGAGCATTACGCAGACCACGGCGATTACCGCCGCGCTGAATCCGCGCCTGAGCGGATATTTTCTCACTGAATCTTCCTCCTCAACGATTGAATGCTTGACCTGGCGGATTAGCTCCGGGCTGGGGTGTTCCGAGCATTCCAGCGCAGCCCTGAGCAAATAATCACTGTCGATTTTCTTGTCAGTAGCCATACTCGGTTTTCATTCCTTTCTTGATTATCTGCCTCGCTTTGTGCAGACGGCTCTTTACCGTGCCAACAGGGATTTTCAAGATTTTGGCGATTTCCCCTATACCCATTTCCAGCGTGTAGTAGAGGACGACAGGGATTTTGTATTTATCCGGCAGGGCCTTAGTCAATTCGCGCACCACCCGTTTTTCCTCGCTGGCCAAGTAGGCGTCTTCAATACTTGCCGCAAGGGGGGTGTCGTCGGTGGCCGCAAAAAGTTCCACCATAGGCGCGATTCGGTTGCGCCGGGCGAACTTACGCCGCCAACTTTTGTTCAGGTATGCCGCCGTGGACAGCAAAAATCCTATAGGGCTTTCCGCAGCCGCAACTTTAGGCATCTGCGCGAACGCCGCCGCGTAGCTGTCTTGGAACAGGTCGTCCGCATCCTCTTTCGAGTAGGTGATTCTCCGGCAAAACCGATAGAGGGAATCAGCGTACTGATCCACCAGTTCAGCCTTGGTCACATCTTTCCGGACAGAGTCGACCGTCACTGCTGAAGCGCCGTAGAGTGTGTTCGAGTCTATCGTCATAGTCCTCCTTTCCAATCCCCGTCACTTGGTATTAGTCGCGAGGAGGGGAAAGGTTCAATAATTCGAGAAGCGGGTTACAGCGGGTCATTGCGCGTTCGGACGGGCGGAGCCCGCATTAGTCGAGTCCATGCCCGGCAAGAGGGCCGCAAGGCGAACTTGCTCAGGGTAAAATCCAGACTTTGACAGTCGGGATTCGCATGGGGATTCATCTCGCGCGAACTGAGCAAAAATGCAAGATTTGCGTTCTTGCAACGGAGGAAATATAGTTCACGGGACACTTGGGGACGGCAGACTGTGTGGAAAAGCATTGGCAGCAACCCCCGGGTATCGTAGGGGCGCGCATTGCGCGCCCGTGTCCCCCATTTTGTTCTGCGGGCGCGCAATGCGC
>JAISWK010000036.1 GCA_031270805.1 Gracilibacteraceae bacterium
ATCAATTGTCCGATTTTCGTCATGTTCAGCCACCTCCTGAGCATATGTGAGTAATCCCGGTTGATGAATTTGTCTGCCGCCACCAACATCCCTGCGATAAGAAATGATTGCTGCCAGTCATCGTCAATATTCTTCGCCAAATCAATACATTTCTCCAGCAGCGATTGCTTGGATAAAGTAGATTTGGCGAGCGGAGCGATGATCAATTTCATCGTCTCTTCATCAGACAAAGTCTGCCCGGCTTCAATCCGCGCTCGTGCCGCTTTGACTATGTCGTCTGCGTCAAAATTGCGGAGAAACACTTGCTGGATGTCGATTTTCAAGCTGTTCAGGTGCAACGCGCTCGGCGCTTTTTCTATATCGCTTGTGTAGACTCAAACTATACCATGGTACAGCAAAAAAGTAAAGCGGTATTTGCGGTGGTAAGGCCCCATTTTGTCCAGTTTTGTCCAGTTCAAAGTTCAAGCCATGATGATAAGATTGAATATGATTCGGTGCGTGATGCGTATTTGCAGGGCCTTGATCTGACCATACTCCATATTCAGGATATCGACGTGAAAAAAAGCCTTGAGAAACCACCCCGCCGCTTCGCGGCACCCCTCCAAAGGAGGGGAATCACCCCGCCTTAGGAAAGAGAGGAGAGTAAAGAGGAAAGAGAGTTCTCGTCTCACTCTTTACTCTTTCCTATTCACTCTTTCCTAATATATTGAGATTGAAATATTGGGGGAAATCGTGTATAATAAGAGCGGAAGGGGAGAGCGGTATGAACGATCACAAATTCAAAATACTCGTCGTCGATGATGAAGAGAGCATAAGGAAAATGCTGGAATTGGGCCTGAAGCAGGAGGGCTATGACGTGAATGCCGCCGTTAACGGCAGCGAGGCTCTGGAAAAGGTCAGGACATGGTCTCCCCACGTCGTGGTGCTGGACATCATGATGCCGGTGATGGACGGCTATGACCTGTGTCAGGGGATTCAGCAGATTTCCGACGCGGCCATGATCATGCTGACGGCCTTGGACGCGGCTACCGACGTGGCCCGGGGCCTCCGGATGGGGGCGCATGATTACCTGGCGAAACCATTTCATTTTGACGAATTGCTGGCGCGGATCGAGGTGCAGATCCGCAACCGTTTTCCTGACCTGTCCGGCCGGCGCCAGATAGGGAATTTTGTGCTGGATGAACCGCGCAAGAGCATTTTTTATCAGGAAAGGGAACTCCATCTCTCGCCCACGGAGTTCAAACTTTTGTCCTACATGCTCTGGAACGCCAACCAGACCCTGAGCAAGGAAAAAATCCTGCTGCATATCTGGGGTTACGATTTTGAAGGCGATGAAAATATAGTCGAGGTCTACGTCCGCTACTTGCGGGAAAAATTGCGGGACCTGGAGCACGAGGTTATTCGGACGGCGCGGGGCCGGGGCTATACCCTGTATATCCCGGAGGAGGAGGTGAAAAGGGATTGAAGGGGCAAGGCCGTTATAAATGAGCGGATCGGCGTTTGTGGGGATACGGGAAAACGGGGGCGACTGGCGCAAATCGCTGTCCGGCCAGTTGCTGATGCGGTTTGTTATTTGTATTTTCATATTCTTCGTCGTTGTCGGCCTGATGCAGTACGGATTGCTGAAACGCGCTTTGTATAGCAATTTGGAGCAGACGCTGGAAAGCACGGTTATGGCCCACGCCGCGAATATTGGCTCCTGGTTTGAGGCCCAGCCCGCGCTACTCGGGTTTCAGTGGGCCGAATTGGCGGCGGGCGTAGCTCTGGCCCTATATAATACCGACGGTAGTTTGCAGGCCGTGGCCTACGCCAATGGGACGGCGGAGGAAGAAATCAACCTGCTTTCTTCGGCGCCCTCATTCGACCCGGCCCAGGCGGCGGTGGAGCGCCGCTATTTCACGCTGCGCGACCGGAGCGGTATGGAATACATGGCTTTATCCCGCGCGGTCAGCGCCGATCAGACGGCGATTTTGCAGATCATTGCCGCTACGGCGAAAAACGCGGAATGGGTGCGCGGCTACGCGGTGATATGTATGCCCCTAAGTGGGGTGAAGCTCATTTTATTCCAGAATTATACAGGCTACGTGTTCAGCGCCGTGATTGTCCTTTTTGCCAGCATCATTGTCACCTACTTCGCCGTGAGCCGGCCGCTCAAGCCCTTAACCGCCATTTCCGAAACTGCGCGCCAGATCACCCGCGGCCATTACCACGCCCGCATCCCGGAGGTGGAGACGACGACTTCGGAGATCGACCAGCTGTGTAAAACGCTGAATCATATGATGGAGCAGGTGGAAATGGCCCTGATCGCGGAAAACCACGCCAAGGAAAGAATGGCGCGTTTCATCGGCGACGCTTCCCACGAACTCAAGACGCCGCTGACTTCCATCCGCGGTTATCTGGAAATCTTGCGCCGCGGCGGGCAGGTGGACGCCGACGCGCTTTCCGACGCCCTGCGCGCCATGTACACGGAGACCGAGCGCCTGATTCGCCTGACGGAGGCCCTGCTGACTCTGAACCAGATCTCCGTTTACGCGCCCACGCAGTCAGATGTCGGAGTGGCTTTGCGCGAGGTCGTGGACGACAGTATGCCCCTGATCCTTTCCCTGCTCGGCGACCGGACGCTGAGGTTGAACGGGGAGCCGCTGACCAGGGACAGCCAAAACCCTGCCCTGGAGATTCGTTTTCCCCTGCGGCGGGACGAGATGAAGCAGGTGCTATATAACCTGGTCAATAACGCGATTCAGTACACGGAACTGGACGGTTTGATTGAGATCACGGCGGCGGAAGAAAGCGGGGACGTCCTTTTTGCCGTGCAGGATAACGGGTTGGGCATCGCGGCCGAAGATATCCCCTTCGTCTTCGATCGCTTCTTTCGCGGCGAGCGTTCCCGGCGGCGCAAGGCCGGCCAGGGCGCCGGACTGGGGCTTTCCATCGTGGCGGAAATCACGCGGATCCGCGGCGGCAAAATCAGCGTCAAAAGCGAAGTCGGGCAGGGGGCCATGTTCATGCTCCGTTTTCGGCAAAAAGGGCGGTATTGAATTGTACTATGTTTACATGGCGGAATGCCGCGACGGTTCGCTTTATACCGGAGTCAGCGATGATGTGGCGGCCCGGCTCTCCCTCCACAACAGCGGGCGGGGGGCGAAATACACGCGCGGGCGCGGGCCCCTGCGCTTGTGCTACCTGGAACCCTTAAGCGGCAAGGGGGAGGCCCTGCGGCGGGAAATGGAGATCAAAGCCCTGCGCCGTTCGGACAAGCTGAAGCTGGCCGCGCTGTACCTTAAGGAACTGTGACTAAATAAAGTGCGCAGTTGGCGCCGCGATTTTGTGTCCTGGCAAGACGCCAGGTTCCGCTAATACTGGATGTCTTTGCGGGTTCTGGCAACACAGCCAGGGCGCAAAAGGGCAAGCCAAATGTCCAATTTATTTGGTAACAGTTCCCAAGGGGGAGGAGGAAAAATAATGCTCTGTCCCTACTGCAAAAACGAGGAAAGCAAAGTGATCGACTCGCGCCAGAGCGAGGGGGGCATGGCTATCCGCCGCCGACGGGAATGTGAGGTTTGTCAAAAGCGTTTTACCACCTATGAGCGCTACGAGGATATCCACCTGGTCGTGGTCAAAAAAGACGGGCGGCGGGAACCCTTTTCCCGGGCCAAATTGCTGGGCGGGCTGCTCCGGGCCTGCGAAAAACGGCCCGTGCCGACGGAAACCCTGAACGAGCTTGCGCTGGCGGTGGAGCGGGAAATCTGGAACAGCGACGCGGCGGAGGTGGATAGCGCCGTTATCGGGGAAAAAGTGATGGAGAAACTGTTCAGCCTGGACGAAGTAGCCTATATCCGTTTTGCTTCGGTTTACCGGCAGTTTAAGGATATCGACCGCTTCATGCAGGAATTGAACCGCCTGGTCAGCAACCGGGAACAGGTCTGAGAATTTTGCTGCCAAAGGCGGCGCGCAGGAGGATGCCATGAGTTTTTCCCGACTACTCGCACAGGGGTATGTCATTTTGGACGGCGCTATGGGCACCGTCCTGCAGCAAGAGGGGCTGAAACCGGGGGAAATGCCGGAACTCCTCAATCTAACCGCCCCGGAGCGTATCGCCGCCGTTCACCGCGCTTACGCCGCCGCCGGGGCGCAGGTGCTCTACGCGAATACCTTCGGCGCCAACGCCTGCAAACTCAAATCCGTGCCGGCGGCGGGGACGGATATTGCCGCGGCCGTGCGGGAAACCGTGACGGCCGGGGTGCGCCTGGCGCGGGAAGCCGCCGCCGGGCGCGCCCTCGTCGCCCTGGACATCGGGCCGCTGGGTGAATTGCTCGAACCGCTCGGCGTCATGTCCTTCGCGGCCGCCGGCGCGATCTTCCGGGAGCAGGCCTTGGCGGGAGCGGCGGCCGGCGCCGATCTGGCCGTTGTGGAGACCATGACCGACTTGGCCGAAATGCGGGCGGCCGTATTAGCGGTGCGGGAAAACACCGATTTACCCATTATCGCCACGATGTCCTTTGAGGAAGGCGGGCGCACGTTTACCGGCTGCAGCCCGGCCGCCGCCGCCCTGACACTGACGGGACTCGGGGTCGCGGCCCTGGGCCTCAACTGCTCACTCGGCCCGGGGGAAGCGGCGGAGATTGTGGCGGAGTTTGCCCGCTGGACCCATTTGCCCCTCGTGGTCAAACCGAACGCCGGGCTGCCTGACCCGGGCGGCGGGGGCTACAGCCTGCCGGCGGCGGAGTTCGCGGCGCAGCTAAGCCGCCTGACGGGGTTGGGGGCGCAGGTGTTGGGCGGCTGCTGCGGCACGACCCCGGATGCCATCCGGGCGCTGAGCGCGGCGCTGCGGGAATTTCCTTATGCGCCGCGCTCAGCGGCTCCGCCGCCGGCTGTATGCTCGGGGACTCGAGTCGTAGTCCTGGACAATATTAGGGTAATCGGGGAAAGGATCAATCCCACGGGAAAAAAGCGTTTCCGCCAGGCGCTGCTTGAGCGGGACACGGATTTTATCCTGAACGAGGGCTTGCGCCAATGCCGGGAAGGGGCCGATATTCTCGACGTGAACGTCGGGATGCCGGGCATTGAGGAAAAAGAAACGATGGCGCGCGTCGTAGGGGCCCTGCAGGGCGTGACGGACGCGCCGCTGCAGATTGATTCCGCCGATCCGGAGGTACTCGCGGCCGGGCTGCGCCTCTGTCACGGCAAGGCCATCGTCAATTCGGTCAACGGGGAGGAAGCCGTCCTGGCCCGGATTTTGCCCGTGGTCAAACATTACGGCGCCGCCGTCGTCGGCCTGACGATGGACGAGGGCGGCATCCCGCCCACCGCCGCCGGCCGCGTGGCCATCGCCCGCCGCATCCTGGAGCGGGCGCTGGCCTACGGCATTCCGGCCGGCGACGTCCTGATCGATTGCCTGACCCTGACGGCCTCGGCCGAGCCGGACGGGGCGGCGGAAACCCTGCGCGCCCTGAGCCGCGTCCGGGAAGAGCTGGGCCTGAAAACTCTGCTCGGCGTCTCCAATATATCCTTCGGTCTGCCGGAGCGGCCGCTGCTCAACCGGACTTTTCTGGCGATGGCCCTGGGACAGGGGCTTGATCTGCCGATTATGAACCCCGGCGACCGAGCGATGATGGACACGGTTTTCGCCGCCCGGGTCCTGCGGCGGGGCGATCCGGAGGCGAAGGACTTCATCGCCCGCTTTGAGACCGGGCCGGAGAGGGCGGAGGCGCCGCCCCCGCCGCTGTCCGCCGCTCTCTCCCCGGAGGAAACGCTGCGCCGGGCGGTACTGCGCGGCCTGAAGGACGAGGCGGGACGGGCGGCGGCCGAACTGGCCCAAACCAGAGAAAGTCTGGCCATCATCGACGGCGTCCTCATTCCGGCCTTGGACGCGGTCGGCGCGGATTTTGCCGGCGGCCGCCTTTTCCTCCCTCAGCTGATCGCGGCCGCCCAAGCCGCCCAGAGCGCCTTTGCTGTTCTGAGCGCCCGCCTGGCCCGCGCGGGCGGGACGGCCCGGAGCAAAGGGGCCATCGTGCTGGCTACGGTCTACGGCGACGTCCACGATATCGGCAAAAATATCGCCAAGATTTTATTGGAAAATTATGGATATGAAATTCGTGACTTGGGCCGCAATGTCCCGCCGGCGGAAATCGTGGCGGAGGTCCGGCGGACGGGCGCGCCGCTTGTCGGCCTTTCCGCCCTCATGACGACGACGCTGCCGGCGATGGCGGAGACCATCCGCTCTCTACGGGCCGACGGGCTCACCTGTCGGGTGATGGCGGGAGGAGCGGTGCTGACGCCGGAATATGCGCGGGAAATCGGCGCGGATTTTTATGCCCGCGACGCCAAAGCCGGGGTGGATATAGCCCGGCGCGTCTTCAGCGACGCCGGGGAGGGAGAGGGATGACGCCGGCGGCGGCGGAATTCCACCCGATCAAACATCTGGCCCCCGGCTGGTTTGCCGTCGTCATGGGTACGGGCGGTCTCGCCAATATCCTGGACAATTGGGGGGCGGCTTTTGCTCCGTTCCGCCCCCTCGCCGTCTGTCTGGCCGCTCTGGCCGCCGCCGTTTATATCTTGCTAGTCGGGCCCTGGCTGGCGCGCTGGCTGTGCTATTTCGGCTACGTTCGCCGCGATCTGCACCATCCGGTGACGGTGAATTTTTTTGTCACAGCCGGCGTCGGCACGGCGATCGTCGGCACGAATGTCTCTACCATCTGGAGCCGCTGGCTGCCGCCCGATACCGCTTACGCCCTCATGCTGGGGCTCTGGATTGCCGCCTGTTTTATCGTCACGGCCTTTACTTTTTACACCGGTTTCCGCCTGTTCAGCGCCGAAGAGGCCCCCGACCCGGCCATGATGAATTTTTCCTGGATCATGGCGCCCATCGCCAATATGTCCATGCTCCTGCTCGGCAACCCCCTCTTGGCCCTGACTGCGGCTCGCCAGGCCGGGGGGGCCACGCTGATCTTTACCCTGAACGCCGTATTTCTCGGGATCGGCTTCTTTCTGTTTATTTTCCTCAGCGCCGTCGTCTTTGTGCGCCTGACCCAATCCGCCCTGCCCCCGCCCGCCGCCGCTCCGACCTTCGGTATTTTTCTCAGCGCCGCCGGTCTCGAGGTCAACGCCCTGATCGATATGGGGCTGAACGCCGAAACATTAGGTTTTTTCCACGCCGTCCCCCTCATGTACTTCGCCGCGCTGGTGATCTGGGGGTTCGGCTTCTGGATCGTCGGGATCATCGCCATTGTCTGCCTGTACCAGGCGCGCCGGAGCGGCATCCCTTTTTCCCTGGCCTGGTGGGCTTTCATCTTCCCTCTGGCCGCCTACACCATCGCCAGCCAGAAAATCGCCGCCTGGTACGGCGGGCCGCTCACTGTCGGCTGGGCAATTTTCCTCACCGGGCTGCTCGCGCTCCTCTGGCTTGCCACCTTGGCCCAAACGCTGCGCGGCGTCCTGAACGGCGCCCTCTTCACCGGCCCGCCTCTTTCCTAAGGCGGGCTGCGCCGCCCTATCATCACTCATCGCGTCACAGCAAAGACTCCAGTTCTGTTTTTGACAGCCCGGTCAATCGCATCACTCTGTCAATTGATTCGCCGTCGGCCAAGAAGTTCCGTGCAGCTTTTGTGAGTCCTTCCGCACGCCCTTTTGTGAGCCCTTCCTCCAGCCCTTCATCTCGCAGTACCGCCCGTTCGTGTTCCCGATCCCTTTCATAGCGGCGGCGGGAAAGAAACCGCGCTATTTCATCGGGGTCTTTGCTCATTGTCGCCAAAATCTCGCTCGCCAATTTATAACCATGCCTTTCTGCGAAAGGCCCCAAAGTGCATGAAACGGCATTCGAGGATATTCG
>JAISWK010000102.1 GCA_031270805.1 Gracilibacteraceae bacterium
CAGCCGGAATTCCGGGCTGCACATGCCAGACGACGATAGTTTCCCCTGCCGGCAGGTCATAGGGCAGCGATATTTTCACCCTTCCATTGCCAAAACTTGTTACTTGCGTATCGTCCGTCACGCCATAAAGGCGGACTTCGTAAATCTGAACATCCGTGTTTTCCGGAGGCTGCAGTTCCTCTGCCGCCGCGGTCTCCGTCGTCAGGCGGCTTAAGACTAGGGACAGGCCGTCGCCGCTATAAGCGGCGCTGAGCGCCGCCCGCTCCAGCTCGATCTCGCCCAGGGCCGACTCTATCTTCAAACTGTCCACCCCGCCGCCGCCGTCCTGCCCGGTGAGAATCTCCACCGCCTCCGCCGGCAGCGTCACATACACTTCCGCCACTTCCTCCGGCCTCAGCCCGCTGTCCCCGGGTATTGCCACTTCAATCTTCACAGCGGTCGTCGCCGTCTCGCCCCGGGCTTCCTCCGCCGCGGCCTTCGCCAGCGCTTCCGTCACCGCCGCCTGCACATCGCCCGCAGCGACGGTCACAGCGGCAGCCGGAGCGCCGCTCTCAGTCGCGGTGATTGCCACCGCCGGCGTCAGCGTTTCCTCCACCGTTCCCGCCTCCGGCACCGGCGGCCGGTAAGCGGAGGGGTTCACGTCCTCCACATAGAGCCAGTGCCGGCTAAATTCCCGGATCGGATCGGCGATATAGTGGAAAACAAGCTCGTCGCCGGGGCTGACCATCTGCTCGGCAATCCCGTAGTCGGGATACTCGCCGTTCAGCGTGTACATCCAGCCGGAAAAGCCGCCGGCGTCGCTCTCGGCCAGGTACTCCCCGCCGAACTCCTGCGGGGCCTGAATCGCGGAGATATAATTGCCCTCGAAGCGAATATCCGCCTCCAGCCCGTGCCGGGCCGTCACAGCCCGGAAAACCTCCGCCGCCGTCACGCTCTCACCCGAGAGCTCATATTCGTCCGTGGCGATCCAGTTCCGGTAATCGAACCAGGGGCCGTAGCCTTCCTGTTCCGGCGGTTCCGCCCCGATCAGGCGCAGAGAGACGGTGTTCGTCGTCGCTGCGTCCGCCGGCTTCGTCACCCGAATGGTCGCGCTCGTATTGAGGGTCGGGACGTCGGGCAGCGCCGCCTCGATCGTATGGTAGTTCAGGGACAAATGGCCCGTGTCGATCGTGACCTGACCGGCGTCGTCCGTGACATAATCCGTCGGTTGCCGGTCAATCAGGATAGCCGCGCCGGCCACCGCCGCCGCCGGGCCCCCCGCGCCGGCCGCCCGGCCGGTCAGGCTCAGGGCGACGCTCTCGCCTCGCGGCACAGTACTCTCACCCGGCGTCAGCCGCAGCAAAGTCTCATTCACTGCGCCGGAACTGCGGTAAAGGACAATATCGGCGCCCGGCGGCACAAGGGTGTGGGCGTAGTCGTCAATGACCGCCCCGCCCAGCTCGCAAATCCAGCTCTCCCCCTCCGCGAGGGTAAAGCCGGCCACTTCCTCCAGCACGCCCTCCACCGGCGTGACGGTAAAATCCACCCCCGCGTCGCCGAAACCGACAAAGAAGGAATGATCGCTCTCCAGGGCGTCCACCAGCGCGTTCAGCACGGTATAGCCGCCGGGATTATAGGGGAGATAGCCCCGCCCGGCCAGGTCCGGCGCCGTCGCCGGGTCGAAGGACACGGCCGCGTCGCGGAAAAGCGTCTCGTCCGCCGCTAAGACCGTGACCCGGGCCTGGCCCGCGGCCTGGGTCACCGGCACGGCCGGCGCGGCCAGGGTTATTTCCGTCCCGGCCGTCATTGCCGCCGTCACTTCGAATGTGCCAACTACGGTGACATAGCCCGGCCGCTCGTAGATATAGCTGTAACCGCTAGCTACCGGCAGAGGATAAGTTCCGTCCTCATTGGGGATAACACGGACGCCGCTCGGCTTGCGGATGCTCAGCCGCCCGCCCTCGACCGTCGCGACGGTGAAATTGACTGGCGCGGCTTCCCGCGTAATGATGATCTCCCGCGTAATGGTTTCCGGGCCGATCGTCCCGGTCACAAAGACCGTGTTCTCGCCCACGTCAAGCGCGATTTCCTGCACCGGCCCCTCGATCGTCTCCCCGCCCGCCTTCTGCATGGAGACGGTCGTAACCACGCCGGCCTCCTCCAGCGGCGCGGCCGTGAGCCGGACGCGCTCCGCCTCGTGCGGTACCGTCGCCGCGAAACGCTCCCGCGTGGCGATATAGCCCCAGCCCAGGCCGAGATCGGCCTGGCCCGCGTCCACTGCCAGCAGCTTGCCGTCGAAGAAATTCAGGAACTCACCGGCGGCCGGCTTGATCGTCAGGTCGGTGATATAAGGGTAAAGACCCTGGCTGTCGTCCGCCGCCCGGCGGAAAGTGTAGGTCAGCGGATAGCCTTTTTCCACCGGCGGCGTGAGCGTCAGCTCCGCATAGCCGACATCGCCGGCGGCCGGCGCCGGCACTTGGGTGAAACCGGACCAGCCGAGTATATCCGTGCCGAAATAATCCGTCCGTTCCCGGATATCCACCGGACCGCTTTCGGCCTCTTCCGGCTTCTGCCCGAGCCAGGCGGAAGCGAAGGCGCTCAGATCACCGCTTCTCGCCGCGAACCGCAGACTGATTATATCGCCTACATCCCGCAGGAAACGCGGCCCCAGGTTCACATTGCGGTTGGAATGTAAATCCTTTATTTCTTCACTGTAATCCACCACGCCGGTTCCGATGTTGACGGGCATATACAGTATTTGCTTGAGAGCGGCGTAGTTCATTTTTTCCTGCTCCGCCGCATAGTCGCTGCTCAGAACGGTAAAATTGAGATCCGGCAGCGTGGAATATAACCCGGTGCCGGAGCTGGCGTTAAAATTTGGCGGAATGCCGCCCTCAACAAGCCGGTGCTTTCCCAGCCCGCTGCCCAGCGACGAAGCGTGAATCGTTCCGTTGCGCAGCGTGACCGTCCCCGGCTCCGTCAGCAGAAAATGGATCGTGTTATCCTCACCGATACCGTACTGCGTGCGCATCCCCTGGATAATCCGGCCGTCCGCCGTCTCGTACTGAGTCCAGGTGCCGGCGGGGTATCCGGGATTGTATATGCCGGCGATTTTTTGGATGGGCAGCTTCAACCCGGTGAAAGAAATCACGGCGGTCTCGCCCAGGAGGAACGGATCGCCCGGCTGCCAGTCGGGATTATTGTTGTTTTGGATGGCGACGTCCACGGCCAGCGCGTTAACCACATGGTATCTGACCTCTTCCCCCGCGCTGACCCGGATGATATTGCGCCCCTCGTCCAGGCGGACGGTAAAGCCGCCGTCCGGATCCGGTGCGTAATCCGTCCAGGCGCTCCCCCAGGCGGCGCTGTGCAGGGGGGCGTGAACACTCACGCTGATCGGCGCGGCGGCGCGCGGCTGGAAACTGTATTCCCCGTGCCCGCTCAGCCGGTCAAAATAAATCGTGTCGTACTCCAGCTGCTCAATGCCGGTCTCCAGCCCGTCCGTCGCGTAGGGCGTCTCCGTGACCTTTACGATCACCACGCCTGTGTTCTCGGGGTCTATCGCGTCAAAGCGCAAATACCTGCCTAACAATGCGTCCCGCGTGTAATACTCGCCGCCCCGGAAACTATCGGTGAGCCACACCACCGGATCGTAGGTCAGCTTGATTATGCTAAGGCCCGGGGACTGACCTGTGATGTCGAAGAGTTCCCGCCCGGAAGACCCGGTTCTCAGCGCCGTGACGCTGTCGCCGATTATCTCCAGCCGATAATCCGGCTCTACGAAATAATTAGCCGTCACACCTATCATCGCCTGCCAGACGCGAATCGGGTGGAGGCGAAATGTTTGTCCGGGCGCCAGTTCCAACACCCGGTCGTCGTTGACGTTCAGGTAGAGGTCATTCGTCTGCGCATAGGCCGTCGGCAGGGGGAAGGTCTCCAAATCCCCGGCCCGGGCCAGGTCGACAGTAATGATATTGTCCCCGCTGTTGTCGTATGACAGGCTGAAAGCCTGCACCTGCCGGACAAAATCCGTCCGGCCGGCCGCGTCCGCGCCCCCCGCCTCGTAGTGACACTGTGTCGTGGCGTCAATTTTATAATGATATATGTCATAGCCGTCCTGCTCGTATTCCACCTGCTCCGGTTCGTATTGGCCGAAGGTGGTGAAATGGCTCGCGCCCTTGTTGTGAACCGCCAGATTGGCGCCGGCCGTGACCTTGATCGTGACGGCTTTTTTTTCGACGGCCATGATGGTACACGGAGAGTTGGATATATTGCAGACAGTTACGCCGATACTATGTGGTACACCGGTTTCCGGCTCCGGCCAGTACAAGTCCCCTCCCCCTCGGGAATATTTGGGGTCATTGGGTATTATTTCCCAATAGTACGGTTTGCTCGAATTACGGGCCGGTATCAGGAAGGTCTGCCCGAGAAGGTTAGCAGTGACGGTATAGGGCCGGAGAGCGACCCCCTTGTAATCGGTTAAGACAAAGGTGAAGCCGGTACTATCAAAGCTCTGTCCCGTCAACTCTTGTTCCGTGAGAAATATGCTGGGCGCCCCCAAATCGTCGAGATAAGCGTCCTGCTGCAGGTCAAAATCGACCGCGGTCAGTTCTTCCTCGTCGGCGGCGGCGAAAATCTTGTAGCTGAAAGCGGAGTCGCCGGCGGGGTCATAGGGGAAGGAAAACTGATATAACCCGTATCCGTTATGATAGTAATATAATTCGGTTTCGCCGTATTCGGGATGGACGGCGGCTAGAAACTCCCCGAAGCCCATATCGCCTTCCCAATCAACCCAGTCCACATAGCTTGAGTCCCAAAACTCATTGCTTAGGTCATTAGTGAATTTGTTGCAGTCAAATTCTACTGTTTCCACCGCCTGGCCCGCTGCGTCATATATTTTCAATTTGTAGGCGGCGGGGCCCAGGAAATCGCTATCGACAAAAAGCTTGGCCGGAGCGTAGAGATGGGCCGTGAGGGGCGCGGGCGGCCCCGGCGCTTGGGCCTGAACGGCGGCCGGCGCGAGCGCGAGCGACAGAAGCAGGGCCAGGAGGACGCACAGCAGTCTCTGTTTTCTTGGGTGCGGTGTCGGTTTCTTCATTATATTTCACCTCTATATTTATTAAAAGTCAGAAAAGCGCCGGGAAGCGGCGCTTTTCTGATTGGGCCTTCAGACGGGATTGGGAATATACTGGGGGAAAAGGGTAGTGTCGTCGTATTCCCCGAAACGCCAAACCACATGGTCGTTGTTTTGCACATTGAATACATCCGGCCCGACGAATTCCGAGTAGGAGACCAGTTTATACTCGGTGGCGGAGTCCGCCCGGTAGATCCGGTACTGCCAGCCCCAATCGTAAGAAGGGCTGCCGTTTACCTCCGTCACGCCGCCGGCCGTGAGTTCCGCGATATAGGGATCACCTATGCCGATCTCGTAATCGGTGATCACTCCGGCCGCCTTCAGGCGGGCGATGGTATCCATGACGGTCAGGAAGGACTTGCCGGACACATAGTCATGGGCGGTCGCCTGCACCCGGCCCGTGGTGGCGGCCAGCAGCACCGCGCTCCCGCTTTCATGGTCATAGACCTGAGCGCTGATATTGGCGGTCACGGCCTGCGGATCGGGATTGGTCGCATCCGTCACCACGACGGTAAAGTCGGTCGTGGCGCTCGTAAAGGGGCTGGTCGCCCGGACGACGGCGGAGCCGGACGGGGCGTTCGCGGCAACCTGAACCTGGATGCCGCCCTTGAACCCGGTGCTGTCGTTCCAGTTGCTCTGGGCAGAGCCGCCCTTGGACCCAAGCGTGACGCCGCTTACGCTCCCGGCCAGGATCGTGTAGCCGACAGCCTGGGCGTGCTGATACGCTGAGAATGAAGTCGGCTCATACAAAGCATTTGCCGGCACCACCCAGAGGATTTCCGTGGCCGCCGTCCCCTGCGCGAAGTTGTAGTTGAAAGTGCCGTGCCACTCGCCTTGGCCATCCTGCCACCATTCGTCCGTGGTGAGGTTCGGATCGTTTGAGGCCGCGAATGCCGGAGCTATGACCATCGCGAAGGACAGAGCGACGGCCAGCAGAACCGTGAATATTTTTGATTTCTTAAACATACTTGAAGAGCCTCCCTTTTTTAATGAATGATAAATAATTTGCCTTCCCAAAACAACACTGGATGCCATAGAGTTTCAAAGAGCCACACAGAGTACCATAGAGCTTCACGTGCATCGGGTCTTCGTTTTTACTCTCGTACAAGCATCACCCCTTTCCATCCTTCCCGCAGTACCGCTGGTAAGTCGCGTGCAACTGAGACTGGCCGCTTCGGAGACTTACCCGGCGAGTCTCCGAGCCGTTGGTAAGTCACGTGCAACAGGCACCCGATTCAGCAAGCCCGCAAGGGCGCAGCTGAATTGTTGGT
>JAISWK010000146.1 GCA_031270805.1 Gracilibacteraceae bacterium
CCCCTCCGTCATGCTGCGTTCGGCAAAGCCGAATCGCAGTATCCACATGGGCGTTGCCGGCGCAAATGGATTCTGCGACGGAGCTGTGCTACGCGCCAGTCGCAGTGCCACGCTCCGCGCAGAATGACAGGAAAGGGTGGGTGTGAACGATAACAATTTTTTATCTACACCCCCGCGGGCGCGGGCGCATTGCGCCGCAAAGGGAAAGATGGTATACTGAAAAGCGTAAGCCGCTTGAGCGGAAAAAAGGGAGGCGTTTGATGGATATGTCCTTTGATTTTGACAGCGTGACGGAGCGCCGCGGCACTATGAGTCTGAAATATGACAGCGCGCCCCGGCGCGGCAAACCGGCCGGGATCCTGCCCCTCTGGGTGGCCGATATGGATTTTTCCACGGCGGATTGTATTAAGGCGGCTCTGGCTCAAGTCAGCCGCTTCGGTGTCCTGGGTTATTCCGAACCGGATGAGGCTTTTCACGCCGTGCTCCGCGCCTGGTTCGCGCGCCGCTACGGTTACAGCCTCCAGGCGGAATGGCTCGTGCAGACGCCGGGGGTGGTGAGCGCGCTTTATACCGCGGTCAGGGCTCTGACGGAAGCCGGAGACGCCGTTCTGATCCAGTCTCCCGTTTACTACCCTTTCGCCGCTGCCGTGCGCGACACGGGCCGGCGGCTTGTGACCAATGAACTCGTCCTGAGCGACGGGCGCTACCACATTGACTTCGATGATCTGAGCGCGAAAATCCAGCGGGAAAAAGTAAAACTGCTCATCCTCTGCAGCCCGCACAATCCCGTGGGCCGCGTCTGGCGGCGGGACGAGCTGGAGGGGATCGCGGAGATCTGCCTGCGGCACGGCGTCGTGGTGGTGGCGGATGAAATACATCAGGATTTTATCTTCCCCGGCTGCGCGCACACCGTGTTTGCCGCTCTGGGAGCGGAAACCCAAAATATTACCATTACCTGCACTTCGCCCAGCAAGTCCTTTAACCTGGCCGGATTGCAGCTTTCTAACATCATTATCGCCAACAAGGCTCTGCGCCGGGCTTTTCGCGCCGAAATCGGGCGCGGCGGCTACAGCCAGCCCTCGCTCATGGGCCTGGTCGCCTGCCGGGCGGCCTACTCGGCGGAAGGAGCGGCCTGGCTGGAAGCCCTGCTCGCCTACCTGGGCGGCAATATGGCTCTGGTGCGCGCATGGGCGGCCGAATGGCCGGAAATCCGGTTCATCGAACCGGAAGGCACCTACCTCGCCTGGATCGACTGCCGGGGTCTCGGGCTTTCCCCCGACGCCTTAGCGGAAACAATCGAGCAAAAAGCCGGCCTCTGGCTGGACGACGGCCGTATTTTCGGGCCCGGCGGCGAGGGTTTTCAGCGCCTGAACACCGCTTGTCCCCGCTCTGTCCTGGCCGGGGCCCTGGAACGCTGGCGCGGCGCTTTCTGAGGGCCCGCCCCCCGGAGGCGGGGCTTTTTTCAAGAAAGGATTGATCCTATGCCAAAAAAAATCGCGGCTGATCTGCCCGATCTGGTTGGGGCGATGGCGGCCAGCTATCGCGAACACAAGGCGATCATAAATATTGAGGCCGTAAGTCAAATCAATAAAGATACGATTATCGAAATGATAAACACGTTCCAAATTCTAATGTTTCCGGGTTTTTTTGGTAAGAAACGCTTTAAATGCAGCGCGATGGAGTATTATATCGGCGAATTGCTGGAGGATATTTCCTATCACTTGCAAAAACAAATCGTGCGCGCCCGGCGGAACGGTTGCTCCGAGGAAGAAGCGCGCCGGGAGGCGGAAACGGTGACCAATGAATTTCTCCTCCGCCTGCCCGCCATCCGCGCCCTGCTGGCGACGGACGTGGACGCCTCCTTTGACGGCGACCCGGCCGCTTCCAACAAGGAAGAAATCATCCTGTCCTACCCGAGTATTTACGCCATCATGGTCAACCGGCTGGCCCACGAGCTGTACTTGCTGCAAGTGCCGCTTATTCCGCGCCTGATGACGGAACACGCCCACAGTCTGACCGGTATCGACATGCATCCCGGCGCTGCGCTCGGGCATCATTTTTTTATTGACCATGGCACGGGCATCGTGGTCGGCGAAACTACAGTAATTGGAGATTATGTAAAAATATACCAGGGGGTAACGCTCGGCGCCCTCTCCACCCGCGGCGGGCAGGCTCTGCGCCATGTCAAGCGCCACCCGACGATCGAGGATAAGGTGACGATATACTCCGGGGCCTCTATTTTCGGCGGGGAAACCGTCATCGGCGAAGGATCGGTCATCGGCTCCAACGCCTTTATCACGCGCAGCGTGCCGCCCTGCACCAAGGTGAATATCGTCAACCCGGAACATCGCTTTATCAACGAAGCGGATTGCGCGGATTTTTAATCGCCTCCGGGGCCGCGACTGCGATTATGAACGAATTTGCAGGCAGATTAATTGATATTGAAAGCTATACTTGCGTCTTTGAAGAATAATTCTCATCCTGTCCAGGCAAAACCTAGTCATTGATTATGGCCCCGGCGAGGGGCAAAAATGAAGCGCCTGTATTAATGCCATTTATCCACATTATCCACAAGTACGTGTGGATAACCTTCTGCAAAGTCCGCTTACATTTTTTCGCTTTCTTTGTAAAAATCGTGTAAAGAAAGTCCAGGAACCGCATTCAGACGCCAATCTGCGAAATAGCCTTCTTTATAACGGAAATAGCCGCAGACGGCGACCATCGCCCCGTTGTCAGTACAATAAACCGGGGCCGGGCAAAGGAAACGCAGGCCGCGCGCCTGCGTTTCCGCTTGCATCCGTTCCCGCAGAGCCTGATTGGCCGCCACGCCGCCGCCGAGAACCAACGTGGGCACGCCGGTCGTCTCCAGGGCGGCGATGGTTTTCCAGGCCAAAATATCCACCACCGCCTGTTGAAAAGAGGCGGCGACATCGGCAAGCCGGATTTCGTCGCCCCGCTGACGCGCCCGGTTCAACATGTTCAGCACGGCGGATTTAAGTCCGCTGAAACTGAAGTCCAGACTGCCGTTTTCCAGCGCCGCCCGCGGAAAAAAGAAAGCGGCGGGGTCGCCCTCCCGCGCCGCCCGCTCCAGCGCCGGCCCGCCCGGATAGCCCAGACCCAAGGCCCGGGCTACTTTGTCAAAAGCCTCTCCGGCCGCGTCGTCCCGGGTCCGGCCCAGCACCAGGCAGTCCAAATGCCGCCGCAGCAAGACCAGGTGCGTATGGCCGCCGGAAACGAGCAGGGCCAGCAGGGGGAATTCCAGATCGGGCTGTTCCAGAAAATTGGCGTAGACGTGGGCCTCCAGATGGTTGACGGCGATCAGGGGCTTGCCCGCCGCGAAGGCCATTGCTTTGGCCCCGGCCACCCCGACCAGGAGAGAACCGACCAGACCCGGCCCGTAGGTCACGGCGATAGCGCTCAGATCGGCGAAACCGACGCCCGCTTCGCTCAGGGCCGTCTGCACCGTCGGCCCCAGGTGCAGGCAGTGTTCGCGCGAAGCTATTTCCGGCACTACGCCGCCGAAGACGGCGTGGGCCTTGGTCTGTGAGGAAATAACCTGACTTAAAAGGCGGCGGCCGTTGAGAAGCACCGCCGCCGCTGTTTCATCGCAGCTGGTTTCGATCCCGAGGATCAGGACATCATTTGTCCTCACGCCGTTCCTCCTCTCCCATAACCGCCAGATCCGCCGGATCCGGCAGATCCGCCCACATAACGACGGCGTCCTCCCGGTTGTCGTCATAATAGTGCGGGCGCACGCCTTCCGCCCGAAAACCCAGTTTCCGGTACAGGGCCAGAGCCGCCGCATTGGAACTGCGCACCTCCAGCGTCAGCCGGCGGATCCCCGCGCCGATCAGCTCCGCCGCCGCGGCGCGAAAAAGCAGTTCCCCCCAGCCGCGCCGCCGGTAATCCGGGCGGATGGCGAAGTTAATAATATGGGCTTCGTCGAGAATAAGCCACAGGGCGATATAGCCGCGCACCTGCCCCTCCGCTTCCAGGCAGAAATAGCGGGCCAGCTTGTTCTGGGTGAGATCCGTCCGCAGCGTTTCCGCCGTCCAGGGGCAGGTGAAGGCCGCCGCCTCCAGCGCGGCGATCTGGGGGACGTCGCCCGGTTCCGCCGGCCGGACGCGCATATCACTCATCTCGCAGTCCCGGCGGGGCGGACGCCGCCGCCGGCTCGTCCGCCCCGCCGGCCTGTCGGCGCGCTTCCGCCGCCGACAGCCGGATATAATACGGTTCGATCTGCCAGCGCCGGCCGTCGGCCGCCTGAGCGGCGACGGCGCTCAATCCGCCCGCCGCTAAAATTTCCCGTGTTTCCCGCGCCGCGTAGGCCCCGCGCGTCAGGGCGGCGGCGCCGGGGAGGGCGCGGGCCGCCCCGCCCGCCAGGCGGCCGGCCCGCTCCGCCCCCTCGCCGGCCAGCCATACCGGCGCCGGCCAGGCGGCCAATTGCGCCGCCAAGTCCCGCTCCGCCAATACCCGCGGCGCCTCCAGCACTTCGCGCCGCCAGCGCCCGCCGCCGCCCGGCTCTTTTTCCTCGCGCCAGCGGTACCTGGCCGCGTACCACTCGTTTTTGCGCGCGTCCGCCAAAACCATAATATCCCCCGGCCGGCCCCAGCCGGCCCAGGAGACAATATCAAGCGCCCCCAGACCCAGAGCCGGAATATTCAGGGCCTGAGCCATGCCCTGCGCCGTGGCGATCCCGACGCGGATGCCCGTAAAAGAACCCGGGCCGCAGGCCGCGCCCACCAGGTCGAGATCGGCGGGGCGCAGGCCGCAGGCCTTAAGCAGAGCTTCAATCAGCGGCAGCAGTCTTTCTGAGTGCTGCTGCTCCGTATGGAGAAAACTCTCGCCGATCAGCCGCTGCTCCGTACTCACGGCTAAAGCCGTGACCGGGCCGGCGGTGTCAATGGTCAATATATTCATTGAGCAGGGGGCCGAGTTTAGCGCCCCAATATTCCTCCTCATAGCTCAGCACCGCCCGGCGCGGCTCCATCCCGTCGCCCGTCAGTTCCAGGCGGAGCGCTTCCGCCCCCGCCGCCGCGACAAGGAATTCGGGCCATTCCACAAAGACGACGGCGTCGGGGCGCAAAAAAGCGGCCGCGCCGATTACCTCCGCTTCCTCCGGCCGGCGCAGCCGGTATAAATCGATATGCGTCAGTTGCACCGCCCGCCCGGCGGCGACGGCGGCGTACTCCTGCACCAGCGTGAACGTGGGGCTGGTAATCTGTTCCTTGACTTTAAGCGCCCGCCCCGCGCCCTGGACGATCACGGTCTTTCCCGCGCCCGGTTCCCCGAACAGCAGCACTGCGTCCCCGCCGCCGAGACAGGCGGCCAGCGCCGCGCCGAAGCGCGCCGTTTCCGCCGCTGAGGGCAGGGAAAAAACTTTTTCAGTCATCGGTCACGTCGCGCCCGTTAATAAAGACCGTCTCCGCTTCCGCGCTCAGGCTCAGGGGCTCGCCGCGCCAGACCACGATATCGGCGTCCTTGCCCGGGGCCAGCGACCCGATCCTGGCCTCTACGCCCAGGATCCGGGCCGCGTCCGCCGTCAGAGCCTTCAGCGCACCGGCCCAGGGCATACCGTTTTTCACCGCCAGCGCCGCGCAGAGAGCCAAGTGTTCCACCGGCGTCACGCCATGATCGGTCATGAGGGCGACTTGGACGCCCGCCGCCGCTAAGAGGCCCGGCGTGCGCAGACTCTTGTCCTTCACCTCCGGTTTGCTGCGGTTGATCAGCGCGGGCCCCACCACGGCCGGCACGCCCGCCGCCGCCAGAATATCGGCGATTTTATGCCCGTCCGTGCAATGTTCCAGCACCAGGTCCAAGTCGAACTCCCGCGCCAGCCGCAGCGCGGTCATAATATCATCCGCCCGGTGCGCGTGCATCCGCAGCGGTATTTTTTTCTCTAAAACAAGCAGCAGGTGTTCCAGCCCCAAATCGCGCTCCGGCAGTTTGTCCGGGTCTTCTTGCCCGTGGCGCAGCTTGTCCCGGTAGGTGTGGGCGTCCACAAAAGCCTGGCGCAAAAGGGCCGCCGCGCCCATGCGCGTGCTGGGCGATTTCTTTTGGTCTCCATAAACAGTTTTGGGATTTTCCCCCAAGGCGGCCTTGAGGCCGGCCGGATCGCGCACGATCATTTCATCAACCGTGCGGCCGACGGTTTTCAGCACGGCCCCCGTGCCGCCGATTAGGTTCGCGCTGCCCGGACAGACGAACAAAGCGGTCACCCCGCCGCGCCTTGCGTCGCGAAAAGCCGGATCCTCGGGATTCACGCCGTCAATCGCCCGCAGCTCCGGAGTCAGGGGATCCGTCATTTCATTGATATCGTCCCCTTCATATTGAAAAATTTCCTCTCCGAGTCCGACATGACAATGCGCGTCAATAAAACCGGGCAGCACGTACCTGCCCGCGCAATCGATTACCGTGAGCTGCGGCGATAAATCTTCCGCCCCGAGGCCCAATACCAGCGCCAGGTCTTCCCGGCCGGCGTCCGCCGCCAGCGGCGGGTGGGCGGCCAAAGCCCGGATCCGTTCCCCGGCGATGAGTACCGTGCCGCTGAAACTGAATTCCCGACCGTCCATCGGCATCACCGCGCCGTTGGTCAGGCAGATCATTCTCTGTTCTCCGTCCATATTTTCCTCCGTTCCGCGCTAAACACAGATAAGATAAACGATTCGGGCCGCCCCGCCTCTCTCATCCTATGTAAGCGCAGTCCGCGCAACTTCAGATTTCCGTGACACCTAGGCTGATCTCAACGGCAATATCCACGCGCTTCATGATCTCATCCCCGAGTACCGCCACTTTTTCCTTCAGTCTGCTCTTATCTATCGTCCGAATCTGTTCAGTCAGAATCACCGAGTCCTTCTCCAGGCCGCTGTGCCCGGCCCGCACCTCGACGTGCGTGGGCAGTTTGGCCTTGGAAATCTGCGACGTAATCGCCGCGACAATCGTAGTCGGGCTGAATTGGTTGCCGACGTTATTTTGCACGACAAGCACCGGCCGCGTTCCGCCCTGTTCCGAGCCGATGACCGGGTTTAGTTCCGCGTAGTAGATCTCTCCGCGTTTGATATTCATAACCATGTTTTTTTCCTCTATATTGATGCCTGTTCCCCCTCTCCCGCCGCTCAAACCCCTGCTGCGGGAAAATTCACGCAGCGCGTAATTCCAAGGGGATTCACTGGCTTTTATTCCAATACTCTGTAATATTCGGCCAGACAAAATCTTCCCGCGCGTTCTCCCGCGCCAGGCTCAGATTAATGCCGGCCATTTCCACATATCCCAGCCGCATTTTCTCACGGCTGCGATCCAATGCTAAAGCGCATTTGTCAATCTCTGTCAGCGATTCACTCATCCGTCCGTTCTCGTTTGGCACCGAACCAGCCTCCTTTTCCAAAAATTCAGGACGCGGGCCGGGGTCGGGCCGCGCTGAATGTTCGCTTCCCTATATTATATCGGCTCCGCCCGCCGCTTGTCAAATTTTTTTCCGCCTTTTTGTATGGCCCTCTTTACAAAGCCGGCGGCCTGTGCTAAAATCATGAATGAGTGAGTGATTACTCACTCACCATCCGGATCATTATCCCGGGATGAGGAGGCGGTAACAATGTCCGAGGTCGGCATCGCGCTGGAGAACGTGGATCTGTTTTTTGGCTCCAACCAGGTATTGCGCCGCGTCGATCTGCGCATCCCTCAGGGCGCCGTCTGCGGACTGCTCGGGCCCTCCGGCTGCGGCAAGACCACATCGGTCAAGGTGGCGGCCGGCATCCTGCGCGCCTCCGCCGGGCGGGCTTTCGTCCTCGGCCAGCCCATGCCCGACCTGGCCCTGATGGCCCGGATCGGCTACATGGCCCAGAGCGACGCTCTTTATCTGAACCTGACCGCGGCGGAGAACATTGAGTTCTTTGGCGCCCTCTACGGCCTGCGTTCCCGCGAGCTGCGCCGGCGGGCGGAGGAGGTCATGGACATGGTCAAGCTCAGCGCCGACCTGAAAAAGCCGGTTCGCCTGTATTCCGGCGGCATGAAGCGCCGCCTCTCCCTCGCCCTCGCCGTCCTGCACCACCCGCCCGTACTCATACTCGACGAGCCGACGGTGGGCATAGACCCCTTGCTGCGGCAGGATATCTGGCTGCGCTTGCACGAAATGGCGCGGGAGGGCGTCACCATCCTCGTGACCACGCATGTCATGGACGAGGCGGAAAAGTGCGACCGGCTGGCCATGATGCGCGAGGGCCTGCTCCTGGCGACCGGAACGCCGGCGGAAATATGCGCGCTGGCCGGCGCGGATTCCATTGAGCGCGCTTTTTTGCGCTTGAGCGCGACGCGCGGCGAGACCGGCGCGAAAGCCGTGACGACCGCGTCCGGCGGGAGGTGAACTATGCGCACGGCGGCACTTGCGGCCCGCATCCTCAAACAGATGCGGCGCGACCGCAGAACCTTGGCTCTGATGCTCTTTGCCCCCCTGATCGTTCTTTCCCTGATGTACATTGTGCTGGCCGGCGATGAGCAGCCGGCGCGCCTCGCGGTGTTCAATCTCCCGGCTGATTACATCGAAAATCTCAGCCGCAGCAACGCCCAGCCGGTACGGATGGACGAGGCGGCGGCCATGGCGGCGCTGCGGGAAGGGGATGTGGCGGCCGTACTCACCGTGCGGAGCGGCAAACTCTATATCTACGCGGACGGGGCCTCGCCGGGCAAGGCGGGCAAGGCCCTGTCCCTGGCGGAGAGCGCCTGGGCTTACGCGCAGCCGGCGGCGCCCGGCGGCGCCAATACGGAGGTCGTCTATGTGTACGGCTACGCTGATATGTCCCTGTTTGACAACTGCGGCCCCGTGCTGATCGGATTCCTCGTCTTTTTCTTCGTCTTCCTCGTCTCCGGCATCTCCTTTCTCCAGGAGCGGACGACGGGAACCTTGGAAAAACTGCTGTCCACGCCCATCAGGCGCGCCGAGATCGTCGGCGGCTATCTCTTGGGCTTCGGCCTGCTCACCTCCCTGCAATCCGCGCTCATCGTCTTTTTCTGCGTCTATGTCCTCGGCGTCGTCATGGTCGGCTCGTTCGGAACCGTCGTCCTCGTTACCCTGTCCGGGGCCCTGACGGCCCTCACCTTCGGTCTTCTGCTCTCTACGGCCGCCCAGTCGGAATTTCAGATGATGCAGTTCATTCCCCTGGTCATCGTTCCCCAGGTGTTCTTCTCGGGGCTGTTCGACCTGTCCCCGCAGCTGGAACTCATCGGGCGCTTTACCCCGCTGTACTATGTAGCCGACGCCCTGCGCGCCGTGATGCACAAGGGCGCCGGCCCGGCCGAGATCCTGCCCTCCCTCTGCGTCATGTACGGCTTAGCCCTGCTCTTCGCGCTCGCCAACATACGCTTGCTGCGGAAGCATCGCGCACTGTAATTTTGGGACGTTTTGCCCCGTCCCCTGTGAACGGAGAAGTTTGATGCCAGAAAACGAACAAGGCCCGCCCGCGTGGCGGGAGCTTCTGACCGAGGCCGCGGCGGGAGGCGGCACGAAAAAACAGGCGGCCGTCCTGATCGCGGCGGCGGAACTTTTTAGCCAAAAGGGTTACGCCGCGACGACCACAAGAGAGATCGCGCGCGCGGCCGGCGTTTCCGAGGGCGCCGTCTTCAAATACTTCGCGACAAAGGAAGCGCTCTTTGAAAGGCTTTCGGCATTGCTCGCCGAAAAGGTGCTGTTCTCTCTCTTCGGCTACGGATTGGAAAAAATCATGACCGAACACGCGAACGCCCCGTGGGAATTGTTCAAGGCCCTGCTGCGCAACCGCTTTGAGCTTATCGAAAACAATCTGACTCCCATTCGCTTTTTGCTGCAGGAATTGCCGTACAGGCCGGAGCTGCGCGAGAAGTTCCTCAAAATACTGCAAGAAGCGCCGTTTTTTCAGGCCGCTGACGCCTGGAAGGGCCAAGGTTTGCTCTGCGACCTGCCCGTCCATGCCTTGCGCCGGATCATGATATCGTGCATCGGCGGCTTCATCCTGAGCCGCGTATTGGTATTGCCCTATGCTTCCGCTGAGGACAGGGAAGCGGACATAGACATTTTCGTCGATTTCATGGCGCGCGGTCTCGCGCCGCAGGGCGCGGCGGTTTCGCACGAAGGGAAAGGAGAAGAAGGCGTATGAAGAAGGGATTGCCGCTTCAGATCGGCATGCATGGCTCGAAAGGCGCGTTGCTTCTGGCTCTCGCGGCTCTGTGCGCGGGCGCCCTGGGCGGCTGCGCCTCCGCCGCCGTCAAGGGCACGGTGGAAACGGACATCGTATCTCATTACAGTGAAAACACGGGAAAGATCATCGCCGCCCCCGTCGAGCCGGGGCAGAGCGTTAAGCAGGGCGACGTGCTGGCTGTTATCGACACGAGGCAGGACTTGTTTGAGCTCGAACAGCTGGAGGCGGCGCTGGCCCTGAAGCGGGCGGCCCTGGACGAGGTTTTAGCCGGCGCGGAGAACGAGGAATTGCGGCAATTGGAAAACAATGTGCGACTGGCGCGGGAAGCGCGGCAAACAGCAAGCGCCTTGGCGGACAAAGCGCAAAGGGATCTGGCCGACGGGCAAACATTGTACGAAGGCGGCGCCTTGAACCGGGCCGCCTTGGACGATTTGACTTTACGGGACCAGACGGCGGCGAGCGCGGTCACGAGCGCGGAGATTGAGGCGGATAGCGCCGAACAGCGTTTGCAAGCGGCTATAAAAGGCGCGTCGCAGCACCGGATCGACGCGGCTCTGGCCGATGTGACCCTGGCGGAAAGCCGCGTCGCGCAATGCCGGGATCGCCTGGCCCGCGCCACCATCGCCGCCCTAACAGACGGCACGCTGATCGGAAAATACTACCTCGTCGGCGATATCGTTGCCCCCGGCAGTAATCTCGCGGACGTCGCCCGGGAAGAGGGCAAATATGTAGCGGCCTATTGGCCGGCGGACAGGCTGCGGGAGCTTTCCCTCGGCCAGGCCCTGGATATAAGCGCCGGCGACGCGCACTGCACGGGCAGCCTTTTTTTCATGGATGTCAGCGCCGAATACGCGCCCAAGGATGAGCGAACGGCCGCCAACCGGAACAAAACGGTCGTGCGGATCAAGCTGCGCCTGGACGCGGACGCGCCCTTTCGCCCCGGGGAAACGGTGCAGGTTGATTTCCCCGAAAACTGAATTTTTTGCTGCCCCCATATATGGTTATTATTCTGCTCTATACCTGGCTGATGAAACACGGCGTTAAAGTGTACGCTGATTTATAACAACCTGTATATATATCCTCTTCTTATTTCTTCTACTATCTCTCTACAGGCTATTTAATCACAATTTCTTCTCCATCAGCCACAATTAATCTCCCCTCTGCTTTGAACAACTCGGCACGTTCACGATTGAATAATTCACCAGGAGCCATATGGTATGGAATGCTGTTTTTTGCCTGTACCAGTGCGGCACATGCAGAAGCTTCCTCCATATCCATGTTAAATCTCCCATCGCAACAGAAGAATGCATAGTCAAGATTGCGTTGCGCCAGTGTCGCCATCTGCTCAGTTGTGGAAGTATCGCCACTTATATAAATGCTTTTTTTATCGCTTAATGTCAGGACATACCCAACACAAACATTAATATCGTGGTTGGGGTTATTGCCGGCCTGAACCGCCTCGACTGTCATATAGTTCAAATCGAAAACCTTATACTCACCATTCACCAGCGCCTCTTCATGCGTGATGATTGCACAGTCGGGATTTTGTATTTTAATAAGCTCAATTGCGGTATGATCAGGGTGAGGATGGGTCACAAGAATCAGATCAGCGGGCACATCATACCCCTCGCCAGCGTAAGGATCTATGTAAATGACCTTACCTTCCGGAGTGGTAATGCGGAGACTGCCATGCCCCTGATATAATAATACGCCACTTCCCATATTTTCCTCCTGTCCGATAAGACTTGATTCAGGGGGTTCTCCTTGATCGGGCTTGCTTGCACCCTGATTGCTGGCGCAACCGGAAAAAAACGAAACAAACATCAACGAGACCGCCAATAAACCGATTGTTTTTGTGATGTACTTACACATAATCATAATATCCTCCCTCGCCCACCGGGCTTCTTTTGCGCAACCACAAACACATTCTACCATATTACCGCCTTGAAAACAAGAGTAAAAAAATATCCGTTGAGGGAATGGAGCCCGACCGCGTCCAGTGGACGAGGAAGGGAGGGCTCCATTCGGCAGCAACAGGGAGCCTGGAGAGAAACTGATTCATAAGGATGCCCGCGTTCCCAGGGAGCGATGGTCGTTCCCCGTGCATGATGTTTTGTGGGGCGCCGAATGAAAAAACCTGCCTCTATTTTTCAATGGCGGAGAGGGCGGGATTCGAACCCGCGAAACCTTGCGGTTTACCCGCTTTCCAGGCGAGCGCCCTAAGCCAGGCTAGGCGACCTCTCCCTGCGCCGACATGTTCTTCCGAACACGATTCTGATTATACTTTTTTTCCCCGCGCCTGTCAAGCCCCGGCCGCCTCAGCGAAACATCAGTCCGTTGAGGACTTGCTCGGTCAGCGTCAGCGCCCCGGCGAGGCCGATATGCGTCCGGGGGAGGACGTCCAGGTAGCCGAGTGAGGGGAGCGCGATTTCGATGCCGCTGAACACGTGACCCCGCAGCTTCAGTTTGGCGATGGTATTTCCGTTGGCGAAAACCAGCTCTCCCTGCGTGTCCAGGATGTCCCGTCCCAGCGCGCCGCTCATTTTCAGCCGGGTGAGCAGTTCCTTCAGTCTGTCCCGGAAAACGGCGGTTTCCGGGTTCAGGGCGGAAGCGGTTTCCAGGACCATGCCGAAATGCCGAACCAGGAAAGAAACATAAGCGTATATTTCCGCATAATCTCCCTCCACGGCAAAGAGGGCCGCCTTGGGCAGGCCGGTGAGCGAATGAACCCGCGCGATGTGGACGAAGGCCCGGGCCCGGGCTTTTTCGCTGGCGCGGCGGAAAGCGTCCGCGTTTTTGCCCAACAGGGCGCACAGGTCGGTGATCATTTTTTCCGTCGCGGAAAAACCGACGGGCGGGCCGGGGCAAAGGTAGAACGGCGTCCCGAACTCCTCCTCCAGCCTTTGGGCGGAGCGCAGACCGTACTCCGGGCGCAGCACGACGTTCAGGGCGGCAGCCGGTATAGTGCGCAGGTCGTCCACGCCGCAGCCGGCGCAAACGAAACAGCCGGCCTCGATCCCGCTCAAGGCGAACAGCCGCCGCAGTTCCCGCGCATCGCCCGCCCAGTATTTGTGAAAAATCGACAGCCCGAGGATGTTCACCCGTCCGGGGCGGATATTCGTCTTTTTCAGCCCCAGCTGTTGCACCAGCCGGATTACGGCGTTTTCATAACCGTCGCCGATATTGGCGGAAAAACCGGGACTCTCAATGGTCACGCAGGGTTTACCCGCCGCCGCGCCGGCGATTTCCCGCAGATCGTCCCCGATCAGGGCCGCGCCGGGAGAGTTGACCACGCACAGCAGATCGAAGGAAACATTTTCCCGCAAAAAACGCGCCGCTTCCCGTAACTTATCCCGGCTGCCGTAGACATAGTCCCTGGTGTCCAGGTAGGTGCAGGGCACGCGGGGCTGCCCGAAAAACCACTCGTCGGGAAAGGCCAGCGGATCAAAAGCCGGCTGGCGGATCGTTTGAAAATCCGCGGTGGCGCTGTGGTAAAACTTGCAGCCCGAAGGCCCGTTGACCAGGGTGATCGCCCGCTCGATCCCCTCGAAAGCGAAGACCTCGCCCGAAAAACTATCGGGGGTAATGTTTTCTAAATAACCGCTCGTCATTTTTCCACTCCCCCTCCAAATCCAGCCGCAAGAGGGCCGCCCAGCGCCGGGCCATTGCCAGCCCGGAAAAGAAACCCACGTCCGGGCACATGGGGATCGTGTCCTCCACGGCGACGCCGCTGCTCCCGGACGACGCGTAGTTGGTGAGCAGAATGTCCGGGGCCAGGGCCGCGATGTCGCCCGCCCGCTTCTCCCGGTCGTAGTTTTCCTCCACCGGAAAAGACTCGGCCAGTCCGGTGCGGAATCCCGCGTCCTGGGAAAAATTGAGAATACAGATTTTAACGACGTCTATCCCCACGTCCAGCGCCGTTTGCAAAATCCAGTCCAGTTCATGGTTATATGTTATGATCAGCAGGCGTTTGCCGGTCAGGACGGGGCGCAGGGCTTCCGCCTCCCGCCGGTACCCGGCTTCATACTCGCGGATGATCTCCTCCGCCGGCGCCGCCCGGTCAAAAAAAGCAGCCAGCGCCCGCAGCCAGGCTTTGCTCTCGGCCAGGCCCACGGGGAATGCCTTGTCCAGGAAGACGCACCCGTATTCCCGGCGGAAAAAATCTTCCAGAATCAGCCCGGTATAATCCTTATAGGCCAGCAGGTTCAGCGGCGCGGCCAAAAAATTTTCCAGCCTGTCCACGGTGGTTTCACAAAGAAAGCGGCAGCCCACCCGCAGCCCCAGGCGGCCCAAAAAACCCTCGATCAGCGCGAAATTGCCGTTGGTATTTCTGGCCACCACTTTTTCAAACACCACATTGACCGTGTCCGGGACGGGGGGAACGCCTCTTTTGATAATCGCGCCGGCCAGGGAGGTGTAGCAGAGCAGCATCCCCTGCAAATAGTCCCCGGCCAGGTTGCCGTCCGTCTTCACGGTGTAAACCGGCAGGTCCGGCTCCGCCAGCGTGCGCAGCTCGTCGATATCGTCACCGATAATCCCGGGCGGACAGGCGCTGATGACGACGATGAGCCGCGGTTTTCTTTTTTTCACCGCCAGTAACTTTTTTTCCAGGGCGGCCATGCCGCCGAAAATGATGTCGGCCTCGGTCAGATCGGTCGCCTCAAAATTAGGCGCGATACTGACCGGCAGCAGCGCTCCCCGCTCAAACAACCCGCGCCGGCCGGCGGAACTCATGCTCTGATAAGACAGGTAGGCACAGCTTTTGGGCGCGTGAGCGATAATCGCGGCGTCCCGCAGATGCACCGCCATAGAAACCGCGCCGTTGAAGGCGCAGCCGTGCAGCGGCTCCCGGCGGGCCAGGTTCTTGGAAAAATAGAGCTGGGGCCCGTTCCCTTCCGGCACCGGGGCGGGCGGATTCCGGTCGTCTTTCTCCGCCCTGACCGCCGGCGCGGCCGCTTGCTCTTCCGTGCCCAGGACGGCCCGCTCCAGTTCCGCGTCGCTGAGCGGCCGGGCCGGAAAAAGCGGCATCCCGGCGGCGACGCGCCGGGCCAGTTTGCCGAACACGCCGCCGAGAGCCGCGTCCAGGCCGCTTTCCACCAAAGTGCGCTTCTCCCGTTCCGCCTGGGCGAACAGGTCGCTGCGCGGAATAACCGCAGCGACCGGCAATCGCACCGCCGCCGCAAAGGCCCGCATCCGTTCGTCTTCGTCGGCCAGGCCGCGCCGGTTGTAAAGAATCCCGGCGACCCGGCCCCGGCCGCCGTCGTAATTTTTCACGCCCCGCAAGATATTGTTGGCGGCGTACAGAGCCATATACTCCCCGGAAGCGACGAGGAAAACCGCGTCGGCGTACCCCTGGCGGATGGGGACGGCAAAACCGCCGCAGACCACATCACCGAGGACGTCGTAAATCGTAATGTCGTAACGGTCTTTTATCCGGAAGCGATCCAACAGCTCAAAAGCGGTGATGATGCCGCGGCCGGCGCAGCCAACCCCCGGTTCCGGCCCGCCCGCTTCCAGGCAGCCGATATTTTTGTAACCGGAGAGCAGGACGTCGCCGATTTGGTAATCGGTCGGGCTGGTCGCCCGGATATAATCCAAAACAGTGACCGTCGTTCGCCCGTTGGTCAGCAGACGGGTGGAGTCGCGCTTGGGGTCGCAGCCGATCTGCAGCACCCGCAGACCGCTCGCCGCCAAAGCCGCCGAAAGGTTCGCGGCGACGGCGGATTTCCCGATCCCGCCCTTGCCGTAAATGGCGATTTCTTTCACTGTGTTTCCTTCCCGCTCGAAAATCCGTTCCCCGCTTATTCTACTCCGCCCGCCCAAATCCGTCAAGACAAAAAATCAGACAAATCGACAAACGCCGACCCGCTCTCATCCCGCTCTCGCCGGCTTGCATTTTTTCACCCCGTAAGCTATACTGGAGCGACCAGACTCTCAATCTTCAGAACCCGGGCGCGGGCGAGGCCTTATGGAAAATATCTTATTAACGGTCAGTCGTTTACAAAAAAAGCGGGGGGCGCCGCTCTTCGCGCCGGTCAGTTTTACCCTGGGCCGGGGCGGAGGGCTGGGCATATACGGCCGCAACGGTTGCGGGAAAACGACTTTGCTCGACATCGTCGCCGGTCTGACTCCGCCGGACGCGGGCGAGTTTACCTGCAGCGGGCGCGTCGGTTATGTCATGCAGCGGGACGGGTTTCAGGACGCGCTGTCCTGCCGCGATAACCTGCGCGTGGAAGCCGCCCTGTGCGCCTTGTCCGGGCGAACGGCCCGCGCCCGGATTCAGGCCTGTGCCGAGCAATGCGACATCGTCGCCTTCTGGCGCAAACGCCTCTCCCGCTGCAGCGTCGGGATGCGCGCCCGACTGGCCATCGCCGCCGCCCTGCTGCCCGACCCGGACATATTGCTCTTGGACGAGGCGTTCAGCGGCCTGGACCAGGAATCCGCCGCCGCAGTCCAACAATTGCTGCGGGAAAAAAAACAGGCCGGGACGGCGCTGCTGCTGGTTTCGCATAACCGGGAAGATTTTGTCGGTTTATGCGAGCATGTCCTGGAGCTGCCGGAGGCGGAATGGAGACCGGTGTGAAGATTTGGCGGGTTTTCCGGGCCGACGCCCTGTTGCTCGGCCCCAGGCTGCCCCTGTGGCTCGGCGGCCTGTTGCTCTGCGCCGCCTGTTTTTTCTTTTCCCTGCCGGCGGAACTCACCCGCAGCCGAGAAATGCCAAAAATTTCCATCGCCCTGGTCAATCAGGACGCTAACGACATGACTGCGGTTCTGACCGGACTGATCGCCGACCTGGACATGGTGGAAAAATTGTATGTGGTCGAGGCCGGGGAAGCGGACAAGCTGCTGGAGAGCGGGGCCGCCGCCGTGAGCGTCGTGCTGCCGGCCGGAATGATTGACGCCCTCGTTTATGGCGGCCGGGCGGAAATCACCCTGAAAGCCCTTGACCCTTTCATTGGCGCCCTCAGTCTGAACGTGGCCGGCGAATACGTTAAAACCATGAACCGGCTGCAGCAGACCGCGCTCGCTTTTCATGATAGCGTCCGGCCCCTGTACGCCGATCCGCAGGAGTTTTACCAAGCGGAACGGGCTTTTGATCTATCCCTGCTGCAGGAGGCGCTTTTGCGTGCGCGCCACGTCAGCGCCCTCCCGGCGGTCTCGCCTTACCATCTCCAGCTTTTGGCCCTGCTCTTTTTCGCGCTGGCGGCCGGGACGGCGATTCCCCTGTCGGCCCTGAGCGCCCGCCAGCTGGCCGCCGGGTATTTTCGCCGCCTGGCCATTTACCGTGTCCGTCCCGCCCATATTTGCGCCGCCCGGGCCCTGACCGCCCTGGGCTGCGCCCTGCTCTTCGCGCTGGCCGCGCTGCCGCTGCCGGGCGTTTGGGATATTCCCTGCTCCGGCTGGCGCCTCGTGCTATCCGTCTGTTTCCTGACTGTGGTTACGCATTGCTTTTGTATGTTTTTTGCCGCTTTCCGGGTCGACGAGGCTCCGGCCGGGACGGCCGCCGCCCGGACGGCGCTCGGCGCTCTCGCTCTGCTCCTGTTCATGCTTTTCGCCGGCGGCGGTTTTTATCCCGCCTACCTGACGGACGCCGGGTTCCAAACCTGCAATCCGGCTTGGCTCGCGCACTTGCTGGCCGAATGGACTTTGGGCGGCGCGGCGCCTTCGCCGCTCCGCCTGCTCTGGTTCGCGGCGCCGGCCGCCGTCTGCGGCCTGCTCCCCCTGGCCGGCTGGAGGCAGGCATGACTCTGTTTTTCATTTACCTGCGCGCCCTCGGGCGGCAATGGCCGCTGTTTCTGCTGCTCATCGCCTGCCAGTTGCTGCTGGGGGAGATGAGTTCCGTCGCCCTGAACTCCAAAAAACCGGACTTAGCCATAGCCTTGGCCCTGGAGAGCGACGGCCCCCTGGCCCGGCGTTACGCGCTGGCGCTGGAACAAATACCGGATTTGCGGATTATCAAGACTACGCCGGCAGCCGATCGGGCAGAAATTTTTGCCGCTCATTCCGTACAGGGCCTGGCCGTCATTACGCCGCAGTTCGATCAGCAGCTGGAAAGCGGCGGCGGGGGCGCAGTCCTGCTTTATCCCGCCCCGGGCGTCGGCGATATTTCCCTGGCCCGGGAATTCCTGGCGGCGGAAGCGGTAATGCTGCGGGCGGACATCCTCTGGCAGCGGCAATTGGGTTTCCTCGGCGCGGAAGTGAGCGGCGCGCCCGCGCCCGCCTCCGCCCGGCCTATTTTGACCCTGGTTTATGAAGGCCCGGCCGCCCCGGCCCAGCCGCTTTCCGTGCCCCCGGCCTTCGGCGTGCCGGCGCTGTTCCTGTTGCCGGCTTTTTTGCAGGCGGCCCGGATGGCGCCCGGCCCGGACGACCGCCGTCTGCTCCTGCGCGGCCGCCGGGCTCTGCGGCGCGCCGGCGCGGCCTTTGCTGCGGCGCTGGGAACGGCGTGGGGGCTGACGGTTCTTTTGTATATTCTCGGTTTGGATTTTTTTTACCGGATTGCCGTTCCGCCGCTGCTCGCGGCCGTCCTGCTCTTTCTCGCTTTCTACGCCGCCGCGCTGGGCTGCCTGGTCGCGGCGGCCGGCGCTCGCTCCCGGGCGGTATGGATATTTATTCCCTGGTTTCTCCTGAATATGACGCTGGGCGGCGGTCTGTGGAACTTGCCTCTCCCCTCGCCGCTGCTGCTGCCGCTCCTGCCGCTTGGATCCGTCGCCGCCGCCCAGAGCGGGCTCTGGGCCTGGCTCTGGGCGCTGGTCGCCTTGACCGCGACCGCAATAATAATCTGTTTCGCTTGCTCCGGGCGCCGGGTTATGATATAATCAGATTTAATTTTGTCAGTTTGGGGCGGAAATCGCGTCCGCTTGTAAAGAGTTTGTAACGGAGACGAAGCAATGGTATATGATACGGCGATTATCGGCGCCGGCCCGGCGGGTTTGACTGCGGCGATCTACACGGCGCGGGGAGGGTTGAACACCCTGGTGCTGGAGGCTGCGGCCCCGGGCGGCCAAGCCGCTCTGACGGAACGGATTGACAATTATCCCGGCTTTCCCGATGGCGTGAGCGGCTATGACTTGACACAATATTTTTACCGGCAGGCCGAAAAAATGGGGGCGCGTTTTCTCATGGAAGAAGTGCGTGGCCTGGCCGCGGACGGCCCGGTGAAATCACTCCGGGTCGCCGCCCGGGATATTGAAGCGAAAACCGTGCTGATTGCCACGGGCGCCCGGCAGCGCAAACTGGGGGCGCGGGGTGAGACGGTTTTTGTCGGGCGGGGTGTTTCTTACTGCGCCGTCTGTGACGGAGCGTTTTTTCGCGGCCGGGACGTGGCGGTCGTCGGCGGCGGGAACGCGGCGCTGGAAGAAGCCGTTTATCTGACCCGCTTTGTCCGGCGGGTCACGGTCATTCACCGCCGGAACGAGTTTCGCGCCGACCGGGCGGCGCTGACTGCGGCTCGCTCCGCGGCAAATCTGGATTTTCTGACGCCATGGCTCGTCGAGGAAATCCGGGGCCGGGAGAAGGTGGAAGAACTGCTCCTCAGCCGGGCCGAAACCGGAGAGAGCCGGACGCTGGCCGTGGCCGGCATCTTTATTTACGTCGGCGTCGAGCCGCGGCTGGATTTTGCCCTGCCGGGCCTGGCTACGGATCCCGGCGGGTACATCCTGACGGACGAAATGCTCTGCACCGGTATAGACGGAGTTTTTGCCGCCGGCGACGTGCGGGCCGTACCGCTGCGCCAGGTGGCGACGGCTGTCGGGGACGGCGCTCTGGCCGCCCGGGCGATGGAACGCCGGCTCGCGGCTCGGGCCTGAGACGGAGATTATACTATGCGGGACGATATACGCCGATATTTTATTACTTATGGTTTGATTGCCGCCTGCGCCTTTATGTTTATCCTGCTGACCTTAGGCGGCGGCTCGACGAACACGCGCACACTCATCCGCTTCGGCGCAAATGTGTCGCTGCTGGTGCAGGAGGGCGAATACTGGCGTTTTTTCACCAGCATGTTCCTGCACATCGGGATAACGCACCTGCTGTTTAACGCTTACGCGCTATTGGCCTTGGGCCGGCAGGCGGAATATCTGTTCGGCCACTTCCGTTTTCTCGTGATTTATCTGGGCGCCGGTCTGGGCGGCTCCTGGCTGAGTTTTTTTGCCCACCGGCAGGATCTGATCGTGGCGGCCGGCGCTTCCGGGGCGGTCTTCGGCATCCTGGGCGCCTTGCTCGCTTTCGGCTGGCGCAATCGCGCTTTCTGGCGGGCCGGCCTATTACAGAACTTTCTCGTCGTCCTCGTTATTAATTTCGCCATCGGTCTGGCGCCCGGCTCGCAGGTTGACAACAGCGCTCACCTGGGCGGCCTGATCTGCGGACTGCTCCTTGGCGTCCTGCTCCGCCGCCGCCCGGTTTACCCCGTCCGGCCGGAAAGCGGGGCAGAGGAATGACGCGGGGCGAAAAAACGTATTTCGGCCGGCCTTCCCCCATGCGGGCCCGCTTTGTTTACTGCCTGATCGCCGTGGCCTTTCTCTTCATCGCCGGCCGGCTCCTGTACTTGCAGGTACTAGGCGCCGCCGACATTCGCCTGAAAGCGGAAAACCTGCGCCAGATCTCCCGGACGGCCAATGTCTCGCGCGGGGCGATTGTGGACGTCCAGGGCAATATCCTGGCCAGCAGCTTCCGGGCCTGCAATGTTTTTGTCGATCCCAAGTATTTGCACGCTTATTTGGAAGGAAAAGCGAATTCCCAGGGGCTGACTGTGGACGGTCTGGCAAACGCGCTGGCTCAGATCCTTGGCGCGGAGGCGGAGACGATCAAGAGCAAATTGGAAACACGCTGGCAGTATGTCCAAAAAGGGGAAGAACTGGTAAAAACAGATGTGGAATACGTCATGCTGGCCCGACAGATGCCGACGGACATCGCCGAGCGATTGCGCCAGGCGGATAAAACCCTGCTGGGCATAAGCAGCGAAGAGCCGGAGGCGAGCAAGGTATTCAACCTTTTGAACGCCGGCATCGGGGTGGAAAACGTGTACAAGCGCCTTTATCCCAAAGGCGGCCTCGGGGCGGGCGTTATTGGCTTTGTCAATGACAACGGCAACGGCGGCGCCGGCGTGGAGGCCTATTACAACGATATCCTGAACGGACGACCCGATCCGGGCGACGACCTGCCGTCCGCCGCCAATGGTTATACGCTGCGGCTGACCCTGGACGCAACGATTCAGTATTTGCTGGAGCGAGAACTGGACGCGGCAATCGCGGAATGTCAGCCCGCCAGAGCCTGCGCGCTGGCGCTCGACCCCATGAGCGGCAGGATCTTGGCCATGGCCTCCCGCCCGACTTTCGATCCGGCCGAGTTTGCCCTGACTGCGGCGGAAAATCACCGTAACCTCCCGACCGGCATGACCTACGAGCCGGGCTCCACCTTCAAAATTATCACGGCGGCGACTGCGATTGAGGAACAGATTGTGGGCGGCGCCCAATTATTCTCCGATCCGGGCTCGCTGACCGTCGGGCCGGATACGATTGTCAACTGGGATTCCGCCATCACCGCCCATGGCGATATAACGCTGACCCAGGCCATGATGGATTCTTCCAATGTGGTCTTCGGGCAGGTGGGTATGCTGATCGGGCGGGATTTGTTCCGGCTCTACCTGAAGGGCTTCGGTTTCGGCGAGCAGACCGGCGTGGATTTGGGCGGCGAGGAAAAAGGGATGCTTGTCCCCGGTGAAAATATCCGCAGCATCGACATGGTGACGATGGCTTTCGGCCAGGCCAACCTCGTGACGCCGCTGCAATTGCTTTCGGCCGTCTGCGCCGTGGCTAACGGCGGCTATCTTTACCAACCCTACCTCCTTGACGCGGTGCTGGACAGCGACGGGCGCGAGGTACAGCGGACGGAACCGCAGATCAAGCGGCAGGTGATCTCCACCTCGACGGCTCGGGAAGTGACCGCTATCCTGGAAAAAGTGGTGGAAAGCGGCACCGGCAGCAGGGTGAAAATCCCGGGGATCCGCGTGGCCGGCAAGACCGGGACGGCGCAGAAAATTGATCCCGAAGACAACCGCTATTCGGAAGACGATTTTATCGTCTCTTTTCTCGCCTTCGCCCCGGCGGAACGCCCCAGGATCGCGGTGCTGTTCATTATCGACTCGCCCCGGGGCGTGAAACCGCAGGGCGGTGTGCTGGCCGGGCCGCGGGTGAAAAATATCCTGGAAGGCACGCTGCAGTATTACGGTATCCCGGTGGACGCCCAAACGCCGGATCACCTGGAGGAGTGGCGGAACGACCTGGCCCGGACGACTGCGGCCCAGGCGACTATAGTGCAGGCGGCGGAACCTTTGGCGCCGCCCGGGGAGGGAGAAACGGCTGTACCCTCTCTCATCGGTCTGACGATGGCCCAGGTCGGGGAGACGCTGGCCGGGGCGGAATTGCTTTATACTTTCGAGGGCAGCGGGCTGGCGGTGGAACAACTCCCGCTTGCGGGCACGATCGTCAATCGCGGGGACACGGTGAAAGTGGTGTTTGGAGAGTAGGCGCGGAAGAGAAAGCGGGGACGGGAGATGTTGAGAGGGGAAAGAACGCGCATCCGGCCGCTGGAGGCCGATGATCTGGAACAACTGTATCAATGGTACAGCGACGCGGATTTTGTCTGGGCCATAAGCGGCGGTTGGCCGCCGGCCTCGTTTTTGCGCCGCGAGGAAATCGCCGCCCGTTTCTATGAGGACGATCCGAACCGGTACGCCATCGTGGACCAGGCGGCGGCCCTGATCGGCACGATCGGTTTTGACCTGGTAAACCCCTCCGCCCGCTCCGCCCGCCTGTTTCTGGGGCTGGGCCGGCCGGAAAACCGGGGCCGGGGTCTGGGGACGGACGCTCTGCTCGCATTTTGCCGCTATCTTTTCGGGCAAGGCAATTTTCACCGCCTGACCGCTGAGACCTGGGCCGGCAATCTGCGGGCGGCGGCTTGTTATCGCCGGGCGGGTTTCAGTCTCGAAGGGACGCTGCGGGAAGCGTATTACGCCGGGGGCGAGTATCGGGACGGACTGCTTTTTGCCCTGCTGAAAAAGGAATTCGGCCGGGACTTGCGTTTTTCCTAAGGCGGGCGCCGCTCGTCAGCGGATTGATCCGGCGGCCAGTCGTAACGGGAGATGGAATGGCTTTTGTGAAGGAAAAGATACCGGAATACGGGCCGGAGCGAAGATGGCTGAATTCAATGGGCTGGCTGTTTGCGGACTGTTATATCGAACTGGAAGGCCATTGGCTGATTGACCGGGAACGAGGGTTTTTTTGTCTTTCTTTGAAGGAGGGGTGAACGGAATGCGAGGATTTATCACGATAGAAGAATTACTGGAAGCCAAAGAAGGCGAACAGTTTCAGTTCAAAGAGGCAAAGACCCGCTTTGATGCCAACGAAGCCGCCCAATGCTGCTGCGCTCTAGCGAACTGCGGTGGCGGCAAGCTGGTTCTCGGCATCACAGACAAACGCCCGCGCCAAGTCGTGGGCAGTAAGGCGTTTGGCCAGCCGGAGCGCACCCGCAAGGGGCTGATTGACAAGCTCCATGTTATGGTGGACTTTCAGCTGATCGACCATGAGGGCAAGCGTGTCCTGGTATTTGACGTGGCGAGCCGCCCCATCGGTCTGCCTGTGCAGGTGGACGGAGTGGCGTGGTGGTATGAGGGCGACAGCCTGATTCCGATGACGGAGGAAATGCGGCGCACTACCTATGCAGAAACGGGACATGATTTTTCCGCAGATATCTGCCCAAAGGCAACTATCAAAGACATAGATACGGAAGCCGTTGAATCATTCCGGCGCAAATGGATTGATTGGATAGCTGTGCATCCCGAAAAGAAAAGTGCGCTAAAACGAATTAAGGCCCTTTCTGTCAGTCAATTACTAGCCGATATCGAGGTAATCCATGATGAAGGCGTTACTTATGCCGGCCTGATTCTGTTTGGCACGAAAGCCGCTCTGGGGCGGCGCCTTTCTCAGGCTGAAGTCGTCTTTGAATACCGTCCATCCAACCGACCTGGGCCAGCTGCCGCACGCGAAGAATTTCGGATGGGCTTTTTCCTGTACTTTGACAAACTGTGGGAACTCATCAATCTGCGCAATGACTTGCTCTCCTATCAGAACGGACCTTTTGTGCTGCCTTTGCCCGCCTATAATGAGCGCGTAGTTCGGGAGGCCATTTTGAATGCCGTGAGCCATCGCAACTACCAGCTCTCCGGCAGTATTTTTGTCAAGCACTACTTCGACCGTCTGGAGATTGACAGCCCCGGCGGCTTTCCGCATGGGATAACCCGCGACAATATCATGTTTCGCCAATCACCACGCAATCGCCTGATCGCTGAAGTGTTGGGCCGCTGCGGGCTGGTAGAACGCGCTGGGCAGGGAATGGATTTGATTTATGAGCTATGTATCAGGGAAGCCAAGGCACTGCCGGATTTTCTGGATTCAGACGACTATATCGTGCGAATGCGGCTTGAGGGCATCAAGCTCGACGAAAAGCTGCTTGCTCTATTCCGTAAAATCGGCGACACCGCCGACAGTCTGTCCACAGAAGAGTTGATGATTATCAACTCTCTCTACTACGGGGGGAAAGTGGCTCCTGAGTTGAGGGATTTCTTGCCAGGGTTGCTGAAGACCGGGCTGGTTGTAAAGAAAAACAGCCGTTATGTCTTACGGAAGGATTTAGAAGAACTGCGGACAATGGGCGCGTTGACTGAAATTCTGAGCGGCGACGACCCTGCAAATGGCCCTGTAAATAACTCGATCAGTGGCAATAGTGTCACTGCAACAACGGATAGTGTCACTGTAAAAGACAAAAATGTCACTGTAAATGTCACTGTAAAAGACAAGAATGTCACTCTAAACGCAAGTCAGGCAAAAATCTTGTCACTGATAAAGCATCAGGAAGGCATTACAGTTGAGGAAATGGCTGAAGCAATATTGCGAAACAGAAGGACTGTGCTTCGCACTGTTCGTGCGTTGGTGGAGTATGGGGTAATAGAGCGTGTCGGCTCTGATAAGGCCGGATACTGGAAAGTGCGGGAGGCCGTAACAGCGATACGGGTATAAGGGAGGCTCAGGACAAAATGGGGCCGTCAGACTGTGTGGAAAAAGCATTGGCAGCAACCCCCGGGTCGTCGTAGGGGCGCGCATTGCGCGCCCGTGTCCCC
>JAISWK010000029.1 GCA_031270805.1 Gracilibacteraceae bacterium
TTTTCGTAAAGTATCATGCTTCACGAATACAGGGTAAAATCAAACCCTTTTTCCTTATCCTACTATATAGCGCCCCTGCTGTCAATATATAGAACCAAGTATTTTTCACCGGCCCGACACGCCTCCGCCGCTTGACCGTCACAGAGCTGCGCCCCCGCGCGCCTTGATTCGTGCGGCTCGGGGCGAATGGGACTTATTTCCTTTTGTTTATTTTTATTTTTTCCGCCGTCAGATTCGCCGTCAAATTCTTTCTCAATCCCGTATAATTGGAAACCGTGCGAGAAAAAGCATTGGCAGCAACCCCGGTATCGTAGGGGCGCGCATTGCGCGCCCGTGTCCCCCATTTTGTTCTGCGGGCGCGCAATGCGCGCCCCTACGACTCCCTTTCTCACACAGTCTGACGATGGCAATCGTCCCGAAAACCAACGGGCGGGATGCCCTACGATACTCGCGGCCTTGATTTTTCCCCGCTCAAGAAATCCCACTCAGAATTGCGGCGCAAGCTGCCGCCGGAGAACGCTTATGGATTATACTCAGATCGCCCCGTTTATTCAGACCGCCGCCCGCTATGCCCAGCTCATCCTCCCCGCCTTGGGAGCCGGCGCCCGCGTGACCTATACCATCTTCTTTTCCACGCTGATTTTTTCCATCCCCCTCGGCCTCATCCTCGCAATCCTCGGTCTCTCCCGCCTCCGGGCTCTCCGGGCGCTGATTGTCGCTTACATATGGCTGTTCCGTGGCACGCCGCTCTTGCTGCAGCTGTTTTTTATCTGGTTCGCCCTGCCCCATGTCGGTCTGCGCCTGGAGCGTCTGTTCGCGGTCGTTCTGACCTTTTCCCTGAATTACGCCGCTTATTTCGCCGAGATTTTCCGCGGCGGCATCCAGTCCATCGATCGCGGCCAGTACGAAGGCTGCCACGTCCTCGGCTTCACCTACCCGCAAACCATGCGCCATGTGGTTCTGCCCCAGGTGGTCAAGCGCGTTCTGCCCCCGCTCGGCAACGAGGTCATTACGCTGATCAAGGACACGGCGCTGGCCTTTGCCATCGGGGTGCCGGATTTGATTCGCGTCGCCCAGATCGCCGCCGGCCGGGATTTTCGCCTGGACGCCTATTTTTACGCCGTCGTCTTCTACCTGGTGAACACGCTGATTTTGACATGGCTGCTGAAAAAAACAGAACAGAGGTTTGCCTATTATGAGTGATTTTCTGCCCGCGGATGATTTGGCTGAAAATTCCGCCGCCTTCCTCCAAATCAATGATTTGCACAAAAGTTTTGGCGCGCTGCCCGTCCTCGGCGGTATTACCTTTTCCCTCCGCCGTGGCGACGTCGCGGCCGTGATCGGGCCGTCCGGCTCCGGCAAAAGCACGCTCCTGCGCTGTCTCATCCACCTGGAAACCGCAGAGCGGGGCAGCGTGACCTTGGACGGGCGTCCGCTCATCGCCCGGGACGCCGAAGGGCGCAGTCATTACCCGCCGGAAAGGGAAACCCGGCCGCTGCTGCGGAAAATGGGCATGGTGTTCCAGAGTTTCAACCTTTTTCCGCACCGCAACGTGCTGGAAAATATCATCGCCGCTCCCATGATCGTGGCCCGCCGACCGAAAGCGGAAGCCGTCGCTGCCGCCGAGGGCCTGCTGGCCAAGATCGGGTTGAGCGACAAGCGCCTGAGTTATCCTTGCGAGCTGTCCGGCGGGCAGAAGCAGCGGGTGGCCATCGCCCGCGCTTTGGCCATGAATCCGGAGATCATGCTTTTCGACGAACCGACTTCCGCCCTGGATCCGGAATTGACCGGCGAAGTGCTGCGGGCCATGCGCGATCTGGCCGAGGAAAGAATGACCATGCTCGTGGTTACGCACGAGATGAGTTTTGCCCGCGGCGTGGCCAACCGGGTCGTGTTCATGGACGAGGGGGAAATCATCGAAAGCGGCCCGCCGGCCGAAGTCCTGGACCATCCCCGCCAGCCCCGCACCAAAGCCTTCTTGGGTTCGGAGAGCGGGGGCGGTTGAGTCGGCGAAAACCGTCGCTCTGTCCCACACGGGGGTTATACTACCTTGCTTTCTGATATGTGACACCGCCCATATACCCCTCTCGAACGGGTGACGGGCGAGACGCTCGAGTGCAGGAGCGTGAGCTTGCCCCTTTGCGACGTGTTGGCGACAATTACCCCAAATATCTCTTGACCCTTGATTTCATCTCGGGAGATCACGAAGGGATCAAACAGGTCAATCTGATAGACTGGCTCTTGAGTACTTGACTTTCGCGCCCTTTTCGTTTACAATTAGGGCGTGAAAGTCAGGTGATTTTTATGAAACGAGAAATTTTAGATTCATTGCTCCGCGAAAACAATGGCTTTTTGAGAACCTCAGAAGCCGTCGCCACAGGTATTTCAAGAGAGTATCTGGGCGAATATGTACGCAAAAACGGCTTGGAGCGCGCAGCCCACGGCTTATATATGTCAGAAGGCGCATGGGACGACGGAATGTACGTGCTTCAAGTGAGGTATCCCACCGCCGTGTTTTCTCATGAATGCTCCTTGTACTTGTTAGGACTTGCCGAACGCGAACCGAGCGTTTTCTCCGTCACGCTAAAAGCGGGCGCAAACACGGCGGGGCTTCGAAAAGACAGCGTAAAGGTCTACCGTGTGAAAGAAAGCCTGCTAAACGAAGGCATCATGTGTATAGTATAGAGGATTCGCGGTGGTTTGGCAAGACGTTTCTGCTTCTGCCGCCGTAAACCCTGGTTGCCGCCGTGATGTTCCCGAAATCCGCGCCGGCGGGGACGCTTCCGTC